>NZ_JCALCF010000037.1:0-46543 GCF_059812185.1 Mycobacterium sp. NGS67
ATCACACGCAACGGGATATCGCGTTGGCGCAGTTCGTTCAGTTGGTCCTCAAGTAAACGGAGACCTTGCCATTTGATGAAAGCGCAAAGCAGATCGACCTGGTCGGCGCTTGCGAGTTCGGCACGAAGTTCCGCGGCCAAGGTCGGTTCGTTACGTGCATTCGTCATGAGTGCAGCGTCCGAAAACGGAGTAGCTGGCCGCGGCAAACGAGTACTACCCAGAGCACTCGACTCCGCTACCTCGTCGAGCCGCATAATCTTGCCGGGCTCGACCTGACGCAGCGCCTCCTCCTCAACTTCTGCGTCGGGCAGGACCTCCAAGATTCGTCGAACAATTTCGACGCGGTCCTCAGCAGTGCGCGCTCTTTGCATGGCGCGCGCGACGATCGGCACAAGGTGACGCGCGATGGTCAGCGCCTGCTCCGCATCGTCGACAAAGCCGTACTTGGCAACAAGATCTTCCCGCCGATTTAGCTCGTCTTCGAGCTGAACCGTGAGCAACGATTCGTAGATCCCCGGGTACACGAATCGGACGTTAGCGGACTGCCACGACATCGCGGGTGCAGGTCGATGATCCAGCACTGCTCTAGGTCTTGCTTCAACTAGTTGCGCGGGCAAGGAGGGTCGGCTCGCGGGCTGTGCAGATGAGGCGACCTAGTACTTGGGACGTCTATTAGCCAAAGGCTTCGTTGCCTGCCACCGGACTTGACGCCGGAACCTCATGCAGGAGAATCTATTTTTGCTCAATATTCAGCGTCACTGCGATTCTCGGGTTTCGGAGTCCGCCAGACGATGCGCTTCGAATTGGCACTCAGCCCCGACAACTACCAGAAGAACTCAACCCTTTGCCGCCGTCCTATCGCGGCGGTTGCATTAGTATGCCGGCGTGCATGCCATTCTAATGGCTCGGTCTCACGGCTGCCTAATGCAAACTGCCTGGAACTATGCAGCGTATGTAGGCGTGGCATTAAGAAAATACGGCTTGTAGCGTCACCGTGCCGGGCCATTTAGTTACATAACATAACGACGCTAGACCTCGCCCAGCGCCTCTAAACCTCCGACCGCTCGAATTGCTCGTTTGAACCGCATATGTCGGTCGATTAGCCAACCCATCATCGCTGGCCATTGATCGCGGTCATCGATGCTTCGGAAGTGCGACACTACATACACCCGGGTGTCCTTCTTGCCCGGCATCTCGTCCCACTTGGCACTCTCGCCCAGTTCCTGCTCGAACTGGTCCTTATTTCCCCGCAAGGCATTGAGGCGAGCGAGGTTGACCGCGGGGTCGGGACGTGTGAAGGCAAGCTCAAGACGCAAGCCGTCGCGCTTAAAGACCGAACAAAGGATGGCCCCTGTCGTGCCGGCGGGTAGGCAGGAATTGCTGGCAGTTCTTGAGGGTCCCGCTCGTCCTGTCCACTCGGGGTGCTCGGTGGCCACTCGGTCACGAAACTGCTTCCAGAAGTCCCAGTACAGCTGGGACTTCACATCCATTGGATCTGCGGTAATGACATCGCGGCTGATCGCAACCGTTGGTTGCGAAGATAAGTTCTGGCTAGCAGACTCGCCCGTAGCTGCGGTAGGGGGATCCGATGCGGGTCTATTAGCCGTCACGATAGACGGCGGCGCAGGCCAAAGTTGCGTGATCAGATCGACCAGTAGTTTACCGCGTTCATCGATCGCGTGTTCGTCGAAGTGCTCCGGATAGTCGTGGACAACACTGGTGTTGAGTTTGAGCAAGCTGTGCTGTACCAGGCTGCGCCGCTTGTCTTTTGGCTTTTCGGGCGCATGCCAGGGCAGGTTCGAGAGGCTCGAGTTGAGAGGACCTGCGGTCAGGGTCAGGTTGCCAAGCTTGTGAAGATGTGCAATTCGCCACGCGGTTGGGTCATCCTGGGAGGCGTCGAGCGCCCAGTACGATTCCCACGCCTGCGGAATGAGATGCTCAAGCGTGAGCTTGCTTGGGGCCGCAAGCCCTTGTTCGGCCTTATTGTCGACGTTGCGTAGATGCTCTTCGATTCGCCAGAGCACCATTACCAATCGGTCTTGGCGACGCTGACCATACACGTCCTTGTTGCGCAGGGCCGCGTGAAGGTCGTCATCGCGCGGCCATCGGTTTGCTGGGGCGGTCTCCGAGGCCAGCCGGCTCTGGAGGACAGTGTCCGCATGGGTTATGTCCTTCTTAATCTCGCCGACCAAAGCGGCCGCTAGCCGGTTGTAATTCTTAGTAGTCCAGCCGCAGAGCATTCTTCGTACAAGGAAACTCTCGAGTATCGCGTAGGCATGCGCGCGCCGCTCGGCAGATAACTGGTCAGAGCGCAATAGCAGCAGCGCAATTGGCATCAAGGTCGTGGTGTCGAGCAGTTCAAGCAGCTCGACGAACCGACGTTCGGGACTGCCCGCCTCAGCCGATTGGAACTGTCGTAGGGTGGCCGCGTCGCGGGCGAGTGTGGGAATGAGGTCGGCCATCGGCGGGCACGTCGCAGGCTGGAGAATACGCTTGCGGAACATGTCGAAGAGTTCAGTCGATGGCACGGGTTCAGCCAGTTCGGCTACGAGCCAATACTGCAGGAACATGTCGCCATTCTTCGTGAAAAGACGTCCAGCTCGCCGATCTTCGCGCCAATAATCACGATCGAGTTCCGGTGCCCAATGAGCGTTATAGAGTCCGTCGGTGTCAACCTGTTCACGAGCTGCCTCAAGAAAAACTGCGTTCTTCAGCAGATCTAACGCGATAAGTGGCGTGCCACGACCGTTGAGTGTCTCAAAGATGACCTGCGGACTGTCACCATCTTCCAACCGAATTGACACCAGCTTCAACAAGTCGCTGAGGCTAACGCGTAGCGCCGCGAAGTGTTTACTCGGAGACAAGTCCGATTCCTCATCGATGTCCTCGGACACCCACGCTTGAATCTGTTGACAGAAAAATTCGTAGGCCTCTTTAACTTCGTTGCCCGAGCTTCTCCCTAGTCCATCCGGCGCCCCGTCCGATTCCATCACTGTCGCGAATGCAGCGCGGTTCGCATTTGTGGGCCAAACCTTGAAACGTTCCTCATCCTTTGCCAGAAGAGGATCGTTCACGGTTAGCCGCCGCATCAACTTTCCTTCGTCGGGGCACCCGCTCAACTCTGCGGTTCGGGCTGCTGCAGCCAACAGCAGCTGCAGGGTTGTCAGGCGCTGCTGCCCGTCGATTACCAGAAACCGCTGTGGGGAACCTGGAGGATTCTCCTCTTGCTGAATGACAATCGCACCTAGAAAATGAACAGGTGACTTCGCGCTTGCGCCCTCAAGCAAGACGTGGTTTGCCACGGTAGCGATGTCGTCCCACAGCGGCGACCACTGCCGTTCTTCGGTCCATACGTAGGGCCGCTGATAGAGCGGGATGACATACCGTACGTCCAGCTGAAACAACTGGGTCAGTGTCCTTGTCTCTGCCTGCATCAGCCGTAGGTTACCCAGGATGAATCAGTCTCTATCGAGCGCATAGCCTAAGCACCGTTGATAGCTGCACCCGCAGGCGCAGAAAGTGAAGCGCCTTCCTGCACGCCTCGGCGCTGAGGTCAGTCACTCTTCATCTCCGCGCATAATTATCTGCCCGCAGGGCCCAGTCATAAGCGTGCCCTGTCGCCGACCGACGCACATCTCGGTCGCTGATTCCGCGCATTTGCCGCGAACGCGCAAATATCTGTCGGCTCCATCTCCGCTCGGCTGACATAAGCTTGCTAAGACCTCAGTGATTTCAACTCGTGCGCTATGGCCGCGCCGGCAGCACCCCCAACCACCCATCCCCCAGCACCTCCAACAACTGCCCATCCGGATCCTGCACCATCGCCATTCCCTCCCCGACGGACCCCTCCACAACGGTTCCTCCAAACGAAGCAACCCGACCCAACACCGCAGGCAGATCCGACACCGAGAACGAAAGATGAGACAGCCCAACCTGATCCATCGTCCGCTCCGACCCGGCGTGCACCTCACGCGCCGAATAATCGATCAACTCCAACACGAACGAACCGAGCACGAGATACGTCGCGTGCGTCCCTAACGGTTCGGGCAACCCGATGAGCTGAGATGTCCGATCGTCCGGCGGTTCGATCTCCCACCAGAATTGAAACCCGAGTACCTCCTCGTAGAAGCGCCGGGACGCAGCACGGTCCCGAACAACGAGACCGACGTGGTTGAAAACGACTGGCTGCGAACCCATTACAACCTCCCGTACCGCGACAGAACCTGAGGGCCGCCAGCCGAAATCAGTACGGTCGCCCGTTCCAGACAGCCCCCCACCCCAGGCTGCGTCACCCAGGACTGCACGCTCAACACCATCCCCTCCTCCAAGACCGAATCCCGTCCGCGCCCCAGCCCGATCACCGGCGGCTCGGCTCCCAGCCCCAGCCCGTGTGCCAGCAACACACCAGGGGTTCCGAACCCGAGCCGTTCCCAAGCCCGATATAGCGAGGCACCGGTAGCACCCGGGCGGCACGCCGCCACCAACGCATCCAATCCCGATCCGCAAGAGGAAGACAGCGCGGCAGCACGAACCGACCGCGACCCGCCGACCATCCGCGTACACGCCAGCCCCGCCTCGTATCCCGCATACCGGGCCGAAGGCGCCAGCACCACCAACTCCCCTTCCCGCACCGGACGATCCGAAGCCAGGAAGCGAAAAGGGACCGAACCACGCAAAGCCGTTGCGAAACAGACACTTTCAGTAGGCGCAACCGGAGCACCGAGCGACGCCACCGCAGAGTAGTAGACCCCGAGCAGCTCCCGCTCAGAAACACCGGGCTGCAAGGCGGCCTCCATTGCCCCCAGAGCGGATTCCGAAATAGCCGCCGCCACTTCCAGACACGTGATTTCTTCCGCTGTCTTGACGCTGCGAGCGGCCTCCAGCACCGGGCCGGCGTCCAGGAAATCCGACATGCCGGCCATCCCGGCGAGCAACACGAACGATGCCGTCATCCCGTCGGTGCCGATCCGCCGCGCCTCCCGAAGCCCCGGAATCGACATCAGCGACTCCATCACCTTCATCGGATTCCAGCTCAACGGATACAGATCCTCACGAGCGATCTCCGGCGGCACCCCCTCATCCCACGAACGCAGCAGATGCACGTGCCCAGAAGACCTGACCACAACAGCCAGCGGCGCGAACGGCAGCACCCCGGCCCGCCCTAGCCACCGGGCCCCTGACACGTAGTGCACGTTGCCCGAACGACCCAGAATCAGCGCGTCCAGATCATGAGTCTCCATGCCCGCCAGAATCTTCAACCGCCGCTCACCACGTAGCCAGCCGAAGTCGATCCGCGCGCCATCTTCGAGGCTGGAAACCCCCAGACGCACCCCGGGGTCACGCGGCACCGGACTCATGGAACACTTCCGAAGGGAGCATAGTCGGGACCGGAAAGCTTCACCCAGCCCCGATCCGTCACGGCCACAATATCTTCCGCCCGATATCCGCTGGCACCGTCTTCCCAGATCACCGGCTCCAGCACCAGCACCATGCCTGGCTGCAGACTCAGTTGCGCATCGAACTCGTCCCCGAGATCGGTTCCGATCAAGGGCATTTCGGCACTATCGACACCCACCCCGTGCGCCAGATAAAAGTGCGAGATCCACGGCCGCGCTCCGCCGTTGGCCGCCACAGCCGCCCGACAAAGCTCCAGAGCAGACACCCCCGGCGCCAATACATCCAGGCAAGCATCGATCACCGACCGCCACCGACGAAACTGCCCGCGCTGAGCGGCATTCGGTTCCCGTCCCACCACCCAGGTCCGACCGTAGTTCGACGCGTATCCCTCCCATGTGATCGCGGTGTGCGCCCAGATCACGTCGCCGTACCGAAGGAACCGGTCGGTGGTCACGGTCGGGTACGCCAGATCACCGTGGGAGGTCCAAGGACCTGAGTCCAGCGACGGGGCCATCACCTGCCAGATCGGGTCGGTCCCGCCCGCCGACCCACCCAGCTCGAAGATTCGCCGCAGGAATACCGCGCTCAGGTCGGTCTGTCGCACGCCGACGCGCAACGCCCGCAACGCATCTTCCATCGCCAGTTCGTTGAGCCGTTGCGCCTGGCGGATACAGGCGACCTCGTCCACCGTCTTGATCACCTTGACCTTGCCCATGATTCCCGATGAGTCTGCCCACGAAACACCTTGCAAGCCACGGATCATCGCGTGCGAGAAGTGGTCGATCCCCACCCGGGCGCCGGCCGAGAAATGGTCCGACAACGCCGCACTGAATTCCGAGATCCCGTCTTCCAGGTCGGGAAACAGCGGTGGATGCAGATGCACGCCGAGGGGCACTCCGTCGCCGAACATCGAGTACAGATGCGGCATCGGCTCACCCTTGACCACGATGGCCACCGCGCGGAACAGCGCCGCCCGGTCGCCGTCCATCGCCGGCGTCGCGGCACCCGTCGCATACGCCACCGCACTGGACGTCAACAGCACCAGACCGTCCAACTTCTGGGCCGCCAGCTCGGACTGCAACCGGGCATACCTCTCCCGGCGCATGCGGGCGAGATCGGGCAGCTCCGGAATGGTAATGCCGCCGATGGTCGCTCCCGCCGCCCAGTCCTCGATGACGTCCACCACCTTCAAGCCGGGCACCCAAGCGCAATAACGCAAAGATAGCCTAATAGCCGGCATGCGACCTGAAGACCGATGAGGCTTTCGATGGCACCGCGCCCTGACGCCACGGTCGACTTCGACCACCACTCAGACGATTTCAACCTCAACGAACTCAACATCAGCGCCGAGCGAAGACACAAATGCCCGGTCGCCTGCAACCGCAACTACGGCGGCGTTCGGTTCCTGTCCAGCTATCAGGCCGTCAGCCAGGCGGCACGAGCCGGCGACACCTTCGCCCACAAATACGAACCCGACTCCACAGACGGCATCGACTGCCAGGGTGATGTAAGCGTGCCACGACCCGCAGGTCAACCGGCGCGTAGCCGAAGACGACGTCCAGTACTACCTCGGCAACCCGAACATGACCGGGCTGGCCAGACTACCGGTCACCTTCACACCGCAGCCCCGCGCTTGACCCGCAGCCGCCGGCTCGCCGCGACCAGCCGGGCCACACCCTCCTCGATCCCGGCCGCCAGCGCCGACACGTCGGGCGCGGTGTCGTAGTCACCGGTGATGCCGAAGACGAAGTTGTCGGCGTAGCTGACCATCGCGACGCCGGTGCGCAATTGCAGCGCGATCGGCGGGATCGGCAACATCTCCAGCACCCGACGTCCGAGCAGCTTCTGCTCGGCCCGCGGACCGGGGACGTTGGTCGCCAACGCGACCACGGAACGTTGCGGCAGCCGACTCAGCAACCGAACCATCCACGCCGACAACGCAAACGGCACATTCCGGGCGGCCGAGAACAGGGCGTTGCCGCCCTCGCGCTGTCCGCTGCCCTTGGCCGCTGTCAATCGGTCGTGCACCAGCTCCAGCTGTGTCACCGGGTCGTCCTCGTCCACCGGCAGCAGCGGCAGCATCGCCGACACCTGGTTGTCGGTCATGTCGAAGTGATTCATGCCGCGCACCGAGACCGGCACCAGCGTGCGCAGCGAGTTGCGTGCGGGATGTTCGCCGCGGTCGAGCAGCACCCGCCGGTAGCCGTGCGTGATGGCCGCCAGCGCCACGTCGTTGAGCGTCACGTCGAACGCTTGAGCCACCTCGTGCAGATCGGACAGTCGCGCCCGCGCGGCATTGAACCGCCGCATCGCCGTGACGGGTCCGCTCAACGACGTCCGCGGCGCGGAGTTGAACAGGTTGGCAGTCAGCTCGAGAGCACCCACCGCCATATGTTCGGCACTAGCAACCGCGCCGAATGCGCCGCGGGCCCAGTTCAGCGGGTTGAGGCTGGGCCGCCAGAGCCCACGCTGTTCGGGTTCCTTGGCGGCGCGGATATCGGTGGCGAACGACGCCATGTCGCCGTCGTCGCCGAATTTGGCCAGCATGCGAGTGGTGGCGATGCCGTCGGCGATGCAATGGTGCAGCTTGGTCAGCACGGCCCACCGGTCTTCGCGCAGACCCTCGATGACGAAGCAGTCCCACAGCGGACGGTCGCGGTCCAGCCGGTGCCCCATCACACTGGCGATCACCTCGAACAGTTCCTCGTCGCCGCCGGGCTGCGGCAACGCCACGTGATGCAGGTGCCGGGAGATGTCGAAATGCGGATCGTCCACCCACTCGGGCGAACCGAGGTCGAGTGAATGTGTATGCAGCACTTGGGAGCAACGCGGAATGCTCTGCGCCCGCTCGGAAAAGGCGGCGACGAATTCGTCGAAGCTCGGTGCGGGTCCTTCCATGATCGACACACCGCCGATCGCCAGACTGACGTGTGGATCGGAGTCTTCGACTTCGAGGAAAGCTGCATCCAAGGCTGACAATCGCTCCATGCGGCTCACTATTCGCCGCGAAGGCCGGTGGGGTCAGGGCCGGAAGTCCTCAACCAGATGGGCCGATTGGACGATAGATTGACCTGCTGTGGGTGACATTGCGATGCGTTTGGCGCAGATCGTCGGCGACCACAACTTGCTGACCGGCGACGCGATTCCCGAGGACTACTCGCACGACGAGGAATTGTCGCTACCGCCGATCAAGCCTTTGTATGTCGCGAAGCCGGCCACCGCCGACGAAGTCGCCGAACTACTGAAAATCGCGGCCGAGCACAAGGTCCCGGTGACGGCCCGCGGGTCCGGGTCCGGTCTGTCCGGCGCCGCACGCCCGCACCCCGACGGCTTGGTGATCTCGTTCGAGCGGATGAACAAGGTCCTGGAGATCGACACCACCAACCAGGTCGCCGTCGTCCAGCCCGGGGTCACGCTGACCGACCTGGACGCCGCCACCGAGGGAACCGGTCTGCGCTACATGGTGTACCCGGGTGAGTTGTCGTCGAGCGTCGGCGGCAACGTCGGCACCAACGCCGGCGGGATGCGGGCGGTCAAGTACGGGGTCGCCCGGCACAACATCCTCGGGCTGCAGGCAGTGTTGCCGACGGGTGAGATCATCCGCACCGGCGGCAAGATCGCCAAGGTGTCCACCGGCTACGACTTGACCCAGCTCATTGTCGGCTCCGAGGGCACGCTGGCGCTGGCAACCGAGGTGATCGTCAAACTGCATCCGAAGCTCGACCACAGCGCCACCGTGCTCGCTCCTTTCGCCGATCTCGCCCAGGTGATGACGGCGGTGCCTGCCGTGTTGGCTGGTGGATTGGCGCCCTACATTCTCGAATACATCGACAACATGACGATGGCCGCGATCATCCATACTCAGAACCTCGAGCTGGGCATACCCGACCAGATCCGCGACAGTTGTCAGGCGTATCTGGTTGTGGCACTGGAGAACCGGACGCCGGATCGGTTGGACGAGGATGTGCAGCGGACGGGTGAACTGCTTGCCGATTTGGGCGCGGTCGACGCCTATGTGCTCGACGGCGGTGCGGCGCGCCGGTTGATCGAGGCGCGTGAAAGGGCGTTCTGGACGGCCAAGACGATCGGTGCCGACGACATCGTCGACACCGTTGTGCCGCGCGGTGCCATGCCCGAGTTCCTCTCTGTTGCACGCGATCTCGCGGCCGCCACCGGTGCCGCGGTGGCCGGGTGCGGGCATGCCGGGGACGGCAATGTGCATCTGGCGATACTGTGCCAGGACGGTGCGAAGCGAAAGCAGCTGATGACCGACATCTTCGCGCTGGCAATGCAATTGGGTGGTGCGATCTCCGGTGAGCACGGGCTGGGCCGCGCCAAGACGCCCTACTTTGTGAAGCTCGAAGATCCGGCCAAGGTCGCGCTGTTGCGGCGTATCAAAGAGAGCTTCGACCCGGCTGGGATCCTGAACCCGGGGGGTTGTGTTCGGAAACGAATAACATCGCCACATCGCAGGCCAAAACCTCTTCAACCTCATCTGCACCATTTCCGGCTGTCACGCGGCATGCCTCGACCTACTTGTCAGACCGTGTCGTTACCGTGCGGGCATGCAGTCACGGAAGTATCCCTCGATCGACCTTGCCAGCGCGCTCAAGCTGGTTGGCGAGCCTGCCTACGCCCGCGGGCAGGCCTATGCAAATGAGGGTCGGGTGCTGAATTGCGCGTGGGACCCAGAGCTGCAGAACCTTGCCGGAAGTGTGCGAGGTAGCCAGGGCCGCACCTACGCAACCTTGATGCAGCTTCGGCCGCGAGACGCCGATATCTGGGGCGTCCAATACGGGTTCTGCAGTTGCCCCGTACACCGGTCCTGTAAGCACGTCGCAGCACTCGCCATCGCCGTAGCGGAGGCTGCAATGCCAGGTGCCCACCGTACGAACCAGGCGGCGTGGCAACACTCACTGGATGCACTGCTGCCCGCGGTTTCGACAGACGCCAACACCGGGACGCCGCTGGCGATCGAGCTGACCCTGACGGCGAACGGGTCGTGGCGGACCCTGGACGCACGACTCGTTCGCCAGGGAAAGCGCGGCCGCTGGGTGGCCGGGGATCTGAGCTGGGCAAGGCTGCACGTGCTAGGCGGCTTCGGCTATTCCGACACTCAGGTAGGGGTGTTGCGACAGCTCTATGCGACCTATCGATCGTCGATCTCGCATTCCGCTGGCTATTACAGCTATTCGTACAGAAGCTATGTCCACAGCGACGCGAAGTCAATCTCGCTGTCGCACTTCGGATCACCGCAGCTGTGGCCGCTGCTGGACGAGGCACGCCAAGCCGGGGTGCGGCTGATCCAGGGTGGGACTCAACAGGATGTACCGGTGTCCGCGAATGCGCTGATGTGCTTGGACGTCACGGTCGGCGAGACGGGCGATCTCGCCGTCGAACCTGTGCTTCGGGTCGGCGGCGTCACGGGGCAGCCGCTGGCGTTCATCGGCTCGTCTGGTCATGGCGTGGTATACGACGACAACGGATTGTGTCTTGCCCGGCTGGATAAGCCGGCACCGGAAGCGTTGCAGCGCATGGCACTCGGTGCTGAAGCCCTGATAGTTCCCGCCGACCAGGGACCGCGCTTCGCCGCAGACTACTACCCGAGATTGCGCCAGATCACCACGGTGATGTCATCGGACGAGTCGTTCATACTGCCGGAGATCATTGGGCCGACGCTGGTCCTGCGCGCCGACTACCAGCCTGAGCATGAGCTCGAACTGACCTGGGAGTGGTTATACCGGATAAGCGACAACGACTTTCGCGTGCCGATCGGCGCATCCGAACACCTGGGTTATCGCGATCTGGAAGCGGAGAACATGCTCGCCTGCAGCATCGAAGCTCCGGTGGAGCAAGTGGGGCTGCGCACCGCCGAAGGAACGCTGATCACCGGCGTGAGGTTGTCCGGCCTCGAAACCATGCGGTTCGCCACCGAAATTCAACCGTTGCTGGCCGAGCTACCCGACGTCGCGCTGGAGATGTTCGGCGACCAGGTGGATTACCGAGAGGCGAGCGGCTCCCTGGTCATCGCGGTGACGACGGACGCGACGTCCGGTGAGACGGACTGGTTCGACCTTGGTGTCACGATCAGCATCGAAGGAAAACAGGTTTCGTTTGCGAGCGTGTTCACCGCGCTCGCGTCGGGGCAGTCGCACCTCCTGCTTCCCGGCGGTGCCTACTTCGCGCTGGACAAACCGGAGCTGGTGAAGCTGCGCGAGCTCATCGAAGAGGCCCGTGCACTCACCGACGCCGAGGACGGACCACCCCGGATCAGCCGATTCCAGGTCGGGTTGTTCGACGAACTCGCCGAGCTCGGAGTCGTGTCGCGCCAGGCCGACGAGTGGCGCCGTCAGACCGAGGGGCTGCGCGCGCTGAACGGCCTGAGACCAGTGATGGTGCCAAGCAGCCTGCACGCCGCGCTCAGGCCGTATCAAGCCGATGGGTTCGCCTGGTTGGCGACTTTGTATGCACATGGTCTCGGTGGGATCCTCGCCGATGACATGGGTCTGGGCAAGACCATCCAGTCGCTGGCGTTGATTTGTCATGTCCGTCAACAGATTCCGCACATGGCGCCGTTTCTGGTGGTAGCGCCGGCCAGTGTGGTCGCGAACTGGGCGACCGAGGCAGCGCGGTTCGCGCCCGACCTGACCGTGGTGCCTGTCTCTGACACGCTGCGCCGCTCCGGTGCCGACCTCGAAGAACTGGCGGCCGGCGCCCACATTGTGGTCACCTCTTACACGCTATTTCGACTGGACTTCGACGCCTACGCCAAGACGGCCTGGTCCGGCCTGATTTTGGACGAGGCCCAATTCGTGAAGAACCGTCACGCCAAGACCTACCAGTGTGCTCGCAAGTTGACCGCGCCGTTCAAGCTGGCGATCACCGGAACTCCGCTGGAGAACAACCTCATGGAGCTGTGGTCGCTGCTGTCGATCACCGCTCCTGGACTGTTCCCCAACCCGACGACATTCGCCGACTTCTTTGCCAAGCCGATCGAGAAGACCGGGGACCCAGAGCTGTTGGCTCTGTTCCGTCGTCGCATCAAACCTCTGGTCAAACGCCGAAACAAGGAGCTCGTGGCTGCCGAGCTGCCGGCAAAACAAGAGCAGATCCTGCACGTCGAGCTGCCGCCCCGGCACCGCGCCCTTTACAACAAACGACTGCAACGAGAGCGGCAGAAGGTGCTTGGCCTGCTCGATGACATGCAGCACAACCGATTCACCATCCTCAAGTCGTTGACCGTGTTGCGACAGATGGCCCTGCATCCCGGGCTGGTCGACCCGGCTCAAGAGGGGCTGGCCAGCGCGAAGATCGAACTGCTGACCGAGCAGCTGCGCGACGTCACCGAAGGTGGCCACCGGGCACTCGTCTTCAGTCAGTTCACCCGGTTTCTGGCCATGGTCCGCGATCGCCTTGACGCTGAGGGGATCAACTACCGCTATTTGGACGGGCGAACACGCAACCGTGCAGCAGTGGTGCAGCAGTTCAAGGACGGAGACGTACCGGTTTTCCTGATCAGCCTGAAGGCCGGCGGGTGCGGGCTGAACCTCACCGAGGCCGACTACTGCTTTCTGCTCGACCCGTGGTGGAATCCGGCCACCGAGGCCCAGGCAATCGACCGCACCCATCGCATCGGTCAGACCCGTAACGTCATGGCGTACCGCCTCATTGCCCACGACACCATCGAGGACAAGGTGGTCGCCCTCAACGCCCGTAAAGCCAAACTTTTCGCCAGCGTGATCGACGACGGTAACGCGTTCGGCTCCGCGCTTACCGCCGACGACATCCGCGGATTGCTCGCGTAAGCCGCGCCCGACTGGGTTGAGCGCCTCAACCGACTACAACCTCGACCGCACAGCGCATTCCGGAAGCACGTGACAGGCGGGCATCACCAGTAACCAGTAGTGCATCCAACTGCTCGGCCAGCGCAACGTACGCAGCGTCGTAGGGTGTAACGACGTGTCGCAGTTCCCAGATGCGCGGCAGCAACGGCTGATGAGTGGAACGACGCAGCGGCAAATCCGCCAGGTCTGCGACCGCAGCGGAAGCCCGCCGCGCGGTCATCAGTTTGGCGCCGACGTGCCGACGCCATACCGAAACCACCTCGAGGTCAACGAGTTCGGGGGCGAATATTGATTCGCCCACTATCCGGTGCCGGCAGCGCAAGCCGTCATCCCCGTCGTCGCCCAGCGCTACAGCCAAAACACTGGCATCAACGACGATCACGGTCGGCCCGGATGTGCTCCACGGCGGCCTTGACCGATACCCGTCCACCACTGTGCTTGGCCACCCGGTCAAAAACCTCATCCAGCGTGGGGCGACTCGCCTCGTCGATCAAGCGAGTCAAAAGATATTCCTGAAGCGACTGATGTGCACGCGCCGCGCGTTCACGCAGGACTCGGTGAGTGCTTTCCGGGACGTCTTTGATCTGCACGCTGGGCATGGCGCCATTTTGGCGCTACTGACGCCATAACGCAAGTCACCACAAACCCTGTTGTCGCTGAGAGGCGGGCATTCGAGAAAACGCTCTCCGCCAGTGACTGCAGTGACGGATGCGACACCCGGTGCTAGGGCCCAAAACGTTAAACCCCTGTGGCGTACTGCAATACGGGTTCCGCGGAGTCCACGTGGCTGCCGCTGAGGATCGTAAGTCGTTGTGGGCGAACCTCGTAGCGCACACCGTTGGCCGGATTGGTGACGTCGAACCCGCCGGATGTGCGCACCGCATTGCCGAGTTCGATGTTGGCGCCGTCGCTGATCCGCTCCCCGCGGTAGTAGTAACTCTGCGGTCCGCTCTGACAGACCACCACGAGCGACTGGGCGGTGCGCAACACAGCGGCAGGCGGATTGCCCGGATCACAGCGGGCGGTGTGGCCGATGAATCCCAAGCCGTCGGCCCCGTCGACGGGCTGGGACAGCGACGGCGTCGTCGGCGCGGACGAAACGGGCTCGGCAACCTCGCGCGCGGGTCGGCTCCCGAACGCCAGCACCACAGCCAGCACCGCCGCGACGAACAACATCACCGCCGCAAACCCCCCGACCAGCACGGGAACCCGACTGGGTCGACCAGCCACAACCGGAGCCGGCGCCAAAGGATACGGGCTGTAGCCACTGTCCTCCGGATTCGGGTAGCGGACCGAAAACGGCCGGGTAGGTGTGGGCGGGCTCGGCCCGACGGGCGCCATACCGGACCCGGCCGCCGCACGCACCGCCGCCGCCAACTCCCCTGCCGAACCGAACCGTGCCGCGGGTTGTTTGGCCATACCGGTGGCCACGATCCCGTCGAACGCGCGGTCGATCCCGCGGCGCATGATGCTCGGTCGCGGCGGCGGCGACATCAGATGTGCCGCAATCACTTCGGACTCCTCGAACGGCGGCCGGCCGGTGAGGCACTCGTACAGCACGCACGTCAGCGAGTAGACGTCGGTCTGCGGCCCGACCCGGTCGCCGCTGAAGCGTTCGGGCGCCATGTAGAGACGCGACCCGATCACCGATCCGGTGGCCGTGACGTTCGCATCGCCGGCGATGTGGGCGATCCCGAAGTCCGCGAGGTAGGCGAAGTTGTCGGCGGTGAGCAACACGTTTTCCGGTTTGACGTCGCGGTGCACCAACCCGTCGGCGTGCGCGGCGTCCAGCGCCGACGCCACCTGAGTCACGATCGACGCCGCCTGCACCGGGTCCAGGGCACCCTGCGAACGCAGCAGATCCTTCAGCGTGCCGCCTTTGACCAGGCGCATGTCGATGAACAGGACGCCGTCGATCTGGCCGAAGTCATGCACCGGGATGACATGCGGTTCCTGCAGCCGCGCCGCCAGTCGGCACTCCTTCCGGAAGCGTTCCTGGAAGGACGGGTCGTCGGCCAGCTCCCGGCGCAGCAGCTTCAACGCGACCATCCGATCCCGCTCGGTGTCGTATGCCCGGTACACGTCGCCCATGCCGCCCGCACCCAGCAGCGAGCGGAGTTGGTAAGGCCCAAACCGGGTACCAACACGCGAATCCGAGCTAGTCATCCCACCGGGCTACCCGTTTTTCCGGGACGCTACGTAGGCTGCGGTCCGTGGCTACCAACACCCGGTTGACGATGGACGACTGGCTGCAGGCCGGCTACGCGATCATCGCGGGTGACGGCCTCAACGCGCTCAAACTCGACCGGCTGTGCACACGCCTCAACGTCACCAAAGGCAGCTTCTACTGGCACTTCGACGACATGGCCGCCTATCGCCAAGCGCTGATCGACTCGTGGGCGCAGCTCAAAGACCAGGACCGTCGCGACATCGAAGAAACGCGCGATCTGCCGCCCCGCGAACGTCTGTCCCGGATGATGGCGTCGCTGGTCCGGCCCCGGCAATGGTCGCTGGAGCGGGCGATGCGCGAATGGGCCCGGTCCGACGAGACCGTCGCAGCCGCCGTCCACGCCTCCGACCGTCGAATCCTCAGCGCCGTGCGACAAGCGTTCCGCGAGTACGGATTCGACGACGACGAGGCTGACCTGCGTGCCCACACCACGTTCGCCGCCGGTGTCGGCCTGCTGCACCTGGCCGGTCCATCACCCAAGAAGTGGCTGCACCACGAGGACTTCCTGGACTTCATGTTGCGCCGGTGAACATACCAAAAGGTATGGTGTGTGCATGATCAGCGAGGACCTCGTCGAACGGATCCGGCACCGCGCCCAAGAGACCGAGGAACTAAGGCGGTTACCTGCCGACACCGTCAAGGAACTGAACGAAGAAGGACTCTTCGACCTGCTCAAACCGGCGCGCTACGGCGGGCGCCAGGCCGACTTCCAGCAGATCCTCGATCCGGTCCGGCGCCTCGCGCACGGGTGCACGTCGACCGCGTGGACCGCGGGATTCTTCACCCTGCACAACTGGATGCTGGCGCTGTTCGGCGAGCAAGCCCAGCAGGACGGCTTCGCCAGTCAACCGTTCCTGGCCTCATCCCCACTGGCGCCGACCGGGCGCGGCACACCGGTCGACGGGGGTATCCGGCTCACCGGGCGCTGGTCGTGGGCAACCGGTGTGATGGAAGGGAACTGGACCATCGTCGGCGCGTTGTGCGGCCCGGACGACGGGATCTATCCCGCCCTGGCGCTGCTGCCCGCCGAGGACTACCAGATCGTCGACGTCTGGCACACCGACGGCATGCGCGGCACCGGATCCAATGACATCGTCATCACCGACGTGTTCGTCCCCGAGCACCGACTGATCAAAGTCACCGACATCTACGGCGGCACCGCACCGGGAGCCGTCTTGCACGACGCGACGCTCTACCGCTGGCCGATGGTGCCCGCGCTCGCGTTTCTGGCGTCGATGCCGGCGTTGGGCACGGCCGAGCGGGTCGTCGAATTGTTCGCCGAGCGCCTCGGGGAGCGGGTCATCGCCTACGAGGGCAGCAAGCAGAAAGACAAACCGGCAGCGCAGGCCAGGTTGGGCGAAGCTAGGGTCCGGCTGCGCGCTCTACACGGACTGACCGCCGACACCATCGGCCGCATCGAAGCGATTCTCCAAGCCGGAGAACGGGTTCCGCGCACCGTACGAGCCGATGCCCGGCTGGCCGCCGCGCACGTCGTCAAGGAGTCGCGTGCCGTGATAAGCCAGCTGCTCGAAGCATCCGGCGCCAGCGTGCACTTCCTCGACAACCCGTTGCAGCGGGCCAAACGCGACGTCGACGTGCTGGGCGGGCACGTGATCTTTGACTACGACACCAGCCGAGAACTGGCCGGCGCGTTGGCAATCGGGCTCAAGATCTCACCGCTCGCCATGGTGTGAAAGCCCCTCCAGGTCAATGACCTCGCCGCGATTGATGCTGACCCAATCGCGCCCGTCGAGATAAGGCCGCAGGCTGCGCCCGATCAGCTCGGCGTCCGCGGCCGACTTGGGCCGCTGCAATTCGTAGACGTGGGGCAACTCGGCCATGCCGGTGACCACGTCCCACAACTTCACCGCATCCTGTCCGACAGGCGGATTGACCAGCACCGGCCCGAACAGGCACTGCCCGTCCATAAACAACGTCGGCACCCCGAACCCGCCGGCATCGACGACGCGCTGATGTTCGGTACGCACCTCGTCGTGCGTCGTCGAATCGGCAAGCGCCGCATCGAGAATCGACGCTTGGGCGCCGATCGAGACCAGCAGTCGTCGGGCGACATCGGGATCGTGCGGCTTGCCGCCCAGCGTGTGCAGCTCATGGCCGATTGCGGCATACCAACGATCGAGTAGGTCCATTCCGGTGCGCCGCAACAAAGCGCCGATCCGCATCAGCGACCACCCGTAGGACCAATCCCGTTCCCACGGATGCTTTTTGCCCTCGACACGGTTGATCTCCTCCAGGCTGAAGAACCGCCAGTCGATGGTGATCCCGAGTTGCGCGCGGACCTCGCGGATCCACAGCGAAGTCTGGTAGGCGAAGGGGCACATCGGGTCGAAGTGGAAGTCGACGGTCATCGCTATTGCACCGTCACATTCGCGGTGAATGTGCACGACGGCGCGCCATCGCCGGTGACCGGGCCGTAACTGGTGACGATGCTGGTCTTCCCGGCCCTGGCCGCCGTGAACGTCCACACCTCCGTGCCGGGCGCACCGATGCGGTCGGTGTTGCCGCGGAAATACTCATGACTGTCCTGCTTCAGGACCGCGGCGTCGCTGATCTTCGGCTCGGGCGTCCACCGGTACGGGGTGCTGTGGTTGGCGCCGAGCGACACCGTGAGCGTGTCGCCGGTCCGAAGTGTGACCTCACGAATGATGTTGCCTTGCTTCAGAACATCGTCCATGGACACTTCCACGGTCTTGGTCGATGCCGCACCCGGGCTCGAACAACCCACCAGCAAGAGCACGGCAGCGAATGCCAGCAGCGTGATTCTCATAAGACGAACACTAGGCCGTGAGCCCACAGATCTGCCCAAATCTGCAGTTGGTCGGGTAGCTTCAATCCGTGTTTGGCATCATTCGGCCCTGCCGTCACCGGCTCGGCGGCGAACTGACTGCGGCTTGGCGAGCACAACTGTGCGGCCTGTGCCTGGCGCTGCGCGACGACTACGGGCAGGCGGCGCGGATCGCGACCAACTACGACGGGTTGATCGTCTCGCTGCTTGTGGAAGCTCAGTCCGAGGCCAAGCCCACCCGCCGCACCGCCGGGCCGTGCCCGCTGCGCGGCATGAAGCGCGCCGACGTGGCGACCGGTGAATGCGTACGCCTGGCGGCGGTGGTGTCGTTGGCGCTGGCGGCGGCGAAGGTCCGCGACCACGTCGACGACCGCGACGGCCTGGTCGGCGTGGCGGCGATCCGACCGGCCGCGCGGCGCATCGCCGAAAGCTGGGTACGCCGCGGCACCGACACCGGCCACACCCTGGGCTTCGACACCGGTGTGCTGGTGGCCGCGATGGACCGGCAGGTCGAACTCGAGGAGACGGCCGGGCCGGGCGGCTCGCTGCTGGCTGTTACGGAGCCCACCGAGACGGCCGTGGCCGCAGCGTTCGCCCACACCGCAGTGTTGGCGGGCCGCCTCACCAACGAGGCGCCGCTGCGTGAGATCGGGCTGCTGTTCGGGCGGGTGGCGCACCTGCTCGACGCGGTGGAGGACTACCACGACGACCAGGCGCGCGGGAAGTGGAATCCGTTGGCCGCCACTGGAACTCCCGTCACCGAGGTCCGCAAGCTGTGCGACGACGCGGTGCTCGGCATCGAACTGGCCCTGGCCGACGTCGATTTCACCGACGGCCGGCTGCCGCGCCGGCTGTTGACCAAGGAATTGCGCCGCTCGGTCTCCCGCACGTTCGCCGGCGCCGTCCCGACGGCCAACTACCCGTACGGAAGCCCGCACGGCGAGCAGGACGGCATCAACTTCGGCGGCAACCAATACGGCATGTACGGTCCGGGCGGCTACCCGCCCCCCGGTCAGCTGCCGCCCGAGCCGCAGAAGAAGCGCGGCTGCTGGGACCGGTGCACCGACGCCTGCTGCTGCGACTGCGAGTGCGATTGCTGTTGCGACTCCTGCTGTGACGGCGACGGCTGCTGCTGCGACTGCGGCGACTGCTGTGACTGCAGCTAGCCGCCGCTGAGCCGTAGGCAAGGATGGGCAGGTGTTTGCGCTTGTCGTCATCGTCGCGCTGGTATTCACCGTCGTCGTCGGCACCGTCCTGGGCCAGCGCTATCGCGTCGGCCCCCCGGTCCTGCTGATCTTCCTCGGCACGCTGCTCGGGCTGATCCCGCGGTTCGGTCACATTCACATCGACGGGGAACTGGTGCTGCTGTTGTTCCTGCCGGCGATCCTGTACTGGGAGAGCCTGAACACCAGCTTCCGCGAGATCAAGGCCAACATGCGGCCGATCGTGATGACCAGCGTCGGCCTGGTGATCGTCACCGCGGTCGCGGTGTCCTCGACGGCGCGTGCGCTGGGCATGGAATCACACGCGGCGGCGGTGCTGGGCGCCGTGCTCTCCCCCACCGACGCCGCGGCCGTGGCCGGCCTGGCGAAGAAACTGCCGCGCCGCGCGCTGACCGTATTGCGCGGGGAAAGCCTGATCAACGACGGCACCGCGCTGGTGCTGTTCGGCGTCACCGTCTCGGTCGCCGTCGGCGGCAACGAGGTCAGCCCGCTCGCGTTGACCGGTCGATTCGTCTACTCCTATCTCGGCGGCATCGCCGCCGGACTGATCGTCGGTGGCCTGGTGACGCTGCTGCGTCGCCGCATCGACGCGCCGCTCGAAGAGGGAGCCCTCAGCGTGCTGACCCCGTTCGCGGCGTTCCTGCTGGCCGTCGAGTTCGACAGCAGCGGTGTGGTCGCGGTGTTGGTGTCGGCGCTGGTGATCAGCTATGTCGGCCCGCGGGTGATCCGGGCACGATCCCGGTTGCAGGCGTTCGCCTTCTGGGACATCTCGACGTTCCTGATCAACGGCTCGCTGTGGGTGTTCATCGGCGTGCAGATTCCCGGCGACGTGCACGCCATCGTCGACGGTGGGGGCGGCCTCCGCCACGCCACCTATCTCGCCCTGGCGGTCACGGCCGTGGTGATCGTGACGCGCTTCGCCTGGGTGGAATTGACCACGCTTCTGGGCCGCGCCCTGGACAAGGGCTTGCACCGCGACATTCAGCAGCCGGACTTCCGGCAGCGCTGCGTCACCAGTTGGGCGGGATTTCGGGGAGCGGTGTCGCTGGCTGCGGCGCTGGCCGTGCCCCTGGAAACGTTCAACGGCGGCCCCTTCCCCAACCGCAGCCTGATCATCTACGTCGTCTCCTTCGTGATTCTGGTGACCGTGCTCCTTCAGGGCAGCACCCTGCCCGCCGTGGTGCGCTGGGCGCGGTTACCCGAAGACGTCGCCCGCGCCGACGAACTGCAGCTGGCCCGTACCCGCGGCGCCCAAGCGGCGCTGGAGGCGCTACCGGAGATCACCGAAGAACTCGGTGTCGGACCGAAGATCCGGGCGCGCCTGCAGAAGGAGTACGAAGAGCACGCTCTACTGGTCGAGGCCGGTGGCGACGACTCCGACGACAGCAACCGTCTGTCCGAAGCCGGTGATCAGATCCGTGCGGTGCGGCTGCGCGTGCTGGAGCGCAAACGCCGAGCACTTACCGAGCTTCGTGACCAACGCCTGATCGACGACATCGTGCTGCGCGAAGTGCAAGCCGCCCTGGATCTGGAGGAAGTGCGACTGCTCGGCCCGGCCGACGTGGACTGACTACGGCGACTGTGAATCTGGCTGCGTAACACGCCGCTGCTGCGTCGTAGGATTCACGCTCGGCGGTACGGCTGATCATCCCGTGCTGCACGGAAGTCGTTTGATCCCATGGAAAAACGACGACCGCAGCCGGTCGGGTTCGCCGGTTACGGTGAGCCCGGGCACCTTCGGATACAGCTCTTCGAGCATCACCCGCAGCTCGAGCCTGGCCAGCTGGGCACCGAGGCAGAAGTGCACTCCCCCGCCGCCGAACGCGGCATGCCCGGCATCGGTTCGGGTGACGTCGAATTCATCGGCCCGGTCGAACACGTCCTCGTCGCGGTTGGCCGACAGATAGTGCATCAGCACCCAGTCGCCGGCCGGGATGCGCTGCCCGCGGAGCTCGACGTCGCGGGTCACAGTGCGGCGGAAGTAGAGCACCGGGGTCGCCCATCGCAGTAGTTCTTCGACCGCCGCTTTGACAGCGTCGGGGTCACGGGCGAGCAGGGCCTGCTGTTCCGGGTGCTGCGACAGCGCCAGAATGCCGTGGCTGAGGGTGTTGCGGGTGGTCTCGTTGCCGGCGATCGCCAGCAGGACGAAGAACTCGTTGAGCTGCTCGGTGTTGAGTTTCTCGCCGTCGACCTCGGCGGCCAGCAGCGCCGACAGGATGTCGTCGGTCAGACCGTGCCTTCGTCGATGTTTCACCAAATCGTTGCAGTACGTGAACATCTCGGCGGCGGCTTGCCCGAGCGCCTCGGGGGTGGGCGCATAGTCGGGATCCTCGATGCCCAGGGTTCCGATGGCATTGCTCCACCGGAAGACATCCAGCCGGTCTTCGGCGGGCACCCCGAGCACGTCGGCGATCACCTGTAGTGACATCTCCGCGGAAATGTCTGGGACAGCGTCGAATTCGCCCTTCTCGCGGATGTCGGCGACGATGTTGCGAGCCACCCGGCGCATGTGCGGTTCCAGGCGCAGCACGTTGCGGGCGGTGAAACCCTGGTTGATCAGCTTGCGGTAGAGCACGTGTCGCGGCGGGTCGATGCCCGGCAGCATCGCCGAGGTGGGGCCCGCCTCGACCTGGATCAGGGTGTTGCCGTTGCTGCTGGTGAACGTGTCGGTGTCGCGGCTGACCAGTCGCACGTCGGCGTGCCGGGTCAGCAGCCACGCCCTGGGCAGCCCGGACAACTGCACCGGATGCACCGGGTTCTGGGCCCGCAGCCGGGCCATCGCATCGAACGGAGCGCCGACGACGAAAGTGTCCGGATCGAGCACCCGGGCGGCGTCGCGATCGGCTGGGCTGTCCAGGTTTTCGACTACCACCGAGCCGAGCTGAGGAACCGTCATGACGCCCTGATCCCGGCGATGATCACCTCGAGTCCGGCGCGGAAACGTGCGGCGGACGGCCGTTTGGCCGGCGCTGACTCCTCCAGGCTGACCGACCCCAGCAGGTAGGTGTACAGCACCGTGTGAGCCGCCGCCACAACCGGTTTCGCGAGACCCGCCTCGACAAGCAGGGAGCGGCTGAGCCGGTCCAGCCGTCGCGCCTGCTCACCGCCGCCGCCGGTCTGCAGCATGCCGGCGATCCCCGGGACCGCGAGCAACGCTTCCCTTGCAGTGCAATACAACTCGGCGAGCCTGACGTCCCACGGCCCCTGCCGCGGCACCGGGATGCCGGCCAGCACCGCTTCCGCCAGCAGGTCGAGGGCCGCTTGTTTGCCCGGCACGTGGTAGTACACCGACGGCACCGCCGCCCCCAGTTCGGCGGCCAGCTCGCGCATCGTGACCTGCTGCACCCCGACCCGTCGGGCCAGCGTGTGCAGCGAAGAGACCACTTGTCCGCGGTCCAGTTCGCCGTATGGACGTCTCGTCCGGACTGATTCGAGCATTGTTAGAATGTAGCGCGATGAGCACACCGACGGCAAAGTTGTCGATCTCCTCTCCGGTGGTCACCACGATCCCGGGCATGAACGCCGACTGGGAACGGACCGCGTCGGTCGAGGATCTCGCCCGCGTCGCCGAGGCCGCGGATCGGTTGGGCTATCACCATCTGACATGCAGCGAACACATCGCACTGCCTGCCGCCGAAGAGGAACGGCGCGGGGTGCGCTATTGGGATCCGCTGCCGACGTTGGGTTATCTGGCCGCCCAGACCAGCCGAATCAGGTTGGCTACCAACGTGCTGGTGCTGGCCTACCATCACCCGCTGGAGATCGCCAAGCGGTACGGCACGCTGGACAAGGTCAGCAACGGCAGGCTCATCCTGGGCGTCGGCGTGGGCTCGCTGAAAGAGGAATTCGACCTGATCGGTGCACCGTTCGACGACCGTGGCGCCCGCGGTGACGACGCGGTGCGCGCCCTGCGTGCCTCGCTGTCGGTCCGCGAGCCGTCCTACCGCGGCGAGTTCTATTCGTTCGGCGGCATTTTCGTCGACCCGTGTGCCGTGCAGGATCATGTCCCCATCTGGGTGGGCGGGCGCACCCTGCGGTCGCTGCGCCGTGCGGTCACCCTGGCCGACGGCTGGACACCGTTCTCGGTGAGTCTGCGACAGGCGCGGGACTGGTTGAGCCGCTTCGACATTCGCCCGGACTTCGACGTTGTCCTCGCGCCGGCCAGGAGGCTGGATCCGATCCACGACCCTGAGCGGTCGCGCGAACTCATCGCCGAGGCCGTCGGGCATGGGGCGACCATCGTCAGCGCCAACTTCGCCAGCACCTCGCTGCAGCATTATCTGGAGAATCTGCAGGCGCTCGCGGAACTGAACGTCTCGTGAACCGCGTCCGGGCCGGTATTTTCAGCTTCACGGGTGCAGCACCGCGTGACGACGGCAGCTACCTGCGGTGGCACCTGCTGGACCACATGCCCGAGCAGTTCCAACTGCCGGGAATTCTGCACGGGTTGCGCTGGATCGCCGACCGGGACCACCTTCTGGCGTCGGATGGTCCGCTGGGTGAGATCGGCAACGTCGTGCACTATCTGGTCGGCGAGCCCGTCGCGGAGACAGTCGACGACTTCGTCGACCTCGGGCGGGCGCTGCGGGAGAACGGCCGCATGCCGGCTATGCGCCCGCTGCTGCAGATCTCCGGACTTCGCCTGCTGCAATGGCATTCGGCACCGCAAGCCCTGGTGTCGGCGGAGGTGGTGCCGTGGCGGCCGCACCGCGGCGTGCTGCTGATCGTCGAAGAACCAACCGGCGAGCGCCCCGATCACTGGTTGGAATGGCTGCGCGCCGAACACTATCCGGCGCTGCTGGCCACGCCGGGCACCGCCGGGGCGTGGACGTTCGGGTCGACGTGGAAGCCGGCGCCCCGCGGGTGGCGTACCGACCCGCACTACGTCACCGTCGTCTACATCGATGACGACCCGCTGGCCGTGACGGCGGCCGTGGCGTCTTTGGTCGAGGAGCGCTGGCGTTCGGCAGCGGTGCGGCCGGTGTTCGCCGGGCCGCTGCGCAGCATGATCAGCTGGGAGGCCTGGCCGCGTTAGTGGTCGTTAAGGTGAACGTGTGCAACCTCGGAACCGCGTCCTGATCACCGCCACCGAACTGGCCGACCTCGTCGAGTCGGGCGAACCGCTGAGCATTCTCGATGTGCGTTGGCGACTCGACGTCCCGGACGGCCGACCCGCCTACCTGGACGGCCACCTTCCCGGCGCGGTGTATGTGTCCCTGGATGACGAGCTCAGCGACCACAGCGTCGACGGGCGCGGCCGGCACCCGCTGCCGTCGGGCAGTAGCGTGCAGGAAGCCTTGCGGCGGTGGGGGGTTCGGCAGGGCGTGCCGGTGGTGGTGTACGACGACTGGAATCGGGCCGGCTCCGGACGAGCGTGGTGGGTGCTGACCGCGGCGGGCCTGCCCGACGTGCGGATCCTAGACGGGGGGCTGGCCGCATGGCGCGCATCGGGCGGCCGACTCGAAGCCGGCGCGGTGGATCCTGCGCCCGGGAACGTGGTTGTGCAACACGAGGATCTGTATACCGGTGGCCTGCCCACATTGACCGCCGAGCAGGCCGGCGCGGGCGCGCTGCCGCTGTTCGATGCGCGCGCCCCCGAACGCTACCGCGGCGACAGCGAACCTGCCGACGCACGGGCCGGCCATATCCCCGGTGCGAAGAACCTGCCCTTCATGACTCTGCTGTCCGACGATGGTGCGTTTCTCTCCGAGGAGGCGCTCGCGCAACGGTTGTCCGACAGCGGAATTGGGCGGGACGAGCTCGTCGGCGCGTATTGCGGCTCGGGTGTTACCGCCACCGTTCTGGTGGCCGCGCTGGCCGCCGCGGGCCATCAAGCCGCGTTGTTTCCCGGTTCGTGGTCGGAGTGGAGTTCGGAGCCGGGACGCCCTGTGCAGCGCGGGACAGAGTAGGGCGTGGTGGGTTCGCTGAGTGCACGAGAGTCCGCAAAATGCCAGAAAAAGGGCGCTCTGCCGTACATTTGCGGACCCTCGCGGGGCGCGTCAGGGTAGGGCGAAGCGCTTAGTCAGGCCGATGGCCGCAAAAGTACTTCATGCTCCGGCCCACGTCCCCAAGAATCCCTCGACTACCCGGGCGGCGTTCTCGGCGGCGATCTGCTTGTAGAAGAAGAACTGAAACGGGAAGCCTGGCAGGCCCAGCGGGTCACCGGGCCCGTCGGACATGCCCCGGATGCCGAGGAACGGGACGCCGTGCGCCGCGGCGACCGCCAACGCCGCGCCCGTCTCCTGGTCCACCGCGTCGAAGGCCGGATTCTCGGCGGTCTGGATGTTGAGGTTGCTCAGCAACCCTTTGGTCAGGAAGGGCCCGATAGCCTGCACAAAGTTCCCGGTGTAGAAGAAGGAACGCCCCGGCGGGCTGCATGGTTGGCATCCGAAGACGTCGCCGCCGTTGGGTACACACGGGAAGGCCTGGCCGTTGTTGGCGTCATGACTGTACCCGTCGCCGCCGACGAACAGCTGCGGCGACCGTTTCAGATCGATCAGCTTGACGGTCGGGACGTGACGGCACAGGCACATTGGATTGCCGAGGTTGTTGACGCTGCTGAGGTTGACGGTGAGCGCTTGCGCCGCAGCCAGCATGCCGGGATCGACGGCGGCGAACGTCGCTCCGCTGTCCAGGCTCCACCGGGCGGGCACGGCCACGTCGCCGATGCTGGTCCGCCCGGCTCCTCCGGCGACCCCGGAGAACAACACCGCTGCGATGGTCTCGCCGGAGGCGCAGGTGAACCGGTTCAGCGCGGTCTCGGTGACGCGGGTGGCGTTCACCATGCCGATCCCGGTCATGGCGACGAACACCTTCTTGCCGGCGATCGAACCGCGATAGAAATATTGATTGTCATGTATCGCAATGGGATTCGCGTCCAGCGTGGTGTGCGCCAAGACGGCGTCGGCCTCGGCCGGGAAGGCGGTCAGCACCAGCGTTCGCTGTTCGCACGTCGCCGACGTCACGCCCGCGGCCCCGGCGGGATCTGCGACGGCCAATCCGCCGCCCACACAGACCGCGACGACCACGACGAGGACAGCGCGCAACCGTTTGAGCACAGTCCCCCTCTCGTCGTCGAGGTTTCGTCAGTCATGGCCGGGACTCTCATAGACGTGGCTGGAACAACAACGGCTTGATTTTCGCGCGACACGGCGAGAGGTTGGAGATTCGTTACCGTTCTTTTCAAGTGCCGTGACGCAACCGCGACTCGAGGGAGCCGACGGTGGCCGAGCGTACGGCTGACCAAGGAGGCAACACCAGATGGCGAAGCGGCACCGTTGCTGGGTAAAGCTGGCAGCCATCGGGTTCGCCTTCGTGCTTGCCGGCTGTGCATCGGCGCCCAAGCAGCCCGCCGGCGGCGCACCCCCGACCAGCGACCCGCTGGCCGGCGTCACCGTCCCGGATGCCTTCACGCCGTTGACGGTGTCACCGATCAGCCGGCCGACCTTCGCGTTTCCCGGTACCGACGACAAGTACCACCTGGCGTTCGACATGCAGGTCACCAACTCGACGGCGGAGCCGGCCACCCTGACCGGGGTGGACGTGGTCGACGGCCGGGACCCCAAGAGGGTGTTGGCGTCATATTCGGGAAATCAACTGGTCGATCCCGCCTGCAACTACGGCAACTGCAACCGGCTGCGCCTGGTGCCCGCCGCGCCCGCACCTGACTTCACCATCGCGCCGCAGTCGTCGCGGTCGTTGCTCGTCGACTTCCGGCTCGACAACCTCTCGGATTTCCCGAAAGCGGTGATGCTGCGGCTGCACGGCACCGGCGTGAGTAATCCGAGCGCCGCCAAGACATCCGGCCCCATCGACACCCTCGGCGCACCGTTCGACATCTCGGCCGGGACGCCGCGCATCATCGGTTCGCCCTTGCGCGGCAACAATTGGGTCGCCTTCAACGGCTGCTGCGAACCGGGGTGGGCGCACCGTGACGCCATCCTGCCGGTCAACATGAAACTCAACAACAGCCAGCGCTTCGCGATCGACTGGATGCGGATGAACGACCAAGGCAATTTCTACGTGGGCGACCGAACGGTGAATGAGAGCTACATCAGCTACGGGACACCGGTTTACGCGGTCGCCGACGGCACCGTGGTGTCGACGCTGGACAGCATCGAAGCCAACAAGCCGGGCATCCTGCCGTCATCCGATCCCGCGTTGGCCGCGAAACTCACCGTGGAGAACATCGACGGCAATCACATCATCATGGACATCGGCGACGGGGTCTATGCCATGTACGCCCATTTCATCCAGGGATCACTGCTGGTGAAACCGGGCGACAAGGTCAAGAAGGGACAGCAGATCGCCGAGCTGGGCAATACCGGCAATTCGAATGCGCCGCATCTGCACTTTCAGCTGATGAGTGGTCCGTCTCTGCTCGAAGCCGACGGATTGCCTTACGCGCTCGAGGGTTTCAGCTACCAGGGCCAGGTCAGTACGACGGCGGTGTTCAATGCCGACAACTACCTCAGCGGCTCCTTTCTCGGCCCGGAGATGCTGCCCACCCCGCAACTGAAGGGCAACCAGTTGCCGCTACTGCTGGCCGTCGTGACGTTCCCGCAAACCTGAGAGGCTCGACGATGGACATCTTCGTGGAATGGCACACCGGCGGAACCGAATTGAGCTGGTCGACCACCGACGCCAACGACCGGCAGCCGGTCACGGTGTTCCTGCGACGATTCGGTACACCGGGCAAACCAGCGCTGGTCTGTGTGCACGGCTTTCCCACGTCGAGCATCGACTACTTTCCGCTGGCGCGGGAATTGGGCGGCGAATTCGAGATTTTCGCGCTGGATTTCCCGGGCTATGGCGTCTCCGACAAACCACCCGAGCCGTACGTCTATTCGCTCTACGACGACGCGCGACTGCTCGTGCATGCCATCACCGAGGTGTGGAAACTGAGCGACTACCGCATGATCACCCACGACCGCGGCTGCAGCATCGGCATGATCGCGCTAGGCCTGCTCGCTGAGAAGTCAGCGCTGCCTGTCGATTTGATCATCACCAACGGCAACATCTATCTCCCGCTGTCCAATCTGACCGCCTTTCAGCTCGCGCTCCTCGACGCCGCGTCGGGTCGTGCCGCTGCTGCCGAGACGACGCCGGAGCTGTTGGCCGCCGGCCTCGGGGTCACCACGTTCATGCCGCGCCGGATGCCGGACGATCCGGAGATCTCGGCGCTGACAAAGTGTTTCGCCTACAACGACGGGATTAGGGTGCTGCCGGACACGATCCAGTACCTGCACGAGCGGGCCGCCGACGAGAAGCGTTGGCTGGAAGCGCTTTCGCAGTTGCCGGTCAACGTGACCCTGATCTGGGGCCTGCACGACACTGTCGCCCCGCTGCGGGTCGCGAACCATGTCTGGCATACCTACCTGCGGGGGATGCCCGGTCGGAGCCGCTACTGGGTGGTCCCGACGGCCGATCATTACCTGCAATGTGACGCACCCGCCGAACTGGCGCAGATCATTCGTCTGACCGCGCAGGGCGCCGACATCGCGCTGCAGCTGCAGACCCTCGGCGAGCGGCCCGAGGGCGCGGTGCTGGTGGATCAGGCGAGCTAAACCGACACCGAGTGACCGCGTTCGATCTCCAGGATGCGGTCGTCGAGACCGCGGCGTTTCATCTCGGCCTTGAAGTCGGACAGCGGTGAGGCGAACACCGTGTAGTCGTCGAAGTGAACCGGGATGACCTTGGGCAGGTCGAGCCGTTCGACGAGCCCGCTACCTTGCTGCCCGTCCATGGTCACGGTCAACCCGAACGGCAATCGCGCGCCGGCGGGCAGGCGGGTTCCGCCGAGGTGGAGGATGCCCGCGTCGATGGCGTCGAACCGGACCGGGATCTCGCCGAGTTCGTCGATGAGCAGCGTATCTCCGGAGATGTAGAGACGCCGCCTGGTCGGGCTGTCCACTGTTCCGAATTCGAGCATGCTGCCCATGACCGGCGGGAGCAGGCGCTTCGTCCACAGCGGGGCGTGACGACCCGGCAGCGCCGTCACGGTGAGCTGGACATCCCCCTTGACCATCGTGTGCGCCTGCCACGTCGACAATGCGGCGGCGTGCTCGAAACCTTTGGAGTGCAACCGGTTCGCCGCCGCCGGGGTGGTCAGGACCGGAAGTTCACGGTCCAGCCCTTTCGTCGTCACCCGGTCCCAGTGGTCGCCGTGCAGATGCGACAGCAGCACGACGTCGATGGACGGGAGCTGGTCGATCGTCAGCGCGGGTGCCTTGCGGCGTTTGGATACCAGGCCGTAGCCGAGATAGGCGTGCTGACCCTTGTGCAGAAAGTTGGGATCGGTGAGCACGGTGATGTCGCCGGCACGGATGAGCGTGGTGGCGTTGCCGATGAACGTGACGGTGATGTCCATGATTGCTGCGAGTTCCCGGAGAACGGCGGACAAAACGTGTCGTCGTTGATCCGGTCAGGCGCAGGCGGGACTTACTCTTCCCCGAAGCGGTCGATCAGGTGGGAGTTCACGCCGTCGGCATCGAGCCGACGGGCCACCAGGTAACCCGCACCCATCCACGCCCGACGCGTCCAGTTGCCGAACGACACCCGCGTGCCGGGTGCGCCGGACGCCGCCGGCATCATCTTCACCCGCTCCAGCGCCTCCTTGACACCGCGCGGACTCAACGGGTGTGCGTCGGCGAGTGCCCGCAGCAGGGTGCATGCGATGTCCCTGTTGACCACCGGCACGCACCATTCCGGCCGGCGACCGTACTCCTGGCGGTATTCGTCCAGGAACTTCTGCCCGACCGTATTGCCCTCGTCGTACTGGTCCACACCTGTCCAGCCCATGAACGCGTTCCACATGATCGGATTGAGCCAGGCGTTCTGGAAAGCGGTGCCGCAGTAGCGCGGCGGGTCCCAGCCCAGGGCCTGGAGTGCGGGATTGACGAAGACCACGCCGAACCCGAAGCCGCAGTGCACGATTGCCTGCGGCTTGGCTGCGTGAAGGGTGTTCACCGCGGCGGTCACGTCCTGCGCCGTCTGCGCTATCGACGCTTCGGCCACCACCCGAATACCCTTACGCCTGCACGCATCCCGAAGATTCCGCAGATAGGTCTCCCCGACTATCGACTGCTCGACCAGTACGCCGACTTCGGTGTGGCCCGCCTTCGTCAACAGGTCGGACCAGAAGATCGGCTCGTCGGTGTGTGAGCCCATCGGAAAAGCGAAGAACCATTCGCCAAGTGCGACATCGGATCCCGTCACACTGATGCAGGGCACCTTGAAACGTTCCTCGATCGCCTCCCGCGCCGGGATCGCGTTGTCGGCGATGCTGGGGCCGAAGATCGCCAGGCAACCTTCGTCGCACAACGCGCCGTAGGCGTCGATGACCGCTTTGACCGAACCCTTCGGCAGGCCTTCCACTTCGCGGTAGAGGATCTCGATCGGCCGGTCTATCAACCCCTGTTCGACCGCTTGTTTGAACACCAGATCGAACGGTTGGGTCAAGTCCTCGAAGTAGGTCTTCGGGAAGCCTTCGGGTAGCAGAAAGTCCATCAGGTAGCCGATTTTGATTGGCTGCGCGGTGCTTTCGTAGGACACTCATTCTCCTAGCCTGAGGATTGAAACCTAACAGTTGTTCATCGTGCAGAGACCTGAGTGCCGAGTCAACAATCGCCCGCCCGTTGGGTCACATGCACCAGATAAGTCACCGTCCCAACACAGTTGGCCGTATGCCCACCTCCGCGCGACTTGCCCACCCATGCGCGACATTCCCGCTCGAAGCAGTTCCGGCACTGAAGCACACCCCCCACATCGGTCAACATCCGCGGATAGTTCGCCTGATGCCCACCTCAGCGCGACTTGCCCGCCCCAGCGCGACATTCGCCAGCATTGCCGCGACCCACGCCGCCTAAGAATCGCGTGGGTCGGTGTACCCAATCTCCTCAAGCATCCGTCGCGCGTCCGCCTCACCGCGGAGCGCCAGCACTCGTTGATGTATACGGTGCTGGGTGCTGCGCGGAATGCCGGATGGACCATACTTGCCCCAACCGATTCGCTTTACTCGGCCTCGGGAAATTTCCCAACGCAAAGCATCCGAGATGGCTTTCGACGGTCGGCCGGTGACGCCAAAGCCGTGATGGCTCAATGCTTTCGTCATCTCGGGGATAGTCGCCTGCCCGTGCAACTGTAGCTGCCAGGCAAGTACGTAACGCAGTTCGATTCCGCTCAGGATGAGAGTCATGAGGCTACCGTTACACATTGGTATGACATTCAGCGGCCACTTCGAGGGCATAGAAGCGTCACGCGCACAGGGTGTCGCGCATGGGTGGGCAAGTCGCGCTGAGGCGGGCATGGCGCCAACTGTCTCGACGCGGTGACGGATGGGGCGCGTGTGACAGAGAACCCCGGTGAACACAGCTACGCGGTGATAACCGGTAGGCTCGCCCAGCCGCGCACGCTACTGGTGTGCGCCTTGACGGCGTTGTCGTAGTCCACCGACCACTGCGGCCAGCGTTTGATCACCTCTTCCAAGACCACCCGCGCCTGCATGCGCGCCAGGGCCGACCCAAGACAGAAGTGCAGTCCGTGCCCGAAGCTGAGGTGGCTGGCGCCGCGGTGGATGTCGAAGCGCTCGCCGTCGGCGAACTTACGCTCATCGCGATTGGCTGACCCGTTGAGCAGCAACATGATCGAGCCTTCCGGTACCAGCGTGCCGCGGCATGAGACATCATGCGCGACGTAACGTGCCTGCACCGGTGAGGGAGCCTCGTAGCGCAGGGTCTCCTCGATCGCCATCGGGATCAGCGACGGGTCCGCCACGAGTTCGCGACGCTGCTCGGGGTGTTCGGCGAGCAGCTGACCCAGGAATCCGATCAGCCGTGTCGTGGTCTCGTTGCCGGCGCCGGCGATCGTGCTGGTGTACATCAGCACCTCGGTGCGGTCCAACCGTCGCGTGACACCGTTCTCTTCGATCTCGGCGTTCAGCAGCGCCGTCATCAGGTCGTCGGACGGATGCTCGGTCCGCCAGTCGATGTAGTCGGAGAACACTTCGTAGCTCTTCTCGAACAGGTCGGCGTCGACCGCACGAAAGGTGCCCTCGCGCAAGTTGATTGCCCGTCCGCCGCGGTCGCGGATCGCCGCCTGATTCTCTTCGGGAATCCCCAGCAGATAGCCGATGGTGCGCATCGGTACCATCGCGCCGAGGTCTTCGATGAAGTCGAACCGGCCCGACCCGATTAGCGGGTCGAGCGCCCGCACGCAGAAGTCCCGGGTCAGCGGTTCGATCGCTTCCATCCGCCGCGGCGTGAAAACCCTTGACAGCAAACGGCGATGCAGGTCGTGCAGGGGCGGATCCTCGAACAGGATCACCCCCGGCGGCACCTGGACACCGCTCATGATGATGTCCATGGTGGTGCCGCGGCCCGACCGGTAGGTCTCCCAGTTCGTCAGCTCAGGCGCGACATCCTCGTACCGGCTCAACGCGTAGAAGTCGTACTTTTCGTTGTGATACAGCGGAGCCTCGTCCCGCATCCGCTTCCAGACCGGGTACGGGTCGTCGTCGATGTCGAAATCGAAAGGGTCATAATAGATCTCAGTGGCGCTCGCCCCGGTCATGGGTCACCCGTTCTTGTTGGAGAGCAACTCGCCGTCGCCGGGCGGCGCCCCGGACGCCTCCGGTAGCACGACCTCGCCGACGCGCTTGAGATACGGCCACGCCACCTCGGGCGGGAGCCCGCCGCACAGCGGTGACAACGTCAGCATCTTTCCGGCCCGCACCCGCGAGACGGCTTCGTCCACGGTGATGATCACGTGCGACGTGCCCGTCTCCCGCAGCTCGTCCACGGTCGTGACGTGCGAGAAACCCGCGGACGTCTGGTTGCCGGGATTCCATTCGGCATAAGTGCGCGCGTCATGCAACAGGTGCTCACCGAGCTCCGACCAGGCCTGCTCGACGTCGTCGGCGACGAAAGTGACCGAGGGCGTGTTGCGGTCGGGGAAGAAGGCCGGCCCGACCTCGTGTCCGTGCTTGCGGCACGAATCCTCGTATGCCGCACGCATTCCCGGGACGTTACCGTTGGCCAGCATCCCGAGTCCGTAGCGACCGGCGCGGCGCGCCGCGGCCAGGCTGCCGCCGCCCCACATCATCGCCGGACCGCCCTTGGTGAGCGGCTGAGGCGTCACGAAGATCCGCCGGCCATCTTCGACGACCGTCTCACCGGCCAGCAGTCGGCGCAGCAGACCCAGCTTCTCGTCGGCCAGCCGACCCCGATCACCCAGTTCCAGCCCGAAGATGTCGTACTCCTCGGGGCGGTATCCCAGCGCCATGATGTAGGACGCCCGGCCGGCGCTGAGAATGTCGAGCACGGCGATGTCCTCAGCGAGCCGGACCGGGTCGTAGAACGGCAGGATCAGGATCAAGCTGAGCGCCAGGCGCTCGGTGCACGCCGCCACCGCCGAACCCAGCAGCATCGGTGACGGCAGATAACCGTCCGGGGAACCATGGTGCTCACACACGACGGCTGCCAGGCACCCGTGCCCCTCCGCCCACGCGCACATCTGCGGCGCGGCGGCATACAGCGCCGTCGGGTCGGCTCCGAACGCCGGAGCCCGCATGTCGAAGCGCAGGGTGAACACAGCTACTCCTAGCCGACCTAATATTTGTCTCACGTACGCTACGTGGGACCCGCGATCGAGGTCAACCGCTGAAACCGGGACAGGTTTGTAACTTACAGCTGGTCCGGATATTGTAACGTCGGTGCATTAACCACCAGCGAAAAGAGGAAAGATGACGACGGCGTCAGACTTACTGGGTTATGAAGGAAAGCGCGTTCTGGTGGTCGGTGGTGCGACCGGCATGGGCGCAGCCGCGGCGCAGATCGCCAAGGATCTCGGCGCACACGTCACGGTGATGGACTTCGCGCCCGTCGACTTCGACACCGACAAGGTGATCTCGCTCGACCTCAGCGACCAGGACTCGATCGACCGTGCGGTCGACGAGCTTGACGGACCCGTCCACTCGCTGTTCTCCGCCGCCGGTGTCGCCGACGGCCCGAAGCTGATGCAGGTGAACTTCATCGGGCACCGCCACCTGATCGAACGGTTGCTCGACAAGGACCTGCTCCAGCGCGGCGCGGCCATCTGCTTCATCTCGTCGGTGGCAGGCATGGGGTGGGAGAACGACCTGGAACTGGTGCAGGACTTCCTGGCCACGCCCGACTACAAGTCGGCGCACGACTGGTGCCAGGAGCGCGAGCCGAAGGGAATCATCCACTACGGCTTCAGCAAGAAGGCGATCAACGGCTACGTCGCCTGGCAGGGCTACCACTTCCAGAAGAAGGGCATCCGGATCAACGCCGTCTGCCCGGGCCCCACCGACACTCCGCTGGCCCGCGCGAACGCCGACCTGTGGCTGACCTTCGCCCAGGACTACCGCGACGACACCGGCACCGCGACGCTGACCCCCGAGGACATCGGCAAGGCGATGATCATGCTCAACAGCGACGCCTCGGGCTCCATCAACGGCATCACGCTCAACGTCGACCAGGGCCACGCCATGTCATCGATCACCGGTTCATATGCGCCGGGCAAGGCGATCATGGACCTGATCACCGGCCGGGTCCAGCTGGCCTGAGCCCTGCCTGAGTCTGCGCGAGCAGACGCAAAAGCACCTCATTTCGTGCCGAAATGAGGTGCTTTTGCGTCTGCTCGCGCTATTCAAAAGCGTGCCGCGGCAACGTCGTCGGTAGGTCCAACGAGCTGAGCAGTCCCGGCGGCGCGGCCACCACATAGGGGATCGCGTTGACGACGCGCATCGCCGTGGCGGCCATCGCCGCCCGTCCGGCGCCGTGCCCCTCGGCCGCGCCGAGCGTCAGCACACAGTGGATGTCGGGATCCCCGTCGATGTCGACCCGGTAGGTCGCGTCGAACTCCGAAGCCGGCCAGTCGGGTGCGACGTCGCGCGCCATCCGGATCACGTGTTCGATCACGATGGCCTCGCGGCCGTTGACCACCGCCGCGGCCCGGGTGCGCACCGCACCACACGTGCCCGCGGGGATGGTGCCGAACGCCACCTGGATGTCGCGATCGGTCAGCTCGCGGTCCAGCGTGCCGCGCACTTCCTCGATTTGCACGCCCAGCCCGTCGGCAATCAGGTAAAGCGGTGCCTTCCATGCCATTTCGATGAAACCAGGCGTCTTGAGCATCGGCTCGAAATCCAGCGGACGGCCGAATCCCATGCCGTCCATCATCACGTCGGCCACCGGATAGTGATCATTGAGCGCCACCTCGCTGACAGTGATGCGGCGGATGCTCTTGGATTGGGTGGTCATCAGCAGGGCCAACTCGTCGGAGGCGAAACCGGGAAAGATCCCAGACACGTAGAACGAAGCCCCGCCGGCGCGGGCGGCCGCCTCGAGTTGGCCGCGCCAGTCCGGCGCGAAGTAGGACGGCGGATGGACCAGACTGGTCGACGACGTCGACACCACGTTGATGCCCGCCGACAGCAACCGCAGGTAGTCGGGCACCGCGCCGGCGTCGCGCTCGGGACCGCTGGCGGCATAGACCACGCAGTCGGGCCGCAAGGCCAGCAGCGCGTCGGCGTCGTCGGTCGCCGCCAATCCCAGCGGCGCCCCGCCGCCCAGCTCACCCGCGTCCCTGCCGACTTTGTCCGGCGAATGTACCCACACGCCAACCAATTCCAGGTCCGGCCGGCGCCGGATGGCGTCGATAGCAATGGACCCCACTCCCCCGGTCGCCCACACGACAACGCGCATCGCAGTCTCCTTCACGTCTGAACCGCTGCGGCGGCGAATTCCAGGTAGGGCCACGCCACGTCCGGCGACACGCCACCGCACAGCGGATGCAACGGCAGCGGCCGTCCGCTACCGACGTACTCGACGGCTTGCTGCACGGTGAGGATGCGGTACGGGCCGCCCTCTTCCCGGAGCGCAGCCACGGTGTCGGCGCGGGTGATGCTGGCGACCGTGTCGTCGTGCGGCCGGTAGGACGCCGCCATCTTCGCGTCGTGCAGAAGGTGGGGACCCAGTTCCCGCCAGGCTTTGTCGACATCGTCGGCGACGAACACCGTGGTCGGCGTGCCGGGCACCGGGCCTTGGTAGGGTCCCGGCTCGTATCCGTTTGCGCGACACTGGGATTCGTAATACTCCCGCAGACCCGGCGAGTCGGTCTGGGAGATGAAGCCGAGCCCGTGGCGACCCGCCCGCCGGGCCGCGGCCTTGCTGCCCCCGGCGATCAGCATCAGCGGGCCGTCGGCGGTGGCGCACCGCGGGGTGACCCGGACCTGACGGGCGCGGTATTGCACGGTCTCGCCGCGCACCAACGGAGCGAGCACACTGACGATCTCGTCGGCCACCCGGCCGCGCGTCGTCATGTCGATGCCGAAGTGCTCGTACTCTTCGGCGCGATGCCCCACACCCAACGCGTAGGACACCCGTCCCCGGCTGATCAGGTCCAGTACGGCGATCTCCTCGGCCAGTCGGACCGGGTCCCACATCGGGATCGGTACCGCCGCAACCAGAATCGCCAAGTGCTTGGTGCGCGAAGCGATGGCCGAGGCCAACATCAGCGGCGCCGGCAGGTGGCCGTCGTCGGCGCCATGGTGCTCGGACAAGATGACCAGCACCGCTCTGCGCGTCTCCGCCCAGGCGCACATGTCGACAGCCGCGCCGTAGAGGTCGGCGGCCGACCCGGCCCAACTGGGCGCGCGCATGTCGAACCGGAGGGTGAACACTCTCGCACCCTAACCTAATGTTTGTTCAATCCACCATGCCGCTGACCCTCCCCGCGAGCAGACGCAGAATCGCACAAATCGAGCGATTTCAGTGCGATTCTGCGTCTGCTCGCGGGAGAACGGGCGCGGGTGCGGAAGAACGGGCGCGGGCGCGGGAGAACGGGCGCGGGCTAAAATCCTCGGGTGACGGCTAACCCCCTCGAGGAGTTGACGCTCGACCAGCTACGCCGGCGCAGCAGTATGAAATGGCGGGCGCACGCAGCCGATGTGCTGCCGTTGTGGGTCGCCGAGATGGATGTCAACCTGGCGCCGGCAGTGGCCGAAGCCATCCATCGGGCCGTCGATTCCGGCGACACCGGATACCCGCACGGCAAGGACTACGCCAAGGCGGTCGGCGAATTCGCCGCGCAGCGCTGGCAGTGGGACATGGCGGTGGGCCGGACCCGCGTCGTTCCCGACGTCATGCTGGGAATCGTCGAAATGCTGCGGCTGGTGACCGACCGCGGCGACACCGTCATCGTCAATTCACCTGTCTACGCGCCCTTTTACGCCTTCGTCGCGCACGACGGGCGCGTGGTGGTCGAGGCGCCGTTGGGTACCGACGGCCGAATCAACCTGGACGCGTTGCAGGATGCGTTCGCGCGTGGTCGCCGCTCGGCCGGCCCCGGCGGCAAAGTTGCCTACCTGCTGTGCAATCCGCACAACCCGACCGGAGCGGTGCACACCGCCGACGAACTGCGCACCGTCGCCGAACTGGCTCGCCGCTTCGATATTCGGGTGGTCTCCGACGAAATTCACGCGCCGCTGATCCTGTCCGGGGCGCGGTTCACCCCGTATCTCAGCGTGCCCGGCGCCGAGAATGCCCTGGCGCTGACATCGGCCTCCAAGGCCTGGAACCTCGCGGGTATCAAAGCGGCCATCGCCGTGGCCGGCCCCGAGTCGGCCCCCGAACTCCGCCGGATGCCCGAGGAAGTCGGCCACGGGGCCAGCCATCTGGGCTTGATCGCGCACACGGCAGCATTCACCGCCGCCGGCACCTGGCTGGATGCACTCCTGGCCGGCTTGGACGAAAACCGTACGTTGCTAGGCGATCTGGTTGCCGAACACCTTCCGGGCGTGCGGCTGCTGCGCCCTGAAGGGACCTACCTGGCTTGGCTGGACTGCCGCGAACTCGGCATCGACGACCAGGCCGGCGACGGCATCAAAGTTGTCTCCGACCTGTCCGGACCGGCCCGCTGGTTTCGCGACCACGCCCGCGTCGCGCTCAGCTCGGGACATGTGTTCGGCACCGGAGGCGCCGGACACGTCCGCCTCAACTTTGCCACCTCGAAAACCATTCTGACTGAGGCGGTCTCGCGCATGGGACGAGCGTTGCGCGAACGCTAGCGGGCACCTCACGCCCGCTTGTCGAGCCGCTCGATGACCCACTCGGCCCAGTCCATCTCGTGTTGCGTCCAGCGCAATCCCTGCTCGAGCACGGCGCGGGCGAAGAACGCGTCGTGGTCTTCCGACCAGTCGTAGGAGTCGAGGATCTTGCGATAGTGGGCGTGTTCCTGCCTGGCCACGGTCTGCAGGGATTCCAGATATTCCCGCGCCCGTTCGGGCGGCAGCTGCCCGAGCAGAAAGACGCGCAGCATCGCGGCGTTGCGGATCGGTGGATCCTCCTGCGGCGCCAACATCCAGCGATGCAGTTCGGCCCGGCCGGCATCGGTGATCGCGTACTCCTTGCGGCCCCGCGGGCCGCGGTCGGAGACCTCGATCAGCTTCTCGGCGGCGAGCTTGTTGAGCTCGCCGTAGAGCTGGCTCTGGGTTGCCGGCCACATGTTGTCCATCGACTCTTTGAACCGTTTCAGCAGGTCGTACCCACTGCCGGGTTCCTGGGACAGCAACCCGAGCGCGGCATGTCGTAGGCTCACCCGCCCATCCTAACCATCCGGTATTGACATGTCACTACTGATAGGTCATTATCGACATGTCAGTTTAGAAACGTTTTGGAGAACAGCTCATGACCCAGACAGTCCTCTTCGCCAACCGCGACCGGCAGCGGTCCGAGCGCCGCAGTGCCGGCAGCATGCTCGACGGATTCCTCAAGTCGCCCTTTTGCGGCATCGCGCCCTGGGCGCTGTTGTCGGTCCTGTCCCAACCCGGCCGCTTCGAGGTCGCAGTCGTTGCGGCGCTGGGTTTCTCGGTCCTGGTGATGCTGATTGGTCTTGTCCGCAACATCAAGATTCACTCGCTGGAGATGTTCGGCGCGGCGTTCTTCGGTGCGATGGCAATCGTCGGCTTGTTCGCCACGCACGACGTGATCCGCTTTCTGGAAGTGTGGGCCGGCGAGATCACCAACATCTCACTGGCGATGTTCGCCTGGTTCTCCGTGCTCATCCGCAAGCCCTTCACCATGGCCTACGCCAAAGACACCACACCGCAAGAGCATTGGGGTAGCCCGTTGTTCAAACAGATCAACAAGGTGATCTCGGCGGTGTGGGTCGGCGCGTTCACGTTCGCGGCGGGCGTCGGCTTCGTCGGCGACTACGTGCTGGGCGACCCGGGCAACTTCTGGACCGGCTGGATCCTGCAGCTTGGCGCGATCTTCTTGGCGGTCGCGTTCACCGAGTTCTACCCCGACTACGCCTCGGCCATGTCCGCACTCGACAACGGAGAGCCGGCGCAGGTCCCCTCGATCCTGCAGATCCTGGACTGGCTGCCTACGTTCATCATCGTGACCGGGATCGCCGGCCTGGCGACCGCGTCCATCGACACCGTCGTCGGCGTCGTGCTGATCGTGGTCGGCGGCGCGATCTCGGGCGTCCTGGCGAAGTTGCCGCCTGACCGGATTTGACAGCCGCACCCTCACCGTATGATTACTCACCGTGGGCCGAAAGGGTTGGGGCGGAGCGCCGCCCGCGGACGACGAGGAGGCGCGCAAGCGCATTGTCGACGCGGCTATCCGCAGCCTGGAGCAGCGCGGCCCACGACAGACGAGCATCTCGGTCATCGCTGACGACCTGGGCGTCACCCGACCTACCGTCTACCGGTATTTCCCGACGATCGACGACCTGGTCACGGCGGCCGGCGAAGTCGCCCTGGGTGGATGGACCGGGCGGATCGCCGACCTCGCCTCCGGTATCAGCGATCCCGTCGACCTGCTCGTCGAAACGGTCGCCTATCTCGTCGAGCAACTACCCGGTGAACCGTTGCTGATGATGCTCCTGGACGCCGAACGGGCCAAGCTGACCAGCCGGCAGATGGTCGTCGGAACGGCACTGAAGCGGTCGCGACTTCTGCTGGAACATACCGGAATCGATTGGGCCACATTGGGATACCGGGGAAAGGACTTCGACGACCTGGTCGAGTACCTGCTACGGCTGGTGCAGTCCATGGTGCTGGCGCCCCCGGACCCACCGCGCTCGGCGGCGCAGTTGCGTAAGGTGCTGCGCCACTGGATCGGCCCGGTGGTGCTGACCCCGCCCCGTTCCCTGCCGAGCAGACGCAAAAGCCCCCGAAAACGTCCCGTTTGAGGGGCTTTTGCGTCTGCTCGCGCAACGTTAGGTGACCGTCCGTGGGGCTTGGGAGGTCGGCATCACGGCGGTGACGGGCTGTGCCGGCAGTTCGTCGGCGTGAAACCAGCGGAACGACAGCAGCCCTTCCGGATGGTCCTTGGTCGAGATCGCGTTGGGATGCTCGAGTTGGCGCCGGGCGATCACGATGGTGACGGTGCCGTCGCTGTTGGGTACCGCGGAGCCGCAGTTGATCCCACCGCGGCCGTATTCCAGATCCGGCGCGGCCATGTACTGATTCCACAGCGTCAGATTCCAGAACCGGCACGGCGGATGAACCGAGGTGATCACCAGTGCCTCGTCGGGCTCCAGAGCATAGGTGCCCAACGAGTAGACCGCATTCTGCATCGAGTAGCCGTGCGTGGCGGCGCCGGCACGGTAGGGCGGGGCAAAGGCGTTGCTGAACTCGCTCTGTCCCGGGAATACCAGCGGCACGATGGCGAACATGTCCTGCGCGCAGCGCAACGCCGCCCGTAACGACTGTGCCACTGCCGCATCGCTTTTCAGTGGGACAGCGGGTTGTCCGCCATGGTCGACGACATCGATCGTCCAGTCCACCCGACGGGTACGCGCGGGATCCAGGTGGTAATCCCGGGTCAACACGCCGCGTGCGTCGCCGCCCAGCTCGATGAACGGCCCGTCGTAACCCGGCGGCCGCGCCGGGCCCAACACACAGGCGAACCGTCCTTCGGCGTCCAGGGGCATGTCCTGGTCGCACAGCACGCCGACCGTGCGATTGGGCCAGGCACCGGGCTCGGGTTCGTTGTAGACGGCGATCGAATACATCGCGCTGCCGTTCGGCGCGCCACTGACGCGGTAGGTGCGGCGCGGGTCGACGACGGCATAGCTGTAGTAAGCGTCGGTGTTGTCACCGCCCCAGCGACGGTCGTGGCGAAACGGCGTCAACAGATCGGCGAAACGGGGTGCCACCGGGTCCCCGAAGACGTTCACGTCGAAGGCCATCCCGAGCATGGTGGCCAGAAATCGATATCCCTCGGCGACGGCGGCCTCGCCGCGTACCGCCTTGGCGCCCTCGAGGAAGAGTTTGTCGAAATCAGCGAAGGCGCTGAGAAGTTCGCGCCACGCCGCCGAACTTTCGGGTGCAACCATCCGATCAAGTTACACCAGCGCCGATGTTGTAAAATCTGCACCGCTGGGAGTATGGTCCGACGGTGACCGACGTCGTGCACATCACCGACCTCGCCAGACCGACTTTCACGCCCGAAGCGCAGGCGATCATCGACGGCATGGCCGCCATGGCCGAGTACTGCCCACTCACCGTGGACGGTCTGCACGAACAAGCGTCCGCACAGAGCGGTCTGACCGACTTCGGCGACCAGGACTACCGCGAACGAATGGCGGTGCTGCTGCAGGCCTTTGGCGAATTGCCCCACTTCACCGCGTTCGGCCGCACCTACGCGTTCTCATTGATGCTGACCTTCCTCAAGGGTCGGCTGCGCGTCATCGACCACCTCAAGCGACACCCGGAGATCTTCGACGTCGAGATCGAGGCGCCGCTGGTGATCGCGGGGTTGCCACGCACCGGTACCACGCACCTGCACAGCCTGCTCGCGGCCGATCCGGCGCTGCGGTCGCTGCCGTACTGGGAGGCTCAGGAGCCGCTGCCCGCGCCGGGCGAGGAGGGCACCATCGAGCCGCGCCGCCTGCGCACCGGCGACGCGCTGAACATCTCGAACACGTTGATGCCGTATTTCACGTTGATGCACGAGATGACGATCGACCACATCCACGAGGACATCGGGCTGATGGTTCAGGACTTCTCCAGCGGGTTCTTCACCACGCTCACTCATCTGCCGAGATGGTCGGATTATCTGCGCGACAACGATCAGACGCCGGGCTACCAATTTCTGCGGATGATGTTGCAGGTGCTGCAGCACCAGGACGGCTACGACCGGCGCTGGGTGCTCAAGTCGCCGCAGCATCTCGAGCAGTTCGTCCCGATCCTGAACGTCTTTCCCGACGCGACGTTCGTCATCACCCACCGCGACCCGGTCGACGTCTCGATCTCGATGGCCACGATGATGACCTACACCATGCGCATGTCGGTGGATCAGGTCGACGTGCACACCGTCGCCGACTACTGGATCACCCGCATCGACGAGTTGCTCAGCGCATGCCTTCGCGACCACGACAAGTTGCCGGCCGAGCGCACCATCGACGTCCGCTTCGACGAGTTCATGGCCGACGATCTGGCCATGGTGCAACGCGTTTGGGACGTCGCGCGCTACGCGCCCTCCCCCGAGTCACGCACCGCGGTCGCCGACTATCTGGCCGGGCACCGCCGCGGCCGGCTGGGCCGGGTCGAGTACCACCCCGAGGACCTCGGCCTGGACAGGAACGAGCTGAGACGACGGTTCGCGCCGTATGTCGAACGGTTCGTCGACAGGACGAGCGTCACGAGCCGCGGGTGACGGCGAGTACCGCCTCGGCCAACTCGGGCCGGCACACCACCAGGTCCGGCAGTTTGGGATCGGGCTGGTTGTAAGCCAACGCCGACCCGTCGATGCGTGAGGTATGCAGGCCGGCGGCCCGGGCGACGGCTACCGGCGCGGCCGAGTCCCATTCGAACTGTCCCCCGGCATGGACGTAGACATCGGACACGCCCTGCACGATCGAGGCCACTTTGGCTCCGGCAGAACCCATTTCGACCAACGTGCCGTCCAGCGCATCGCGCACCGCCAGCGCGATCGCGGGTGGGCGGGTGCGCGACACCACGATGCGGGGCTTCCCGGCCCCGGCCGGCGGGGACACGACATTCGGTGTCGCCAGGGTGATCCCCTGCGCCGGCAGCGCCACGGCGCCGGCCACCAGCTCGCCGGCCTGCCACAGCGCGACGTGCACCGCCCAGTCGGCACGCTCGAGCTCGGAGAATTCGCGGGTGCCGTCCAGCGGGTCGACGATCCAGACCCGCTCCGAACGCAACCGGACCGGGTCGTCGGCGCCTTCCTCCGAAAGCACCGCGTCCCCCGGGCGCTCGTTGCTCAGTGCGTCCATCAGGAAAGCGTGAGAGCGCTTGTCCCCAGCGGCTTTTCGCTCCTTCGCGTCGGCGCTGGCGAACTCCTCGCGGACGGTGAGCAGTAACGTGCCCGCCTGGGTGGCCAGTTGCGCGGCCAGGTCATGGTCATTCATGCAAGCGGCTACCTCAGCGGGATGGGGGAAATGTTGGCTATATTAACCGACTTACCCACCTACTCAAAGCCCGAACTGGTCCTCGATGACACCCAGCCAGATCTGTGCCGAGTCGATGGCCACCTTCTCGCTGATGAACGCGTGCTGGGTGCCGGTGTAGATGTCGCGGAACGCGCGTTCGAGACGGCTCCCTTCGCGGATCGAGCTGGTGCCGGCCACCAGGTGCGACCACTCGGCACACTCGCGGGCGGTGTCGGTGGCGTAGACGGCGGCGGCGCGCATGTCCGCACGCAGGGTCGGGCTCAGATCGGCACCGGCGGCGACGGCGGATTCGGCGGCACCGAACGCGTCGAGAACCAACAGCCGGGCCGCACGCCACGCCGAAACGTGGTGTGCCAACCCTTTCTGGAACGTCGGACGGCTGGCCAGCGACGCCATGTCGCTCATCCGGAACTTCGTCGCGGCCAGTTCGGCGACGTCGTCGAGCATGCTCTTGGCGACTCCGAGCGCCCAGGACGCGTGCCCGGCGGCAGTCACCGGCATCAGACCCATCCGCGCTGCCGGCGAGGTTCCGCGCCGCGGCTGGCGGTCGAACAGCCCGAATGTGCGCCGGGCCGGCACGAACACGTCCTGCGCGCTGTAGTCGTAGGACCCGGTTCCCTTGAGGCCCTGCACATGCCAGCCGTCGTTGAACTGGATCTCCTCGCGCGGGATGACGGCCACCTGCATGTCGGGAACGCCTTCGCTGATCCAGCGCATCTCGCCGTTGTCCATCGGGAAGAAGCCCGCTGCGACGTACTGCGAGTGGCCGGTGCCGGAGCCGAAGCTCCACGACCCGGTGAGTCGGTAGCCGCCGTCGACGACGGCACCCTGCCCGTTGGGAAAGAACTGTCCGCCCATCGTGACGTGGTTGTCGTGGGCGGTGAACACTTCGGCGAACCCGTCGTCGGGCAGATAGGTGGCGGCGGCGAACCTGGACGGCAGGTTGGCGATTCCGATCCAACCGAAAGAGCCGTCCTGCCAAGCCATTTCGATCCACGTCTCGATCATCTCGGCCAGCGAGGGCTCGATCCCGCCGGCCTCGGGGGGACTCAGCGACGTCATCAGCCCGCTGTCCCACATCTCGTCGACGATGGCGTCGGTCATGGTGCGCAGCTGCTCGGATGCCGCGGCCTCGGCCTGCACCAGGTTGCGCATCCCCCGAGCTTGGGCGAGCACCTTGGACACCACCGGGCCGCCTGCTGTCCGTGTCATTTTGGTGTTCCTTTTCCAGTCAGCTTGCGACTCGAACAGTATGCACCCGCGCCCAGGTTTCAATTTCTCCGATTCCGGCTAATCCACGTGTGCGAAATTGCGCGGGACCAAGTATGCGTCCGTCGATAGCGGCACGAGGGGCACCGACCAGAATGAGAACGCATCCTCCGAGCTCCGCCCCCCTTCAAACTGGCAGTGCCTCAACAGCATTGGAACCGAGGGCTACGCTGTGCGGTCGCTATCAACTCGGGCCGGTCCTGGGTCGTGGTGGCATGGCGGAGGTTCGCGAAGGTCGCGATCTGAAGCTCGGCCGGCCGGTGGCGATCAAACTGTTGCACTCCGAAGGCGGTCGGGCCCAAGATCGGGTGCGGTTCGAGACTGAGGCGCGCGTCGCCGCGGCACAGACCAGCCCGCACATCGTGGTCGTCCATGATGTCGGCGAGCATGAGGGGTTGCCCTTCATCGTGATGGAGCGGCTGCCGGGCGTGTCGCTTGCCGACCACATCGCGCGAGGCCCACTGGAGCCGGCCTTCGTACGGTCCGTTCTCGACAGCATCCTCGCCGCGTTGATCGTCGCTCATGACGCCGGGGTGCTGCACCGCGACGTCAAGCCGGGCAACGTGTTGTTCACCGCCACCGGGGAGGCGAAGCTGGGGGACTTCGGAATCGCCAAGACCAACGGCGGGGCCCACACGATGACTGGCGAGATCCTGGGCAGCATGGCTTACCTGAGCCCAGACCGGTTGACCGGCAAACCGGCCACACCCGCAGACGACTTGTATGCCGTCGGCGTGGTTGGCTACGAGGCCCTGACCGGACGCCGACCGTTCCCGCAGACGAATCTCGGTGCCCTGGCTCGGGCGATCCTGCACGATTCGCCGGCGCCACTGTCGTCGCTGCGACCCGATGCTCCCCACCGCCTTGCGGCCGTGATCGAGCGGTCGATGGCGCGTGATCCCGCCGAGAGGTTCGAAGAAGCCGCAGCGATGCGTGCCGCGCTGACCGGTACCGGTCCGGCGTTCGTATCGCTTCCTCCGCGGACGTCTCCCCCGCCTACGAGAGCGATGACGGCACCACTTCCGAGTTCCGGCACCTACTCCTATGTGGGTCCGCCGCCTCAACCGAGCCTCGGCAGACGCAGGTGGTGGGCGGTGGCGCTCGTCGCGACCTTGCTGCTGGCAGCGATCCTGATTGCGGTCGGCAAGCCGTCCTCGGCACCACCGTCATCGCCGGTCACCACCACCACGCCCGCGCCGCCACCGCCGAGCACCACGCCGACGACGCCGCCCACATCGGCGGCGCAGACCAGCAGTGTCCCCGCGCCGGCACCGGGTCCGCCGGCGAACCCCCGCAAAAAACCCAAAGGCGGCAAGAACCA
>NZ_JCALCF010000038.1:0-44478 GCF_059812185.1 Mycobacterium sp. NGS67
CTCTCTACCGCTCGGTGATCGGGCTCTGCGCAGAGCTGGGTCTCGAGGTGATCGCCGAAGGTATCGAGTCGACTGCTCAATCCGAGATCATCCAGGCCGCCGGCTGTCGCTTCGCACAAGGACACCTGTTCGGACAGCCCGCCCCTATCGACGACATCGTCCGCCCGAAATCCCCGCACCAACGGGCCGTCTAACCGTGCCGGCGGTGTGGAAAGCCGCCTCCCGGGTATAAAGGCGGGCGTATGACTACCGCACGTAGCCAGCCGGACCAGCGCGAGCTCGACAGCATCCGACGGACAGTTGACGCGATCTCCCGGGCGTTCGCCGCCAAGATCGTCGGGCAGCGCGACCTACGGGAATCGCTGCTGATCGGCCTGCTCGCGGGCGGCCACATCCTGCTCGAAAGCGTGCCGGGTCTGGCCAAGACCACCGCGGCCAAGGTGCTCGCCGAGTCCATCCACGGTCGCTTCCAGCGCATCCAGTGCACGCCTGACCTGCTGCCCAGCGACATCATCGGCACCCAGATCTACGACTCGGCGACCAATTCGTTCGTCACCCAACTCGGTCCGGTGCACGCCAACATCGTGTTGCTCGACGAGATCAACCGCTCCAGTGCGAAGACCCAGAGCGCGATGCTCGAGGCGATGGAGGAGCGGCAGGCCACGATCGCCGGGCAGGTTCATCCCATCGGGGAGCCGTTCCTGGTGATCGCCACCCAGAACCCCGTCGACCAGGAAGGGACCTATCCGCTCTCGGAGGCGCAGACCGACCGCTTCATGCTCAAGGAGATCGTGCGCTACCCCTCCCCGGAAGAGGAAGTGGAAGTGATGTCGCGCATCGACGCGGGTGTCTACGACAAGGAGCACCCCGCCGCACCGGTGGTCAGCCTCGACGATGTGCTGCGGCTGCAGGACGTGGTGCGCCACGTCTACATGGATCGTGCGTTGATGCTCTATGCCAGCCAACTGGTCGACGTCACCCGCCATCCCGCCCAGAAGTTGCCCAAACAGATCGCGCGCCTGGTCGAGTACGGCGCCAGCCCGCGCGCCACGATCGCGTTCTGCAAGGCGGCGCGGGCGCGTGCGGTCCTGTTCGGGCGTGCGCACGTGCTGCCCGAGGACGTCGAGAAGCTCGCGCATCGGGTGCTGCGACACCGGCTCATCCTCGGCTTCGAAGCCGCCAGCGCCGACATCACACCCGAGGTCGTGATCGACGCCGCGCTGCGCGTCGTGCGCGTGCCCTGAGGTCGTCTTGGGAAAGCACCTGAATCGGGCGAAGGCGCACTTCGGTACCGACACCCGCGGCCTGCTCGAGGGCGGGCGCTACGCGCTATTGCATACGCGCAGCATGGAATTCGACGACCTTCGCCCGTATGTCCCCGGCGACGACGTGCGCGACATCGACTGGAAAGCCTCGGCGCGGTCGGGCAGCGTGCTGATCAAACGGTTCGTCTCCGAAAAGCACCACAAGATCCTGCTCGTCGCCGACGCCGGACGCAACATGTCCGCGCTCGCCCCGGGCGGAGAGTACAAACGTGACGTGGCCGCGCACGTCATGGGCGCGGTCGGTCTGATCGGGCTGCGGCGCTCGGATCAGATCGGGATGGTCTACGGTGATCGACGCGGTTCGGTGAACGTCCCGCAGCGGCGCGGTGAGACGTACATCGAGGGATTGCTGCACCGCTGGTATCAGCACACCATGAACGACCCCGGTCGCAGCGACGTAACCGCCCAACTCGACTATGTCGCAACGCATTACCGGCACACCATGCTCATCGTCGTCGTGTCCGACGAACCCGAACCGGACGACCGACTCGACGCAGTGCTCACCAGCGTGACCGGACGCCACGACGTCATGTGGGCCATGGTTTCCGACATGCCCGCGGTGGGCCGCAGCGACATCGACGGATACGACGTCGCCACCGGCCGATTCGTCCTGAACGGAGCCGATCTCGGGCCGCGGGTCGTCGCCGCCTACCGCCGCGCCGAGCAGACCCGTCGCGACCGCCTCCATGCGTTCCTGACCCGTCATGCGATTCCGCACGCGACCATCGCAACCAGCGGCGACATCCGGCGCGAACTGGTCAACATGACCGAGGTGGCTGCCCGTGCCGGATGATCTACTGCGCCACATCTTCGGGCCACAGCCGTACTCGTCATGGTGGCTGTTCTGGGGCGCTCTCCTGATCCTGGGTGTCTTATGTTGGTACGCGGGTGTTTTCGTGTGGACGCTGCCGTCACACCGGTTACGGCGCATCCCCGCGGTGCGACGGCTGCACGCCCGGTTGATCCGTCACCGCTTCGCCCGGCGCGTGCAGCGCATCGCCGACCAACACGTCGCCGGCCAGAAAACAGCTCCGGAAGCGTGTGCGGCGATCAGCAGGACGGTGCGCAGCTTCTTGCATCAGGCGACCGGTACGCCGGCGCAGTACTTACATGTCGGGGCGCTACCGGAAAACGAATTGGCTGGGGCCGCACCGCTACTCACCCGACTCGGCGACGGGCAGTTCAACGTCGAAACCCTCGTTGACGTCGTCGAGGTGAGTGCCGACGCGCAGGAGTTGATCCGCTCGTGGACCTGAAGTGGTGGCCGGTGGCGGCCATCGGGTCGGTTTGCTTCGTCGCCGCCGTGCTGTTGGCGGCCCTGCTGCCGATGACTGCCGCCCGAAAGCGGTTGCGCCCGTTGGCCAACGTGGTGCGGCTCACCCGGTTGCCCGAGTACGCGCGGGTGGCCCGGCTGCGTTCGCTGTCGACGGTGGTGACCCTGGTGGTGCTGACGGTCATGTTCGTTGCCGCCGCCTGGGCAGGGGCCCGTCCCACCGCGTCCAGCAGGGAATTCGACGCCGCTCACCCCGAGGACATCATGCTGTGCGTCGGACAACCGGTGACCGACGCCGTCACGGTCGAGTTTCTCGATTACTTTGCCCGCCAAGACGTCGATTCGGCTCCGGCCCACCGCATCGGGCTGACTTCGACCAACCGCCGCCTGGTGCCGTTGACACGGGACCACGCGTACGCCGTGGCGCGGTTCGGTGACTTCACCCGCGCTCAACAGGCCCGGTCGTTCGCCCCGCAGGTGATCTACACGGATTACGCCGCGAGCGTGGACGATGTTCTGGCGCTGTGTATCTCAGGATTCCCCACCGCCGATCAGCGCGGCACCAGCCGACGCTCGGTGATCTACCTGGGTCCGTCGGATCTCCGTGCCGCCGGGGAGCAGCGCGCCGCTCTGTTCAACGCCGGCAGTGTGCGAGACCTGGCGCAACGGGCCGCGATCCAACTCAACGTGATCGACACGGCCCCCTCGCCCGCGAGCGGATCATTGCTCGCGCTCACCGAGCAGACCGGTGGCCGGTACCGCGTGCCGGGACCGGCCCCGGTGACCCGGGCCCTCAACGAGATACGCGGGCACGCCCCGCCGGCGCGTCTGGCCGACGGCACGGTGGTGGCATCGGATCTACAGGATGCGCCGGTCATCCCGCTGGCCATCGGGCTGATCTCGGCGGCGGTGCTGTCGGTCGCGCTGTTGGTGTTGCGCCGATGACGTTTCAGCCCCTGCTGCCCTGGGCGATCCTCGCGGTCGTCATCGGCGCGCTCGTGCTGGCCCGGCTGGTGGCGTTGCGGCAGGTGCTGTGGTCGGCCGGACGGCCACGCCGCGCCGTGCTGCGCTGGGCCGGGGTGAGTTTGGCGGTGTTGTTGCTTCTCGCCGCGGTCACCCGTCCGGGGGTCCAGGGCAAGGATCGGCAGGGCACAGCGGCGGCAGGCGAGCATCTCAACGTGTTCCTGATCGTCGACCGCTCTGTCGACGAGTCGCGAATCACGTTGATGCGCAACGACATCACGGCTGTGATCGACAAGTACCCGGCGGCGCGCTACGCACTGGTCAGTTTCGCTTCCCGCGCTGCGCTTGACTGGCCGCTGTCGCAGGACGTTTGGAGTCTGCGTCCGACCATCGCGGCTCTCTACCCCTACGGTCGGGGTCTCGACTCGGACGTCAACGCCGCGGCGGCCGGCAATGTGTTGAGGTATCAGCTGATCCAGGCCGCGCAGCAGTACCCGGGTTCACGAAATGTGGTGCTGTATCTCGGTTCCGGCGCGCCCGGTTCGCGTACCCCCCAAGGTGACTTCGACGTGACACACAATGTGGTGGACGGCGGGGCGGTGCTGGGCTACGGCCGCGCCGAGGCGATCGACGAAGCCGAATTGCGGGAAATCGCTAGGCAGCTCGCCGTGCCGTACCAGCACCGGGATCCTGCGCAGCCGTTCCGTCCCGAACTGCCCGACTCTGCCGACGACGCCCGCGTCCGGGCCCAGTCGGCCGAACGGATCGAGTTGTACTGGTTACCGGCGTTGCTCGCGGCCGCGCTGCTGCTCGCCGAGATCTACCTGTCAATCCGGGAGTTCCGGCGCGGCCGCATCGCGCGAAGGGACGTGACCCGGTGAGGCCGCGACCGGCCCGGCTGCGGTTGCGACGGCGGCTGTTGATCTACTCGTCACCGCTGAGTGTCGTCGCGCTGGCGGTGGCCGTGAAGCTGCTATCCCTCGTCGTCGCAGGGAATTCGGCCGTCTCGGCTTTCGCCGACGGCGACGGCGGCACGCTGCGCAACGACGCGGCGGTCCTGGGCATCGTCAACGTCGTCGAGCCGGCTAAAGCGCCGTTCGCCGCGGGCGTCGCCGCCGTACTGGAGGGTCGGCTCGACGATGCCGATAACCACTTCACGTCCGCGCTGGCTCGCACGGACGCCGCCGGCTCTTGCCCGGTGCGGGTCAACCTCGAGCTGGTCCGCGAGACGCAGGGCGACCGGGCTGCGGCGGCCGGTGACCGCAGCCGCGCCGACGAACGTTACGCAAGCGCGCTGACCGTCGTCGGAGATGCACCGGAAGCTTGCTTCGCAGGCAATGCCGACCCGAACAAGCAGCGGCGAGACATCCGCAACGATGCCGCGAATCGGTTGGCGGCCAAGAGGACTGGACTGTCGGCACCACCGGCGTCCGCCCCGCCGCCCCCGCCGGCGGTGCCGTTGGCGCCGCCTGCCGCACCACCGCCGGTATTCGCCCCCGACGGCAGCGAGATCCCGCCGCGCCGACTCGACCCGGGCAACGGCGATCCGCTCGACAAACTCCGGCAAGTGCTGCAGGACGCGGCCGGGGCAGCGCCGCCCGGCAATCCAGCGTGAGCGTTCCGCCGGTCCACACAACAAGACGCGGGCTCCGAGTTCCTTTCGGAACGGGCCCGCGTCTGCTGTGTGGTCGTTGTTTCGACCTGGCACCGGTCGGTGCGGTGGGTGGCGAGCGCGCCGAGGACGACAGCGCGAGCAGAGCGCACGCCCGGGGGAGGGTGTTCCTGACCTGCACGGCCACCGGTGCAGGCGCGCATGCGATACGGCCGGCCGCGAAGCCGGCGATCGTGATCGTGACCGGCAGTGCGAACAGAACGAGCAGCACCAGGAGGACGAAGCCGTACTCTGCGGTGCGATCGCGGGTCGGCGAGACCGAAGGCGGTTGCGTGGGTGAGGCCGGGGTGGACAAGGCCGCGCCTACCGGGGCGTCGCGGAGTCCGTCGGCCACGGGATCCGGTGCTGCGGGCGGCGCGGGGTTCTCCGCCTCGATCATCGCCGCGACGACGGTCTCCGCGTAGAGGTCGGCACCTTCCCGGGGTTGCGGGTGGATGTGGTCTGCGTAGAGCAGGTCCTCGTGGCCGCTGACGGCGCTCTGCCAATCGATCAGGTGGACGTTCGCGCGGTGAGTGAAGGTCGCGTCGGTCAGGATCTGGTTGACCTGGTCGGTCCAGGACCGGTCGTGCAGATACAGGTTGACCAGGAAGACCTTGCGGTCCGGGCCGATGGTTTCCAGGAGCGCTTCCAAAAGGTCGGGCGTGAAGGGGCCGTTGGTGCCCAATCCCAGCAGGACCACCGGGCGCAGCGAACCGTTGGCGGCGAGGGAGCCGATGATGCCGGGAGCCGCCTGCATGGCGCGGTTGGTGGCCGCGTCGATCCGGATGCCGGGCAGCCGCTCACGCAGCGCAAAAGACGAGGCCAGCATCACCGAGTCGCCCACCGCAGTGATTTGGTCGCCGGGCGGGGGACCGATCGGTTCCGGCGGTGACGACGGGCGCGCCTCAGGTGCGGCTGGCGCGTCGGCGACGGGCGCCGGCGTAACCGGGGTCGACACACCGGGATCCGCAACGGGCGTCGACGCCTCTTGCGCCGCGAGGGCGTCGGCCAGCTGCTTGTCCAGCCCGGTCGGCGCCGGGGTGGGCGCCCACACCAGCGCGGACGCTACGAACACCGATGCGGCGGCCAGCGCGGCTGCCACCAGCCTGCTGCCGGTACGCCCGCCGGGCACCGTGCGCCAGCCGGCCTGCACCGCGCCGCGGTACCCGAGGCGCAGGACGGGCCTTTCGATCCAGCGGTACGAACCCGCGGCCAACAGCGTCGCGACGGTCACCTCCACCCCGGCGACCAGAAGCGTCCGCTGCCCGCAGATGCGGTCCCCGAGCACGAAGACCGGCCAATGCCACACGTACAAGCCATAGGACCGGGCACCGAGCCAGCACACCGAGGGTCGCGACAGCAACCGGCCGATCAGGGTGCGGCCGTGTCCCGCCCCGACGATGAGCAGCGCACTGGCTGCCGAGACGGCGACGATACCGCCCTGGTAGGTCAGCGAACCGTTCTCGTCCAGCAACCAGTAGGCCAGGGCTATCACGGCCAGGCCGAGCCGGGCCGATGCGCCGGTGAGCGCCGTCCGGCGCGCCGACCAGTGCACTCCTGACGCCGCCGGCCAGACGGCGGCCAACACGGCGCCGCCGAACAGCCCGGCGCTGTGAGTAGCCGTGCTGTAGTAGATCGGCGAGGGATCGGTGGCGGGCTGATACAGCAGAGCCATTGCTGTCGCGGAGGCAACCGCACCCAGTCCGGCGACCACCGCGACCGCCCGGGCACCGGGTCTTCGGCGATACCAGCACAGCACCGCCACGACGATCGCGGGCCAGACCAAGTAGAACTGTTCCTCCACCGCCAGCGACCACAGGTGCTGCAGCAACGACGGCGGCCCGAACTTGGCGAAGTACGACTGGTGTTCGCTGATCTGCACCCAGTTGCTGGTGAAGGTCAGCGCACCCGAGACCTCGGTGCGCAGCGCGTGCAACAACGAGCGGTCGACCAGCGCGGTCACGCCGACGACGACGAACAGCATCGGCAACAACGGCGACAGAATCCGGCGGGCCCGCCGAATCCAGAACTGGCGCAGGCTGATTCGACCGGTGTCCGCGCGCTCGGCGAGCAGTAGCCGAGTGATCAGAAACCCGCTGATCACGAAGAACACGTCGACGCCGAGATAGCCGCCGGGCAGCCATGCCGGATTGACGTGATACAGCACGACCGCACTGACCGCGAGAGCCCGCATGCCGTCGATCCCGGGCAGCTTGCCCGGACGCGAGCGCGTCGACGCCGGAGCAGCGGACCCGGCCCCCACCCGCGTGGAGCATGAGATCGTCGCCACTGTTGGTCGGCTCCCCGCTGCCGCTTACCAATTCGAAGTTGTCTTCGAGTGAGCTAGGCTAGCCGATCCGACGCGCAGTGGCAGGTATTTGAGCGTCCGCGGCGTCGTTGGCTACGCCGGTTCCTCGACGTCCATCTCGGTCAACACCCGCCGCAGCAGTTTTCCGGTCGCGTTGCGGGGTAGCTCCTCGATGAACACCACATCGCGCGGCACCTTGTGGCGAGCCAGGTTGTTCTTCACATACTGCTTGATCTCCGTCGGGTCCTGGCTGGCACCCGGCTCGGAAACGATGAAGGCGCGCAACCGCTTTCCGAACTCGACGTCGTCGACACCGACCACCGCCACCTCGGCGACGTCGGGGCGTTCCTCGAGCAGATTCTCCACCTCCTGCGGGAAGACATTCTCACCGCCGGACACGATCATGTCGTCGTCGCGGCCGTCGACGAACAGCAACCCGTTCTCGTCGATGTGGCCCATGTCACCGCTGGACATGTAGCCGTCGATGATCTGCTTGTTGCGGCCGTCGGTGTAGCCCGAGAAGGGTGCGCCGTTGCGGACAAAGATGCGGCCGCGACGGTTCGAACCCTCGATCCGGCGGTCGTTTTCGTCGTACAACACCACCTCGCACGTCAGCGGCGCGCGACCGGCAGTGCCGGGTGCGGCACGGAGTTCTGCGGGGGTGGCCACGCTCGCGATGGCGCACTCGGTGGAGCCGTACATGTTGTAGAGAACGTCGCCGAAGGTGTCCTGCACGCGGGTGGACAACTCGGGACTCAGCGCCGACCCGGCGATCAGGATCACTTTCAGCGACGAGGTGTCGTACTTCCCGAGGACGTCGGGACCCAGCTCCACCATCCGGTGCAGCATCGTCGGGACCGCAACCAACATGTCGGCTCGGTGATCGGCGATGAGCTTCAGCGTGGCTTCGGCCTTGAACCGCCGCAGGGTCACCACTTTGTTGCCCAATGCCGCACCGACCGTGTAGGTGGCCCAGCCGGTGCTGTGGAAGATCGGCGAGACGATGACCATGGTTCCCTTGCGCGGGAACGGGATTCGGTCGACGATCTGGGCGGTCGCCAGCGGATTCACCGTGTCGCGCGGCGCGCCCTTGGGCAGGCCGGTCGTGCCGCTGGTCAAGATGACCGAGCCGCCGGATTTGGTCGGCGGCGGCAGCGGGTCGGTGGAATTCGCGGCGACGATGTCGTCCAGCGTGTGTGCCGCCGCGGGCAGCTCCGCGCCCTCGTCCACCCAGGTCAGCACGCGCGGCAGCTCGGGGGGCAGGGCGTCGAGCAGACCGAGGAATTCGCTGTCGTGCAGCACCACGCTGACGCCCTCGCGCTGGCAGACCTCGGCGAATTGCGGTTTGGCGAAGCCGGTGTTCATCAGCACCATGCGGGCGCCGATCTTCCCGCAGGCCGCCATCGTGATGATCAAGCCGCGGTGATCGCGACACAACAGCCCGACGACCGAGCCGGCGGCGACACCGAGCGACTGCAGACCGTGCGCCAGAGCCCAGGACTGGTCGTCGACCTCCTGGTAGGTCAGCGTCCCGCGTTCGTCGACAATCGCCGGCAGCGTCGGATACCTGCGGCCACCCAGGATGGTCATGGTGGCCTGCGGACCGTAGACGCGCGACAGCTTGCCGCCCTGAATCGTCGAATTCAGGTCTTTCAGGTCGATGATGCCGGTATCGGTGAGTCGTTTGACCGCCCGTCCGGCCTCGCTGATGTGCTGCAGCTTCTGCCGGATGCCGGTCAGTGCGCTGGCCATTGGCCCCTCCTCGACGAAAAGTTCGCGACAACGGAGGTTGTCGGTCCGTAGGCTATACCTGCCGCCGCCCGTGCCGCGACGCCATCTGACCCACCCATAGACTGACCCTTCGTGGGCATGCTTTTCGGCTTTGCGCCGTGGATCGTCTATTGGGTCCTGGTCGGTAACGTCCCATTCATCACCGCGGTGTCGATCGCGCTGCTGATGGCCGTCGCGGTTCTCGCGGTCGGGCGGGCCACCGGCAAACCCGGTCAATCGCTCGAAATCGGTGCCGTCGCAACGTTTGTGGTGTTGGTGGTGCTGGCCGTCACGGTTGGCGACACCTTCATGGAGCGCTGGATTCAACCGCTCAGCAACGCGGGCATCTTCCTGGTGACGCTGGTCGGTGTGCTGATCGGCAAGCCGTTCGTGCGCGAGTTCGCCGCGGCCGAGCAGCCCCCGGATGTCGTGAACACCGCGCTGTTCCGGCGGATCACCACCATCCTGACCTGGGTCTGGGTCGCCGCGTTCGCCGGGATGACGGTGTCGTCGGCGATCCCGCCGATCGTGCAGGACGGCGCGACGATCCTGGACACCAAGACCACGCTGTCGTTCACCTTCTACTGGGTCGTCCCGTTCGTGTTGCTGGGCGCGGCGGCGTTGGCATCGCGTTTCCTGCCCGAACGGATGCTGGCCGGAATCGACGACATCGCCCGGGAAACATCCTTCGTGGCCTACGACGAGGCCACCATCGACGAGCTCTACTACCTGGCCCAGGAGCACGCCAACCGGGAGGTCGGCCCCGGCAAGGAGGCCTACAACGTCAAAGTCGGCGGGATGGGCACGCCACTGACCGGCGACGAGTCCCGAAAGTCGTGGCCCTCGACGTACAAGGTGCGGGACAAGAAGCGCTAGCGGCGCAGCTGAGCCGCCGTGTCTACTAATTCACCACGACACGCTATTCGACACTGTGATATACGCCTCTTTTCGGCGGCAATAATTAAGAACTTCTTATTTAACGATCAGCACGCGTGTCAATAAATTATTAGCCATAAGCAGGCGGAAGCTTGTTGTGGAGGCGTTTTGTTGTTTGCTAGGCACGTACGGCCGGGACCCCGCTTTGGGCTCACCTGAGCAAATACTAAGCCAGGAAGTGTGACCCAGATAACAGCGCCGAATTTGCATTCTATTCGGCAGAAATTCGACCACTAGAATGGCTGATTAACGCATTAAACCCATGATGCCGTCATGCGCATCAACCGGAAGCCGGTGTCACCCAGGTGGGCGCGACGCACGCCGGCCTCGAGGTCCGACGAACGACAGTAAGGCGGTGCCAACGTGAGTTTCGTGAGCAGCAGGAACGGCGAATTGATTCAGCACGCGGCGGCCGCCGAGCCGGTGACCGTCCAGATCCCGGTGAACAACGGCCCCATCAGCGGCATCGCCGCCAGCCCCGACGGCAGCAGGCTGCTGGTGACCAACTACGGCGGCGCCAGCGTCTCGGTCATCGACACCGGCCATTACCGCGTGGTGCAGACCATCCGCGGCGTCGACGAGCCGTTCGCCCTGGCCGTGGACGCCGCTGACCGCGCCTACGTGTCCAGCGTGGCGAACGCCTACGACGCGATCCAGGTCATCGATGTGCTCACCGGCGACGTGGTCGCCACCCACCCGGTGGCCCTCAGTGTCAGCGACCTCGCGGCCGGCGCGGACGGCAAGCACCTCTACATCGGCCGAAACGGCGCCCGCAACGCCGACGTCGCCGTCATGGACACCGCCACCGGGCACGTGCAGGTGATCGACATCGCGACCACCCCGGGCACCACCACCGAATGCGTCCGGGTCAGTCCGGACGGGACGCGCGTGTACGTCGGCGTCAACGGCCCGTCCGGGGGGCAACTGGTCGTCATCGACACCGGCGCAGAACTGGAAGAATCCGGTCGGCGTTCGCGGTGGCGCCGCAGGAACAAATCCCGCGGCAACAGCGAGCCGGCGGTGATCGCCACCATCGAAATCGGGCTGGCCGTGCGCGACGTCGCCGTCAGCCCCAACGGCGCGCTGGCCTACGTCGCCAGCAGCGGTCCGGAGTTCGCCGTCGTCGACGTTGTCGACACCCGCACCAACAAGATCACCGGCACCCGCAAGGTGGCCGAGGTCAGCGGCATCCTCACCCGACTCACCCTCAGCGGTGACGGCGAACGGGCCTACTTGGTCAGCGACGACAGCGTCACCGTCCTGTGCACGCTCACCCAGGACGTCGTCGAATCGCTGAAGGTCGCGGCTGAGCCGTCCTGCGTGGTGGAAAGCCCGGACGGTCGGTACCTGTATGTCGCCGACTACTCCGGCTCCGTCCTGGTGGCGCCGATCGCCTCGGAGGCCGGCTTCGAGCAGGCCGCGCTGGAAAGTGCGCACTCGACGGATCTGTTCGTCCCCGACGTGCTGCGCTACGACGCCGCGCTGGTCTGACGGCCCTCGGGCCGAGGTTTCTCGTCGCGCGGCGCGGCGATAGCATTCGCGCAGGAGATGAGGCGGTGCTGCGCCGCGACGCGTGAGGCGGTACATCGATGTACAGCACGATGCAGGATTTCCCGCTGACGATCACCGCGATCATGCGGCACGGGTGCGGAGTCCACGGATCGCGGGAAGTCATCACGGCCACGGGTGGGGGTTACCGCAACACCACCTACCGCGAACTGGGCCGGCAGGCTGCCCGGCTGGCAAACGCGTTGCGCCGCATCGGCATTACCGGCGATCAGCGGGTGGCCACCTTCATGTGGAACAACGCCGAACATCTCACGGCGTACCTCGCGGTGCCCTCGATGGGGGCGGTGCTGCACACGCTGAACATCCGGCTGTTCGCCGAGCAGATCATCTACGTGGCCGGCGAAGCCGAGGACCGCGTGCTGTTGGTCGACCTGTCGCTGGCCGAGTTGTTGGCGCCGGTGCTGTCCGAACTCGACACCGTGCACACCGTCATCGCGGTGGGCGACGGTGACACCGCGGTGCTGGAAGAGTCCGGCAAAACGGTGGTGCGCTATGCCGACGTGATCGACGGCGAGTCAACGGAATTCGACTGGCCGTCGCTCGACGAGAACTCCGCGGCCGCCATGTGCTACACCAGCGGCACCACCGGACACCCCAAAGGGGTTGTTTACAGCCATCGTTCGAGCTTCCTGCACACCATGGCGACGTGCACCACCAACGGCATCGGGGTGGGGTCCAGTGACCGGCTGCTGCCGGTCGTGCCGATGTTCCACGCCAATGCATGGGGTCTGCCGTATGCGGCGCTGGCAGCCGGCGCCGATCTGGTGCTGCCCGATCGGCACCTCGACGCCCCGTCGTTGGTCCACATGGTCGAACACCTGCGCCCGACGCTGGCCGGCGCGGTGCCGACCATCTGGAACGACGTCATGCATCATCTCGAGCGCAACCCCGGCCATGACATGTCCTCGTTGCGCCTGGTCGCCTGCGGCGGATCGGCCGTCCCGGAATCGCTGATGCGCACTTTCGAGGACAAGCACAACGTGCAGATCCGACAGCTGTGGGGGATGACCGAAACGTCGCCGCTGGCGTCGATGGCCTGGCCGCCGCCCGCGACGCCGGACGAGGAGCACTGGGCCTTCCGGGTCACTCAGGGCCAACCGGTGTGCGGCGTGGAAACCCGCATCGTCGACGACGACGGCCGGGCGCTGCCCCATGACGGTAAAGCGGTGGGGGAGTTGGAAGTTCGCGGGCCGTGGATCACCGGCTCGTACTACCTGAACCAGGACGAGTCCAAGTTCGACTCCGGATGGTTGCGCACCGGCGACGTCGGGCGCATCGACGAGCAGGGCTTCATCACCCTGACCGACCGCGCCAAGGATGTCATCAAATCCGGCGGCGAATGGATCTCGTCGGTCGAACTGGAGAATTGTCTGATCGCGCACCCCGACGTGGTGGAGGCCGCCGTCGTCGGCGTCCCCGACGAACGCTGGCAGGAACGTCCGCTGGCCGTCGTCGTCGCCCGGGAGGGGGCCGACCTCACCGCGGGTGAACTGCGAAAATTCCTGTCGGACAAGGTGGTTCGTTGGTGGCTGCCCGACCGGTGGACCTTTGCCGAAAAAATCCCCCGCACCAGCGTCGGCAAGTACGACAAGAAGACCATCCGGTCGCGCTACGCCGAGGGCGCCTACGATGTGACCGAGGTGCGCGACTAGACACCGCGAGCAGACGCAGACTCGCACAATTTCGTGCTCGACAGTGCGATTCTGTGTCTGCTCGTGGCCGGAAAGAGGGGGATATGACCCAGCCCGTTACCGTCGAGCAGTCCCGAGCGATACCCGTCTCGGTCGAGGATGCCTTCGCCGGCACGATGCCGATCTCGCTGCCGCACGTCTGTTCTCAGTGGTACGGGGCGATCCCGCCCATCAAAGCGGTGCGCGACCAAACCGGCGATTGGGACTCGGTTGGACAGACCCGCACCATTCTGATGGTCGGTGGCGGTCGCGTACACGAGGAGCTGACCAGCGTCGACCCGCCGCATTCGTTCGGCTACACACTGTCGCGAGTCAGCGGTCCGTTGGCGGCCCTGGTCAGTTCGGTCGACGGCAAATGGTCGTTCGCGCCGGCGGGCACCGGAACGCGGGTGAGCTGGCAATGGACGCTGCACCCGAAATCGTCGGCGACGGCGCCGCTGCTACCGCTGTTCGGCAAGATGTGGAAGGGCTACGCGCGCGTGGTCTTAGAAAAACTGTCCGCGCAGCTGGTGCATTGAACTCATGTGTCGACTCTTCGGCCTGCATGCCGGCACAGAGGTTGTGACGGCGACCTTCTGGTTACTCGACGCACCCGACAGTCTCGAGACGCAGAGCCGCAAGAACCCCGACGGCACGGGACTGGGACTATTCGACGAACGCGGCCGGCCACAGCTGCACAAGGAACCGATAGCGGCCTGGCAGGACCGGGATTTCGCCACCGAGGCGCATAGTCTGTCCGGTACGACGTTCATCGCCCACGTCCGCTACGCGACGACGGGATCCCTGGACGTGCGCAACACCCACCCGTTCCTGCAGGACGGCCGGATCTTCGCGCACAACGGCATGATCGAGGGTCTCGACGTCGTCGACGAACGGCTGCGGGAACTCGGCACCCACGACCTGGTGCTGGGCCAGACCGACTCCGAGCGGGTGTTCGCCTTGATCACCGGATACATCCGAGCCCAAAAAGGCGACGTGACAAGCGGTTTGGTCGACGCCGTCGGCTGGCTGGCGACGAACGTGCCGATCTATGCGCTCAACATCCTGCTGTGCATGGGCACCCAGATGTGGGCATTGCGGTACCCGCAGACCCACCAGCTGTTCATGCTGGACCGGCGCCACGACGGCCGACCCGATTTCGACATGTCCACCAGCAGGATCCACGCCCAGAGCGAGACGCTCACCCAGACTTCGGCGGTGGTGTTCGCCACCGAGCCGATGGACGACGACGACCGCTGGTGCCTGCTCGACCCGGGTGAGCTGGTCTACGTCGACACCGACCTGCAGATCACCCGCAATCTGGTGTTCCCGGATCCGCCCCGACACCTGGTGCGCAGGGACGATCTCACTCAGCCGGTCTTCCGCGCCCAGCACGCGATGCCGGGCACGCGGCACCTTCCCTAACCCCGGCTGGCAGAGTAGTTGCAATGTCCTCCCGACGCGCACTTGTCCTGGCCGGTGGTGGAGTTGCGGGAATCGCCTGGGAGACAGGCGTTCTCTGCGGCATCGCCGACGAATCGCCGGACGCGGCGCGGCTGTTGCTGGAATCCGACGTGTTGGTCGGCACGTCGGCGGGGTCGACGGTGGCAGCTCAGATCAGCAGCGGGAGCACGCTGGCCGAGCTGTTCGACCGGCAAGTGGCGGAGACGTCGGCCGAGATCGACCCCGGCGTCGACATCGACTCGATCACCGCGCTGTTCCTGGACGCGCTGCGCGAGCCGGGTGCCTCCAAGGCGCAACGGCTGCAGCGGATCGGCGCGGTGGCGCTGGCCACCCGGACCGTGCCCGAGGCCGTGCGCCGGGAGGTGATCGCGCACCGGCTGCCGTCGCACCAATGGCCGCAGCGCGACGTGCGGATCACCGCGATCGACACCGAAACCGGGGGCCTGGTGATCTTCGACCGCGACTCCGGAGTCGAGTTGGTGGACGCGGTGGCGTCCAGCTGCGCGGTGCCCGGGGCGTGGCCGCCGGTGACGATCGACGGCCGGCGCTACATCGACGGCGGCGTCAACAGCACGGTCAACGTCGGTGTCGCCGACGACTGCGACGCGATAGTGGTGCTGGTGCCCGCCGGCGCGGACGCTCCGTCACCGTTCGGTCCGGGACCCGCCGCCGAGATCGCCGCGTTCCCCGGCACTGCGCTGAGTGTGTTCGCCGACGAGGAGTCCCTGACGGCATTCGGGCCCAACCCGCTCGATCCGCGTTGCCGGATCGGGTCGGCGCGGGCCGGGCGCGAACAGGGACGCCGCGAGGCCGGAGCGGTCGCGCGTTTCCTCGGCGTCGCCGAATAGTCAGCGGGTCTCGACCGCGTTCCGATCCTGCTCGTCGTCGCCGGAGTTCTCGAACGCATCCAACGCGCGGGTCGCCAGCGCGCGACCAGCGTCGATCACCTCGACGGCACGGTGGAACTCCAGGCTGCGGCAGGTGGTACGCGGTACCTCGATCAGCAGGTCGGGCGGATAGGCCGCCAACGTGTGGCGGGCCAGTGCGGACTGGGCGATGTCTATCGTCCGGTTCATCACGTCGAAACCGCCCAGCTTCGGGATCTCCGGCGCATCGACATCGTCGTCGTCGCATTGGTCGACCGCGTCGGCTTCGTCCTCCAGATCCGGGACGGTCGCCCCGAACCGGCTCAACATCGCGCGCGCCGTGGGACGGTCCAGCAGTGCCTTGGCGGCGCTGGTGTCGAACAACGCGGTGGTGCTGCGCAGCATGCGGTTCAGCCACTCTGCGGTCACACCCGGTTCGGCGTCGCGGGTGGCACCCGGCTCGCTGCCGTTGAGGCTCACCGCGATGGTCAGGTCGGAGTTGATGGCAGCGATCGGCGCCATCGGCAACGGGTCCAGGATGCCGCCGTCGGCGAGCAGACGGCCGTCGATCTCGTGCGGCGCAATCACACCCGGTATCGCGATGGACGCCCGGATGGCTTCGTCGACGGGACCACGCTGAAACCACACCGACTTGCCGGTCAGTAGGTCAGTGGCAACCGCGGTGTAGGGGACGTCCAATTCCTGGATGGTGACCGGACCCAGGATGTCGCGCACCGCGTCCAGGATCTTCTCGGCCCGCAGCACCCCCGCCGCCGTCAACGACGGGTCGAGCAGGCGCAGAATCGTGCGCTGGGTGAGGGACTTGGCCCAGTCGGCGAGTTCGTCGAGCCGTCCGGCCGCCTGAACGCCGCCGACCACCGCGCCCATCGACGAGCCGGCGATCCCGACTATTTCGTAACCGCGTTCTTCTAGCGCCTGGATCACCCCGATGTGGGCGTAACCGCGGGCGCCGCCGCTGCCCAGCGCCAACGCGACGCGAGCGCCGGACGATCCGCGCGGACGAACGGAATTCGGACCGGCCATGGCCTCATTCTGCTTGGCGCGGCCCGCACCGGCAGAACCGGCCAAGGGTTTCTTGCACCCCTGATCGGAATTCGAAAGTCAGCCTCAACCGCATTCGCCGCGGGCGCCTGCCTGGGCCGCGACGATCACAGCGGCCTGCCGTGCGGAGCCGAGGTCCGCCCACCGCTTGTTCCAGCTGCCGGCAACGCCGGACGCGGACCTCTGGACCATCGCCAGGTACGGCTCGATGGCGGCCTCGCCGGTACTGCCCTGGGCGTCCATCCACACCTTGGCGGCATGGCAGGCCTGGAAATACTCCTCTTCGGTGGATTCCGCGGGCGCGTCGACCCGGGTCGTCACACCGGCGGGGGAGACGCCGATCGCTCCGGCGGGCAGCGAACTGGACGCGGGCGACGACGGCGCCGACGAAGAACCGGCATTGCCGCCGCTGCCGCCGCCCGAGCAGCCGGCCACGACGGCCGAAACGACGACCACTGCGCACAGCACTACCGACCGCGCTGAGAGGTGTCTGCGTCGGCACACGCCACCCAATCTATGCAACACTTTCCCCGTGTTGGAGCGGTTCGGACTTTGCGAGTGTTGTCGGCCCTGACGCCGCCGCTTGCCCCAGCCGTTTCCCACTCCGGAGTTCTGTCCCATGGCTCTGCCTCTTTCGCAGTCTCTTTCCCGTCCCTTCTCCGCCCCCGCTGCCGCGCTGGCCGTTCCCTACCCCGGGCCCACCCGGCTTCGGGTGCCGGATCTGCTGCATGCCACCGATCAGGCCGCGGACGACGTGCTCAGTGGGCGCTGCGACCACCTGTTGCCCGCGGGCGGCGTGCCCGAGAACGACCGTTGGTTCGTCCGCATCCACGGTGACGAGGAACTCGACCTCTGGCTGATCAGCTGGGTCCCCGGGCATGCGACCGAACTGCACGACCACGGCGGTTCGCTCGGCGCGCTAACGGTGCTTGCCGGGTCGCTCAACGAGTTCCGTTGGGACGGTAGAAAATTGCGTCGTCGGCGGCTCGACGCCGGCGATCAGGCCGGTTTCCCGCTGGGCTGGGTGCACGACGTGGTGTGGGCGCCGCGACCGGCCGCCTCGTCGCCTCCGCTGGAGCCGACCCTGAGCGTGCACGCATACTCCCCCCCGCTGACCGCCATGTCGTATTACGAAGTGACCGAACGCAATACGCTGCGCCGGCAGCGCACCGAACTGACCGATCAGCCCGAAGGGCCAGGATGAGCCGGATCGACCGGGTACTGGACGCGGCCCGCCAACGGTATCGCCGACTGCCCGCCGATGAGCTGCCCGAGGCGTTGCGACGCGGCGCGGTGCTCGTCGACATCCGGCCGGCCGCCCAGCGCGCCCGCGAAGGCGAGGTTCCCGGCGCGCTGGTGATCGAACGCAACGTCCTGGAATGGCGCTGCGACCCGACCAGCGACGCCCGCCTGCCGCAGGCCGTCGGCGACGACGTCGAGTGGGTGATCCTGTGCTCGGAGGGCTACACCTCGAGCTTGGCGGCCGCCGCACTGCTGGACCTGGGTCTGCATCGCGCGACCGACGTGGCGGGCGGCTATCACGCGCTGGTCGCCGCCGGCGTGCTGGACCTCGCAGCCGGCTAGTTGTCGCCGGACGGCCCTTCCAGCGTCACATTGGCGTGCAGCAGCGGTCGCAGCCGTTCGGTCTTGTCCTGCGTCCATCCCGGCGGCGACAACACCGCGGCCCAACCGTCGGCGCAGTTGGCGACGTAGCGGTGGCCATGCCCGTCGGGAACGTCGACCGCAACCGCCATGTCGGCGGATACCTGCAAGAACGTGATGAACGGGATCCAGCGCATGGCGGGCAGCACGTCGGAGCCGGGTGTTTCCTTCAGCCAGTCCGGTTCTTTGAACAACAGGTTGGGGGTCCACCAGGCGATGGGATCGGAGGCGTGCTGCAGATAGACAACCCGCGGTCGGCCCCACTCGGCTTTGGGCCGGTCCAGATCCTGTTGCTGCGCAACGAATCTCACATTGTGACCGTCGTCGTATATCGGTAACCATTGCGGCGAACCGCGATCCCGGGTCGCGGTCAGCTGGGTCCAGATCGTGTTCTGGAACGTCGGTCCGCTGAACAGGGCGCCGTCGGTGCGGGCCAGGACGTTGTTGAGGCTCATGAACGGCGCCTCACCGCCGAATGATCCGAGGCTCTCACCGAACACGACGAGTTTGGGGCGCTTGAACTCCGGCAGCTGCTTGATCAGCTTGTCGACGGCCTCGAACAGTGCCTGCCCGGCGTGCCGGGCGTTCTCCTTGTCCACCAGGAACGACAACCAGCTCGGCAGGAACGAGTACTGCATGCTGACGATCGCGGTGTTGCCGTTATACATGTACTCCAGCGCCGAAGCCTCCGCCTCGTTGATCCATCCGGTGCCGGTGGTGGTGGCCACCGCGACGACGGCGCGTTGCAGGCCGCCGGTGCGCATCAGCTCGCGCGCCGCCAGATCCGCGGTCGCGTCGATGCCGTCCGCGGATTTCAGGCCCGCGTAGGCCCGGATCGGCACAGTGGCCGGAGCGCCGTTGAATGCGGCGAGCTTTCTCGTCGACGGTCCGCCCTGGACGAAGAGCCGGCCCTGATGTCCCAACGACTCCCACGAAACCAGCGAGCCCGGACCGCCGGAGCGCAGGTTGGTTCGCGGGGGAGCGGTGTCGGGATCCATCTCGTTGTTGACCGACGAGAAGGTGCCGTTCATGGATCTCATCGCGAACTTGAGGACCACGCCGTTGAGCAGGCTGATGGTCAGCACCGTGAGTCCGATGGTCACGATGGCCGCCGACACGCGAAACGGCGCGATCCGATCCACTTGTGCCACAAGACCTCTGACCAGCCATCGAATGAGCTTGCCGATTTCCACCAGGGTGAACAGCACGATCATCGACAGTGCGGCGGTGTAGGGGTACTCGTACCATTTCAGGTGCGGTACTCCCATCAGGTCCCGCACGTCGTCCTGCCACACGTGGAACCGGATGGCCATCACGACCACTCCGATCGCACCGACCACGAGCAGCGGCGGCCACGCCCAGCCCGGTGCCGGGGCGGTGGTGTTCTGCGAACGCATGTAGCGGACCAGCCAGACGGTGAAAACGCCCAGCCCGTAACCGATTGCGCCGGAGACGCCGCTGACCACGCCCTGGAACAGCGGACCGCGGGGCAGTAGCGACGGCGTCAGCGACAACCACAGGAAGATCAGGCCCAGCAGGGTCCCGGTGTAGGTGTAGTTGCGGACCCACCACCGTCCGTGCACCAGCGGCGGCGCCAGGTCCCTATCGAGGTCGCTTGGCTCGTCGTCGGTCGCGACGGTGGCGGTACCGCTCATCGGTGGGTGAAATCGGGCGGGCGCTTCTCGATGAAGGCCGCCATGCCCTCGGACTGATCGTCGGTGGCGAACAGCGAGTGAAAAAGCCTGCGCTCGTTGAGAAGTCCCTCGGCCAGCGTCGATTCGAATGCCCGGTTGACGGCCTCTTTGGCCATCTGCGCGGACGGCAGCGACATCTGCGAGATGGTCGTGGCGACTGCCTTGGCCTCGGTCAGCAAGTCGTCGGCGGGAACCACTCGCGAAACCAGTCCGCTGCGCTCGGCTTCGGCGGCGTCGATGGTCCTTCCGGTCAAGATGAGGTCCATCGCCTTGGCCTTGCCGATCGCGCGGGTCAACCGCTGCGAGCCACCCATGCCCGGGATGACACCCAGCTTGATCTCCGGCTGGCCGAATTTCGCGGTGTCGGCGGCGATCAGCAGGTCGCACATCATCGCCAGCTCGCAACCGCCGCCGAGGGCGTATCCGGCTACCGCGGCGATCGTCGGGGTGCGCACGGCGGCCAGCTTGCCCCAGGGAGCGAAGAAGTCGGCCCCGAACGCGTCGGCGAAGGACAGATTGGCCATCTCCTTGATGTCGGCGCCCGCGGCGAACGCCTTGGCCGAACCGGTGATGACGATCGCACCGATGCCCGGGTCGGCATCCAATTCGGCTGCGGCACTGGTGACTTCACCCATCACCTGGCTGTTGAGCGCGTTCAGTGCCTTGGGCCGGTTCAGGGTGATGATGCCGACGCGTTCGTCGCGGTCGACGAGGATGGTCTCGTACGTCATCTTTGCCTCTCTAGAAACTCAGGTCGTCGTCCAGGGGCGCGAAATAGGCCGCGACGTCGGCGACCGTCACCTCGTCCAACCTCGCCGGCGACCACTTCGGGTTGCGGTCCTTGTCGACCAGTTGTGCGCGGATGCCTTCGACGAAATCGTGCGAACGCAGCGACGCCGAGGACACCCGATAGTCCTGCACCAGAACGTCTTCCAGCGTCTCCAGTTCACCGGCGCGGCGAACCGCTTCGAACGTCACCGACAGCGCGATCGGGGAGCGGGTGGCGATCAGGTCCGCGGCCTTGTTGGCCTCTGCCGCGTCGTGGCTTCGCAGCGCGGCGACGATATCTGCGACGGTGTCGGCCGAATAGCACTCGTCGATCCATTCACGTTGTGCCGCAAGACCACTCGGTGGAGGTTCGACGGCGTGGTGGGCGAGCGCGCCTTCGACGCCGTCGGTGGCGACCGCCGCGGTGAACGCGTCCAGGTCGCTGTGTGGCACGTAATGGTCGGCGAATCCCAGCGCGATGGCGTCGGCGCCGTCGAACGGTGCCCCGGTCAGCGCGGCGTGCAGGCCCAGCTTGCCCGGCGCCCGGGCCAGCAGGTAGGTGCCGCCGACGTCGGGGATGAAGCCGATGCCGACCTCGGGCATCGCGATCTTGGAGGTGTCGGTCGCCACCCGGGTATTCGCGTGGGCGCTGACCCCGACGCCGCCGCCCATCACGATGCCGTCCATCACCGCCACGTAGGGCTTGGGAAACCGGCCGATCTGTCCGTTGAGCAGATACTCGTCGCGCCAGAACCGTCGCGCCTCGACGCCGTCTTTGCGGGCGCTGTGATAGAGCGCCACCACGTCGCCGCCGGCGCACAACCCGCGCTCGCCGGCGCCGGTGAGCACCACCGCGCGCACCGCCTCGTCACGCTCCCACCGGGTCAGGACCGTGGCCAGCAACTCGACCATGTTCTGGCTCAGCGAGTTGATCGCCTTCGGCCGATTGAGGGTGACGAAGCCGACCCCGCCGTCTACTCGGGTCAGAACCTCGTCGGACTCCCCAGTTACGGCCCCAGTCACCCGCTCGTCTCCCCTCGTCGGAATACCTGGCCTACCGCGGCCACGTCGACCATGAGTTTGACCAGCAATCTAGATCGTTACTCGCTCGCCGATGCCCGCGGGGCTAAGGTTGAGGGCTATCCGGACCTTCATCCGGACTGGGTACAGGAGTCCCGGACGAACTAGACACAGCAGCTCCGCTGGGGAACCCGAGCGGACCACCAATCGTTGAGCAGTTGTTCGTCGGCTAACAGCCACATGAATCTCAGAGAGGATCCGACGGTGCGGGAGACAAGCAACCCGGTATTCCGCTCGCTGCCGAAGCAGCAGGGCGGGTATGCGCAATTCGGTCCCGGTCTGGCGCCGGGGTACCAGGGTGACCCCTACGCTCCTTACCAGCCGCAGGTGAGGCCTTCGCGCCCGCTCACCATCGATGACGTCGTCACCAAGACCGGCCTGACGCTGGCCGCCCTGTCGGCTGTCGCGGCGGTGTCGTACTTCATGGTGGCCGCTAACAAAATGCTGGCGTTTCCGTTTGTCCTGGTCGGTGGCTTGGGCGGCTTCGGATTGTTGATGTTCACGATCTTCACGGGCAGGCAGGACAAGCCGGCGCTTGTCCTGAGTTACGCCGCGTTGGAAGGTCTGTTCCTCGGCGCTTTTTCATTCCTGCTGACCTTCAATGTGAATATCGGCGGTCAGTCGCCGAATGCCGGGGTGATGATCGGCCAAGCCATCCTGGGCACGCTCGGCGTGTTCTTCGGCATGCTTGTCGTCTACAAGACGGGCGCAATTCGCGTCACGCCTAAGTTCGCCCGGATGCTTTTCGCTGCGTTGATCGGTGCGGTTGTGCTGTCGATCGGCAACCTGATCATGAGCTTCTTCACCGACGGTGCCGGCCCGCTGCGTAACGGCGGGACTATCGCGATCATCTTCTCGCTGATCTGCATCGGCATCGCCGCCTTCAGCTTCCTGATCGACTTCGACGCCGCCGACCAGATGATCCGCGCGGGGGCGCCGGAGAAGGCGGCGTGGGGAATCGCGCTGGGCCTGACCGTGACGCTGGTCTGGCTGTACACCGAGATCCTGCGCCTGCTGAGTTATTTCCAGAACGACTAGTCGATCCCCTCGACGGGCAAAGCCGGCACGCCATCGCGTGCCGGCTTTCTCTTTGTCTGGGCTCTCGCGTTGAGTCTGCGTTGAGGGCGTGGGTTACTCGCACTTTGTCGCCCTGAGCGCAGAGTCAACTGAGGTGTCGGTGCGCGCTGGCACCATTCCGTCATGAACTACGCAGGTGGACTATTCATCGGCAGTGAGGCGCTTGCCGCGGGCGAGCTGAGTAAGTACGAGCTTCGCAAGTATTACCGCGCGATCATGCCGAATGTCTACCTGGACAAAGGAGTCGAGCCGTCGTTGCGACAACGCACTGTTGCCGCGTGGCTCTGGTCGCGTCGGGAAGCGGTAATAGCCGGTGCCGCTGCATCGGCGATGCTCGGCGCCAAATGGGTTGACCACGACGCGCCAGTCGAGTTGATCTGGCGCAACGCGAGGACACCGCCGCGCGTCGTGACGCGCGATGAGTTGTTGTTAGCTGGCGAGTTCCAACGGCTGCAGGGAATGCCGGTGACGACGCCCGAGCGCACCGCCTTCGACATCGGCCGCCGCGGACCCCTCGGTCGCGCCGTTGCCAGACTCGATGCCCTTGCTGCGGCGACCGACTTCAAAGTTTCCGATGTCGAGGAGTTGGCTGCCGGCCATCGGCATACCCGCGGCTTGCGCCAACTGGAAGCCGCGCTGGGTCTGGTGGACGGCGGGGCTCAATCACCAAAGGAAACCTGGCTGCGGCTGCTGTTGATCGATGCGGGTTTCCCGAAGCCTCGCACGCAGATACCGGTGCTGGGGCCAGACGGATTGCCCCGGTACTTCCTTGACATGGGCTGGGAAGACATGATGTTGGCGGCCGAATACGACGGCGAGCAGCACTGGACCAACCCGGAACAGTACGCGTGGGACGTCGAACGCCAGGAGTACATCAACGAGGTCGGTTGGACCGTCGTCAGGGTGGTGAGTCGGCATCGGGCCGCAGATATCATTCGCCGAATGCATTGTGCCTGGGACGCGTGCTCGTTGCGTTGAGTCTGCGCTGAGGACGCCGCCTTCTCGCACTTTTGCGCCGTGGACGCAGAGTCAGCGGACGGCGGGGTCGGGAGTGCGTTGAGTCTGCGCTGAGGGTGCCGCCTTCTCGCACTTTTGCGCCCTGGACGCAGAGTCAACGGACGGCGGGGGTCGGGAGTGCGTTGAGTCTGCGCTGAGGGTGCGTCCTTCTCGCACTTTTGCGCCCTGAACGCAGAGTCAACGGACGGCGGGGTCGGGAGTGCGTTGAGTCTGCGCTGAGGACGCCGCCTTCTCGCACTTTTGCGCCCTGAACGCAGAGTCAACGCCAAAGCAGCTATGACAGCCGCTCGATCACCATCGCCATACCCTGCCCGCCCCCGACACACATGGTCTCCACACCGAATGTCTTGTCGTGGGTCTGCAGGTTGTTCAGCAGGGTAGCGGTGATGCGCGCACCCGTCATGCCGAACGGGTGGCCCAGCGCGATCGCCCCGCCCGAGACGTTCAGCTTGTCCTCGTCGATGCCCAGCTCGCGCGCCGAGCCCAGCACCTGCACTGCGAACGCCTCGTTGATCTCGAACAAATCGATGTCGTTCACCGACATGCCCGCCCGCCCCAGCGCCTGCTTCACCGCCTCGATCGGGCCCAGGCCCATGATCTCCGGGGACAGCCCGCTCACACCCGTGGCCACGATGCGCGCCAACGGCGTCAGGCCGAGTTCCTTGGCTTTGGTGTCGCTGGTGATCACGACCGCGGCGGCGCCGTCGTTCAACGGGCAGGCGTTGCCCGCGGTGACCGTGCCGTTGGGCCGGAACACCGGCTTGAGCTCGCTGATCTTCTCGTAGGTGGTACCCGCGCGGGGGCCGTCGTCGGTGCTGACGGTGCTGCCGTCGGGCAGGGTGACCGGGCTGATCTCACGCTCGAAGAAGCCGTTCTTGATCGCCTCCTCGGCGCGGTTCTGGCTGCGTACTCCCCAGTGATCCTGGTCTTCGCGGCTGATGCCGGTCAGCGCGGCCACGTTCTCGGCGGTCTGACCCATCGCGATGTAGATGTCGGGCACGTTCCCGTCGGCGCGGGGGTCGTGCCATTCGTCGGCACCCGCGGCAGCGGCGGCCGTGCGCTGCTGGCCCTCGTCGAACAGCGGGTTCTTGGTGTCCGGCCAGGAGTCGGCGCTGCCCTTGGCGAACCGGGACACCGTCTCCACACCGGCCGAAATGAACGCGTCGCCCTCGCCGGCCTTGATCGCGTGGAACGCCATGCGGGTGGTCTGCAGCGACGACGAGCAGTATCGGTTGACGGTGGTGCCCGGCAGGAAGTCGTAGCCGAGCTGCACGGCGACCACGCGCGCGACGTTGAAACCGGACTCACCGGCCGGCTGGCCGCAACCCAGGATCAGGTCGTCGATCTGGTGCGGGTTCAGTGCCGGCACCTTGTCGAGTGCGGCGCGCACCATCTGGGTGGCCAGATCGTCGGGCCGCATGCCGACCAACGAACCCTTCATGGCGCGGCCGATCGGTGAACGGGCAGTTGAGACGATGACGGCTTCGGGCATGACGGCTCCCTCGGAGAGTGGCGCAGATGGGAACGCCCACCCGGCCCGGCTAGGACGAGACGCAATAAATCTAGTCGCTACCCGTCGACCGTCTCCGCGACGGGTGCTGCCTGGCGCCGCCACAGCCGCGACAAAATCGTGCGTCGCTGCTCGCTGCTGCCGCCGGCCAGAGCGGTGGATCGAGAAGGCAACGGCGGCAACGCAATTCCGGCCTTCTCACTCAGAGCTTGATGCATGGCCAGCAGTAACTCCTCGGCCGCCAGTGCGTAGGTGGTGGCCGACGGGTGGTACCGGTCCGCGGAGAACATCAACTCGGGAGTGCCGCTGCGGAAACGCGGTGCCAACAGCAATGCCAGCGGCACCGGCACACCGCCGGCAGCCCGCACGGCGGCGGCTTGGGCGCGGGCCAACTGCGAACCGCGGGTATGCGCCAGGTGGCGCAACGGCTGCGGGATGGCGGTGATGACACCGAAATCCGGGCAGGTGCCCACCACCACCACGACGCCCCGGTTGCGCAGCTTGCGCACACACGAGCCCAGCCGCTGCGCCGACGGGCCGACCCCGTTGAGTGCGGTGATGTCGTTGGCGCCCAGCATGATCACCGCCGCGTCCGGCGGCGGACCGGCCACGAACATCGCGTCGACCTGTCCCACCAGACCTTTGGAGGTGGCACCGACGATCGCCTTGGTGCTCAACCGGATCCGCATGCCGGTCTGCTCGGCCAGCTTGCGCGCGATCAGCACGCCCGGCACGTGCTCGGCGCTGCTGCATCCGTAGCCGGTGGCGGTCGAGTCGCCGAACATCATCAGGTGCAGATCGAACGGCGTTCCCCGCCGCCAGCGCTGCACCGGCGCACCGCCGGGCGCGTAGACGCCGTCGGCGCGCGGCGGCATGTCGAAGGATTTCGGGATCACGGTTCGCACATGCGTCGCCTGACCCACCAGCAGGTTGCGTGCGCCCAGATAGGCCGTGCCCGTCGAGGCGAGTGCACCCGCAGTGGCCAGAGCGATCGTGGAACGCCGTGGCACGCGCATGCTCACGGATCTAGTTTAGAACTGTTGTGCTCATTTCGTGGGTAGCTGAAGAACAAACCGGTTACGGTGTGAAACAAATGCGATATCGAACTGAATAAACGGATGTCGAGTGGGTAATCGGCTGCCAAGCTAAGTTTGCGAGCTCGGCACCATCGAACTCGTCACATGCTGTATCGGACTACAACGGCGTAGGAAGTGTTGAGCATGACCGCTCCAAGTAAGGTCTCCGGTTCACCCAGAGTCACGATTCGCCCGCGCGACGCGCTGAAGGCCCGTAGACTCGAAGCCCGCAGGTTTGCCATCAGTGACGGCGCACCCGTCGAGGTGGTCGAGGCCGGCCCAAGTGTCGCTGCGCGGTTAGCCACGCTTGCGACGCGCGTCACGATACGACCCGTTCTGGCTGCCGGTAGCTACGTCCCGCACCTGCCTTGGCCCTGGGGTTTGATCGATCATGCGGCCCGCGTGCTGCTGCCCGCGACCAACTGTGTACGAGCCGAGGTGAAGCTGCCAAATGCTTGCGCGCAACTGGTTCGGGCATCCGGTGTGCTGCCCGCCGACGGTACCCGACGGGTCGTGCTGTACCTGCACGGCGGCGCGTTCCTGACCTGTGGAGCAAATTCCCACGGCCGACTGGTCGAGACACTGTCGAAGTTTGCTGACGCGCCCGTTCTCGTCGTCAACTACCGGCTGATGCCCAAGCATTCCATCGGGATGGCTCTCGACGACTGCTACGACGGCTACTACTGGTTGCGCGAGCTGGGATACGACCCGGAGCAGATCGTGCTGGCCGGCGACTCCGCCGGCGGCTACCTGGCGCTGTCCCTCGCGCAGCGGCTGCTGCGTGAAGGCGAGGAGCCCGCGGCGCTGGTGGCGATCTCGCCGTTGCTGCAGCTGGCAAAGGAAGACAAGCAGGCCCATCCGAATATCAAAACGGACGCAATGTTTCCGTCCAGGGCTTTTGACGCGCTTGGTCAATTAGTTGCTAGCTGTGCGGCGAAGAACAAGAAATTCGGTCGTCCCGAAGATATCTACGAACCGCTCGAGCACATCGAACCCGGCCTGCCGCGGACGTTGATCCACGTGTCCGGCTCTGAGGTGTTGCTGCACGACGCACAGTTGGCGGCACGCAGGCTGGCCGCGGCGGGGGTGCCGGCCGAGGTGCGGGTCTGGCCGGGACAGGTGCACGACTTCCAGGTCGCCGGACCGGTACTGCCCGAGGCGGAACGCTCGTTGCGGCAGATCGGGGAGTACATCCGCGAGGCGACGGGTTAGCGGGCGAGGCCACGGGCTAGCGGGCGCGACGGGCCAGCAGGCGACGCGAGGGCCAGCGGTCGGCCCGAGTGCGGCGCCGCGCGAAACCGCCTGAGACCATAGGCGCATGCGAATCGCGCAGCACATCAGTGACCTCATCGGCGGTACCCCGCTGGTTCGGCTGAACTCCGTCGTCCCCCCAGGCGCGGGCGTAGTGGCCGCCAAAGTCGAGTACCTCAACCCCGGCGGCAGCTCCAAGGACCGGATCGCCGAGCGGATGATCGATGCCGCCGAGGCCAGCGGCGAACTGAAGCCAGGCGGCACCATCGTCGAGCCCACCTCGGGCAACACCGGTGTCGGACTGGCTCTGATCGCCCAGCGCCGCGGCTACAAATGTGTATTCGTCTGCCCCGACAAAGTCGGCGAGGACAAACGAAACGTGTTGCGCGCGTATGGAGCCGAGGTCGTGGTGTGCCCGACGGCGGTGCCGCCGGAGGATCCGGACAGTTACTACAGCGTGTCCGACCGACTGGTGCGCGAAACCGAGGGCGCGTGGAAACCCGACCAGTACTCCAACCCGGAGGGTCCGGCTAGCCATTACGCCACCACCGGCCCGGAGATCTGGGCCGACACCGACGGCAAGGTCACCCACTTCGTCGCCGGCATCGGGACCGGCGGCACCATCACCGGCGCGGGCCGCTACCTCAAAGAGGTCTCCGACGGGCGGGTGCGCATCATCGGCGCCGACCCGGAAGGCTCGGTGTACTCCGGTGGCACCGGCCGGCCCTACCTCGTCGAGGGCGTCGGCGAAGACTTCTGGCCCGCCGCCTACGACCCGGCGGTGCCCGACGAGATCATCGCCGTCTCGGACTCCGACTCATTCGACATGACCAGGCGATTGGCGCGTGAAGAAGCCATGCTGGTCGGCGGATCCTGCGGGATGGCCGTCGTGGCGGCGCTGAAAGTCGCCGAACAGGCTGGACCGGACAGCTTGGTCGTCGTCCTGCTGCCCGACGGCGGACGCGGCTACATGGCCAAGATCTTCAACGACGCCTGGATGTCGTCGTACGGGTTCCTGCGCAGCCGCCTCGACGGCTCGGCCGCGGAGGCAACGGTGGGGGATGTGTTGCGGCGCAAGTCCGGTGCGCTACCCGATCTGGTGCACACCCATCCGTCGGAGACCGTGCGCGACGCCATCGGCATCCTGCGCGAGTACGGGGTGTCGCAGATGCCGGTCGTCGGCGCCGAGCCTCCGGTGATGGCCGGTGAGGTCGCGGGCAGTGTCTCCGAACGCGAACTGTTGTCGGCGGTGTTCGAAGGTCGCGCCAAGCTGGCCGACGCGGTGTCGCAACATATGAGCCCGCCGTTGCGGCTGATCGGGGCAGGTGAACTGGCCAGCGCGGCAGGCAAGGCGTTGCGCGACTGGGACGCGCTGATGGTGGTGGAGGAGGGCAAGCCGGTCGGGGTGATCACCCGCTACGACCTGTTGGGCTTCCTGTCCGAGGGAACGCGACGACGCTAGTATCCCGCTAAGTTCAGCTAGTCCTCGTCGGAAGGTTGCCCATGACCGCTCAGCCGCCCCCCGGCGGGTCCTACCCACCCCCGCCTCCGCCGCCCGGGTCGTCCGGCGGCTCACCGTCGGGCGGGTTTCCGCCGCCGCCGAACGCCGGGGGCGGTGCCGGATTCAATCCGCCTGCGGTCGCCGGTGCGGCACCGCCACCGCCGCCGCCCGGTGGCTACCCGCCGCCGCCACCACCCACGGGTGCGGTCGCACCGCCGCCGCCCGGCCCGGCGATCAGGGAGCTGCCGACGGAGTCCTACACCCCGTGGGGAACCCGGGCGCTTGCATTCCTGATCGATTTCGCCCCGGTGCTGGTCATCGGTGCAATCACGACGGCGATAGCGCTGGTCGTGCCGGACGACTCGATCGTCGCCACGCTGCTGAATTTGGTGGCAAACGGGGCGATCGCTGCCTACGTGGTTTGGAACTACGGCTACAAGCAGGGCGTCACGGGGTCGAGCATCGGCAAGTCGATCATGAAGTTCAAGGTGGTCAGCGAGGTCAGCGGCGACCCGCTGGGATTCAGCATGTCGTTGGTGCGCCAGCTCGCGCACTTCGTCGACGCGATCATCTGCTATGTCGGGTTCCTGTTCCCGTTGTGGGATAAGACGCGTCAAACCCTAGCCGACAAGATCATGACAACGGTCTGCCTGCCACTCTGATCCGAATCGAGTCAATCGGACCGGATGCGGGTCCCGCGGCCGGACGAGAGTGAACACAGGGCTTTGAAAGTGCAAGCAGGGCGGGAGAATTCGCGATTTCCCGCCCTGGCTTCACCCTGGAAGCCATAGCTTCACGCTCAAGGCCGTAGGCGCACACTCAATGCCCGAGCGGCGCTGGACGCGATTAGGCTGGCCCTCGATGAGCGATGAACACGTCTTCACCGGCCTGGCCACCAAGGCGATCCATGCCGGCTATCGCCCGGATCCCGCGACCGGCGTCGTCAACCCCCCGATCTACGCCAGCAGCACCTTCGCCCAGGACGGGGTCGGCGGCCTGCGCGGCGGGTTCGAGTACGCGCGCACCGGCAACCCGACCCGGTCGGCGTTGGAGGCCGCGCTGGCCGCGATCGAGGACGGCAGGTTCGGGCGCGCATTCAGTTCCGGCATGGCCGCGACCGACTGTGTGCTGCGCGCCGTGTTGCGACCCGGGGACCACGTGGTCATTCCCGACGACGCCTACGGCGGCACCTTCCGGCTGATCGACAAGGTCTTCACGCAATGGGGCGTCGCCTACACCCCGGTGGCGCTGTCAGACCTGGACGCGGTGCGGGCAGCCATCACTTCGCAGACGCGGTTGATCTGGGTGGAGACGCCGACCAACCCGCTGCTGTCCATCGCCGACATCGCCGGTATCGCCCAGTTGGGAGCCGAGACGTCGGCGAAAGTGTTGGTGGACAATACCTTTGCCTCACCCGCGCTGCAGCGCCCGCTGACGTTGGGCGCCGACATCGTGCTGCACTCGACCACCAAGTACATCGGTGGTCACTCCGACGTCGTGGGCGGCGCGCTGGTCACCGACGACGAAGAACTCGACCAGGCGTTCGCGTTCCTGCAGAACGGCGCGGGCGCGGTGCCGGGCCCGTTCGACGCGTACCTGACCATCCGGGGAATCAAGACTCTGGTGTTGCGGATGCAGCGGCACAGCGAGAACGCCGCAGCCGTCGCGCAATTCCTGGCCGAACATCCGGCGGTGAGCGCCGTGCTGTACCCCGGCCTGCCCGACCACCCCGGTCACCAGGTCGCCGCGCGGCAGATGTCCGGTTTCGGCGGCATGGTGTCGGTGCGGATGCGCGCCGGACGGCAGGCGGCCGAGCAGCTGTGTGCCGGCACCAAGATCTTCATCCTCGCCGAATCGCTGGGCGGGGTGGAATCGCTGATCGAACACCCCAGCGCCATGACGCACGCGTCCACTGCCGGGTCACAGCTGGAAGTTCCTGACGACCTGGTGCGACTCTCGGTGGGTATCGAAGACGTCGCCGACCTGCTCGGTGATCTCGAACAGGCGCTGGCCTGACTTCCCGCCGGTCTGCGTCTCCGCCGAGCGTGAAACTGACGACGCGACACCCCGCTCAGGCGTCGCGCGCTTCACTCTCGGCGCCCTAAGCAGGACTCAGGAGTGGTAGGGCTCCGCGCTGACGAGCGTCACCTCGACCGTGTTGCCGCTGGGCACCTTGTAGCTGCGGGTTTCGCCGACCTTGGCGTCGATCAGCGCGCCACCCAGCGGTGAATTCGGCGAGTAGACCTCAAGCTTGCCGTCGTTGACGCCCTCTTGGCGGGTGGCGATCAGGAAGGTCTCGCTGTCGGACTTGTCGCCGTTGTAGTAGACCTTCACCACCGAACCGGGCAGCGCGACACCGGACTGCTTGGGCGCCTCGCCAACCTTGGCGTTGTTGAGCAGATCCTGCAGCTGCCGGATGCGGGCTTCCTGCTGGCCCTGCTCCTCGCGGGCGGCGTGATATCCGCCGTTCTCCCGCAGGTCCCCCTCTTCGCGGCGGTCGTTGATTTCAGCGGCGATGACCGGACGATTGGCGATCAGCTGATCGAGCTCGGCCTTGAGTCGGTCATGTGACTCCTGGGTCAACCAGGTCACCTGAGTGTCCGTCATCTCGTGGCGCTCCTTGCTTTGTCGTTCCGCGTATTCGCGTGAATACTGATCCCGCTTCGGGGCCAGTCCCCCCGCCCCTAATGCAGCAATACACGGTCCCAAGCAGGACCGTGCACTCGACTACGTTACCACCGCGCTAACCGATGATGACTGACATATCCGCAGTTCGGCGTTTGTCGGGCGGTCACGGCGAGCGCAGATAGGCGGGTATGTCTGTGCCGCAGCCGTATACGTCCGCGATCACCGGCGGCTTGCTGGATTTCAGGGTCGCGGTGACCTGCACCGTGGCCTGCTCGGCCGGCGGCACCAGCACCTCGCGCCGGCCGGTCTCGCTGCCGTCCTTGGACCGCACCCGCACGATGCAGTCCACCGGGCGCGACGGGTCCTTGCGGGTGACGCTGATGATCACCGAGGCCGTCTCGTCGTCGATCACTTGATAGCCCGCCAGCGTCCCGGTGACCGGGGCAGTGCCGATCCGCTGGTAGCCGACGACTGCGATGGCGATGCCCGCCGCCAGGGCCGCCGCGGTCAGACCGAGGATCACCCAACGCCGTGATTTCCGGGAGAGGCGGGTGCGGCCGTAGCGTGCCTCGGGACGCTCGAGCGAATCGTCAGTCATGCCCTGGGGAGTTGTGGGGTACAGGAGAACTGGAATTATAGGTGGCACTCGACAGAGCCGGACGAACACTAGGGAGCACGTGAGCAAGCTGCGGTTGATGGCGGTACATGCCCACCCCGACGACGAATCCAGCAAGGGCGCCGCGACCCTCGCCCGGTACGCCGATGAGGGTCACCAAGTGCTGGTGGTGACGTTGACCGGTGGTGAACGCGGCGACATCCTCAACCCCGCGATGGACCTGCCCGACGTACACGGACACATCCACGAGATCCGCCGCGACGAGATGGCCAAAGCGGCCGAGATCCTGGGCGTGGAGCACACCTGGCTGGGCTTCGTCGACTCCGGCCTACCCAAAGGAGACCCGCCGCCGCCGCTACCCGAAGGCTGCTTCGCGCTGGCGCCGCTGGAGACGTGCACCGAGGCGCTGGTGCGGGTGGTCCGGGAGTTCCGACCGCACGTGATGATCACCTACGACGAGAACGGCGGTTACCCGCACCCTGATCACATCCGCTGCCATCAGGTTTCCGTCGCCGCCTACGAGGCGGGCAGTGACCACCGGCGGTTCGCCGATGCCGGCGAACCCTGGACGGTGTCCAAGCTCTACTACGTGCACGGTTTCCTGCGGGCCCGGATGCAGCTGTTGCAGGACGAGTTCGAGAAGCACGGCCAAAAGGGGCCGTTCGACAAATGGCTCAAGCACTGGTTGCCCGAGCACGACCACTTCGAGAAACGGGTGACCACCCGCGTGGAGTGCTCGGCGTATTTCGGCCAGCGTGACGATGCGCTGCTCGCGCACGCCACCCAGATCGACCCGAACGCCGAGTTCTTCGCCGCCCCGATCTCGTGGCAGGAGCGGCTGTGGCCGACCGAGGAATTCGAGCTGGCCCGCTCGCGGGTCCCGGTGGCACTGCCCGAGACCGACCTGTTCGCCGGAATCGAGCCGGACCAGTGAACGCCCTTCTGCTCACCGTGATTGCAGACGGCGGCACCCGCAACCCCGGCCCCGACTTCGGCAAGGCCAGCCCGCTGGGCTTGTTGATCGTCGTGCTGCTGGTCGTCGCCACGGTCTTCCTGGTGCGCTCGATGAACCGGCAGCTCAAGAAGGTCCCCGAATCGTTCGACCGGCAGCACCCGGAACCGGACCAGGCCGCCGACGACGGCACCGACACGGTCGACCGCGCCGACCCGGGGTCCGACGGCGACGGACCCGCGCGGCCGGCCGCTCATGACCCCGGCTGACGGCGCGGGCACCAACACCCTCGCGCAGGCCACCAGCCCCTACCTGCGCCAGCACGCCGACAACCCGGTGCACTGGCAGCAGTGGACGCCGCAGGCGCTGGCCGACGCCGCCGCGCGCGACGTGCCGATTCTGTTGTCGATCGGGTACGCCGCCTGCCACTGGTGTCACGTGATGGCGCACGAGTCGTTCGAGGACGACGACGTCGCGGCGGCGATGAACGCGGACTTCGTCTGCATCAAGGTCGATCGCGAAGAGCGGCCCGACATCGACTCCGTCTACATGAACGCCACCGTCGCGTTGACCGGGCAGGGCGGCTGGCCGATGACGTGCTTTCTGACCCCGGACGGCCGGCCGTTCTTCTGCGGCACCTACTACCCCAAAGACAGCTTCTTGCAACTGCTTTCGGCGATCAGCGACACCTGGCGGGAACGTCGCGGTGAGGTCGAGGAAGCTTCGGACCACATCGCCGGGGAGCTGCGCTCGATGAGCTCGGGACTGCCCGGCGGCGGTCCCGAGGTGGCCCCGGAACTGTGCGACCATGCCGTCGCCGTCGTACTGGGCGAACAGGACACCGTCCACGGCGGCTTCGGCCACGCCCCCAAATTCCCGCCGTCGGCGTTGCTGGAGGCACTGCTGCGCAACTACGAGCGAACCGGGTCGCCCGCCGCGCTCCAGGCGGTGACCCGCACCGGCAACGCGATGGCCCGCGGCGGCATCTACGACCAACTCGCCGGCGGCTTCGCCCGCTACAGCGTCGACAACGCCTGGGTGATACCGCATTTCGAGAAAATGCTGTACGACAACGCGCTGCTACTGCGGGTTTACGCGCACTGGGCGCGGCGGACCGGGGACCCGCTGGCGCGCCGGATCACGGCGCAGACCGCTCGGTTCCTGCTCGACGACCTCGTCGCGGACGACATGTTCGTCTCTTCGCTGGACGCCGACGCCGACGGCCGCGAAGGGTCGACCTATGTGTGGACGCCCGCCCAACTGACCCAGGTGCTGGGCGCCGACGACGGCCGTTGGGCGGCAAGGGTTTTCAATGTCACCGAGTCGGGCACCTTCGAGCACGGCACCTCGGTGCTGCAATTGCTCAGCGAGCCCGACGACCTGGCGCGACTGGAGACCGTCCGGGCCCGCTTGCTGGCCGCCCGGCATACCCGGGTGCAGCCCGGGCGCGATGACAAGGTGGTGACCGCCTGGAACGGACTGGCGATCACCGCACTCGTCGAAGCCGGCGTCGCGCTCGGCGACCCGGAGCTGGTCCACGCGGCCCGGCGCTGCGCGAGCGCGCTACTCGAACTGCACGTGGTCAACGGCCGGCTGCGGCGCGCCAGCCTGGGTGGAGTGGTGGGCGACAGTGCGGCGATCCTCGAGGACCACGCCATGCTGGCCGTCGGGCTCACGGCGCTCTACCAAGCCACGGCCGACGGACGATGGCTTGTCTCGGCCACCCGGCTGCTGGACGCGGCGGTGCAGCATTTCGGTGATCCGCAGCGGCACGGCCGGTGGTTCGACACCGCCGACGACGCCGAGCAGCTGGTGCTACGGCCGGCCGACCCGCTGGACGGCGCGACGCCGTCGGGTGCGTCGTCGATCGCCGAGGCGCTGCTGACCGCGGCGCATCTGGTGGACGGACCACGCGCCGAGCGTTATCTGCAAGTCGCGGGCGAGACCCTGGGTGCCCACTCGGTTTTGCTGGCGCGCGCGCCCCGCTCAGCCGGACATTGGCTGGCCGTCGCGGAAGCGGCCGTCCGCGGCCCGCTGCAGATCGCGGTGTCCTGCGCCGAACCGTCGTCGTTGTTGGCCGAAGCCCGCCGGCTCGCCCCCGGCGGAGCGATCGTCGTCGGCGGCCCGGTGGACTCGTCGCCGCTGCTGGCCGGACGCGACCGGGTCAACGGCGCCGACGCCGCCTATGTGTGTCGCGGTCGGGTCTGCGATCTGCCGGTCACCGGCGCCGACCATCTCGCGTCGGCCCTCGGCGTGCCCGGGTAGTAGCGTGCGTCCCATGCCGAACGCCGCCGACCGTGTCCAGCTGATCACCGACACGGTGCACCGCTACATCAAGACCGTGAGCGACGGCAGCGCCGCGGATCTGACCGCGTTCTACGCCGACGACGCCACGCTGGAGGATCCGGTCGGCGGCGAAGTGCACATCGGCACCCGCGCCATCCAGGGTTTTTACTCGGTAGTGACAGGCGCACAACGTGAATGCGAACTGGTGACGCTGCGAGTCTGCGGCAACGAAGCGGCGTTCCACTTCCGGCTCACGGTCACCATCGGCGCCCACACGATGCGCATCGAGCCCATCGAGACGATGGTGTTCGACGACAGCGGCAAGGTCACCGCGATGAAGGCTTACTGGTCAGCGGCCGACATGACCCAGCTCTAGAACGCGCTCTAGAAGACGACGAACCACATCGCGATGTAGTGGCAGATCGCCGCGACCGCGGTGCAGGCGTGGAAGAACTCGTGGTAGCCGAAGGTGCTCGGCCACGGGTCCGGCCACTTCACCGCGTAGAGGACGCCGCCGATGCTGTACAGCGCGCCGCCGACGAAGAGCAGCACCATGGCCGCGACTCCGGCGTTGTGCAGGATCGTCCCGGTGTACCAGACCGCGACCCAGCCCAGCAGGATGTACAGCGGCACCCCCACCCAGCGCGGCGCCGAGGGCCACAGCATCTTCAGCGTGACTCCGGCCAGCGCACCGCCCCAGACGATGGCCAGCACCACGTGGCCGTCGTGGCCCGGTAGGGCAAGCAGCGCGAACGGTGTGTAGCTGCCTGCGATGAAGACGAAGATCATCGAGTGGTCTGCGCGCTTCATCCAGGTCCGCGCGGTGGCGGACTTCCAGTTCACCCGGTGGTAGGTGGCGCTGACGGTGAACATGATGATGGTGGCGAAGGTGTAGAGCATCGTCGCCAGGCCGGCTTTGGTGGAATCCACCGCCCAGGACACCGCTACCAGCGAGGCGCCCGCGGCGACCGCCGTGCCGGCCGAGTAGACGTGGATCCAGCCGCGGAAACGGGGCTTGGTCAGGACCTTGGCGACGCCCTCGACGATCTGGTGCGCTGCGCCTTCGACCGCATCCTGGGCGGTCTGCACCGGCGAGGATTCGTCCTTTTCCTGCTCAGCGTTGGTGAGCGTGCTGGTTTGGCTGCTCATCTGTCCTCGTCTGTGATCTAGCGATGGGGTCATATCAGGTTAGCGAAATCAGCTGAGTAGAACCTGATGGACATTCAGTGATATAGCCGGAATTCGACCCGAGAAACTGGCGCACGTCACAGTAGGGTGATCCTCGTGGAGATCGTCCCGCCGCGCCTCAAGGAGCCGTTGTACCGGCTGTACGAGCTGCGGCTGCGGCAGGGTCTGGCCGCGACGAGATCCGAGTTGCCGCGTCACATCGCGGTCTTGTGCGACGGGAATCGCCGCTGGGCGCGCAGCTTGGGCTACGACGACGTCAGCGTCGGTTACCGCATGGGGGCAGTCAAGATCGCCGAGATGCTGCGGTGGTGCCAGGAAGCCGGGATCGAGATGACCACCGTCTACCTGCTGTCCACCGAGAACCTGCAGCGCGACGCCGACGAGCTCACCGCCCTGATCGAGATCATCACCGATGTCGTCGAGGAGATCTGCGCGCCGGCCAACCGCTGGAGCGTGCGTACCGTCGGCGATCTCGCGCTGCTCGGCGAAGAGCCGGCGCGTCGACTGCGGGACGCGGTGGACTCCACTCCGCAGAACGCCACCTTCCACGTCAACGTCGCGGTGGGCTACGGGGGACGGCAGGAAATCGTCGGCGCGGTTCGGGCCCTGCTGAACAAGCAACTCGCCAACGGCGCCAGCGCCGAGGAGCTTATCGAGGCGGTCACTGTCGAGGGCATCTCGGAGAACCTTTACACCTCCGGGCAGCCCGACCCGGACCTGGTGATCCGCACCTCGGGGGAGCAGCGGCTGTCCGGATTCCTGCTGTGGCAGAGCGCCTACTCGGAGATGTGGTTCACCGAGGCGCACTGGCCGGCGTTTCGGCGCGTGGACTTCCTGCGCGCCCTGCGCGACTACACCATGCGGCATCGTCGGTACGGCAAGTAGCCGATCCGGTTCGATAGCGTCCCGGCGTTAGCTGGCAGACCGCTCTGTCTACCCCCGAAAGGGTCTGTCGGCGTGGGCGGCGGCGTGCCGTCGTTCGTGACATCCGCGACCGCAACTGTCACGCGCACAACGTCGCCGCGCAGCCGCAACTACGCCCTCTAGCAAACTTTAATACCGCGGGTTGCCCGCTTGCGACAAGGCTGTTTCATCCACGATTCCGAGCACCGAAAGCATTTCGTATTCAACTTGCGTCAGTACCGGGCCCTACGTTTCGAGGTATCTGACAGATTGTCAAACACGTTGCAGCACAACTACTTATGAATAATATGTCTGGCTGCCTGAGAAGACGTCGATGAGACCGCAGTGGATGATTATGAATTCAAACACTGTCCGGCAAACATTCAGTGATGGGCCCGCGGCGGGCGTCCAGGCGAACGCCGGATAAGCCCTCCAGAAAAATCTGAAAATTCCTGTTTCAACTTCTGGCATTTCGTTGTCGAGAGCATGTACATTCCCCATTCGAGTGACCTCGTCAGCTATGAACCACAGGAGTTTCAGCGATGTCGTATTTGGTGGCTGCCCCGGATCTGTTCGCCTCGGCCGCGGCGAACTTGGAGATCTTGGGAACGTCGATCACCGAGGCCCACGGCGCATGGTCGGCACCCATCGCGTCGTTGTTACCGGCAGCCCGCGACGAGGTGTCGGCGGCCATCGCCGCGTTGTTCGGCACGCACGCGCAGGGCTATCAGGCGCTGAGCCTGGAAGCCCAGACGTTTCACCAGCAGTTCGTGCAGGCCTTGAGTTCGGCGGGTGGTGCCTACTCGGCCGCCGAGGTCGCCAACGTCAACCCGTTGCAAGCCGCGACGGATCTGATCAACGCGCCCACCCAGGCGCTGTTCCAGCGCCCGCTGATCGGCAACGGCGCCAACGGCGCGGCGGGGACCGGCGCCGCCGGCGGTGCCGGCGGCCTGTTGTGGGGCAACGGTGGGGCAGGCGGATCCGGCGCGGCCGGTCAGGTCGGCGGTGCCGGTGGCGCCGCCGGGTTGTTCGGTAGCGGTGGCGTCGGCGGTGCGGGCGGCGTGGGGGCCAACGGTGGCGTCGGTGGCGCCGCCGGCTGGTTCGGCAACGGCGGCGTCGGCGGCGTGGGCGGCGCCGGTGCCAACGGCGGTATGGGCGGTTCGGGCGGGATGCTGTACGGCAACGGCGGTACCGGCGGCGCCGGCGGCATCGGTGCCGGTCCCGGTCTGACCGGCGGTGTGGGCGGCACTGGCGGCAACGCCGGCATGTTCGGCGCCGGCGGTGTGGGCGGTGCCGGCGGGGCCGGCGGGACCGGTGACCCGTCGTCGCTCATCGCCGGTGGTACCGGTGGCGCGGGCGGTGCCGGTGGTAACGGCGGAACGCTGTTCAGCACGGCCGGTGCCGGTGGTGCCGGCGGCGCAGGTGGATACGGCGGTGACGGCGCGGACGCCACCGTCGCGGGTGCGACGGGCAGCGCCGGTGGTCAGGGCGGTAACGGTGGCGCCGGCGGCGCGGCCGGTGGCACCGGCCTGTTGGGGGCCGGCGGAGTGGGCGGTGCCGGTGGTGCGGCCGGGCTTGGCGGTAACGGCGGCGTCGGCGGCGCCGGCGACATCGGCACTCCCGATGGCGGTGCCGGTGGTCAGGGCGGTAACGCCGGCGTCGGTGGCGCGGGCGGTGCGGGCTCGCTTGGTGCGGCAAACGGCGCCGCGGGTGCCGCGGCCACCGGCGGTGGCAACGGTGGTACCGGCGGGGCGGGTCTCACCGCCGCAGGTGGCTCGAATGCGGCCGGCGGTAACGGTGGTGTCGGCGGTAACGCCGGATCGGCCGGTAACGGTGGCACCGGCGGTGCAGGCGGTAACGGCGACGGCAGTGCCGCCGGGGGCAAGGGCGGTGACGGCGGTGTCGGCGTGGTCGGCGGGACCGGTGGTGTCGGCGGCGACGGCGGCGTGACCGGCAACGGCGGCGCCGGTGGTAAGGGTGGCGCCGGCGTGGCCGGCGCGGCGGGCGTGAATGCGGTCACTCCCGGCGGTGCGGGTGGTACCGGAGTGACCGGCGGCACCGGCGGTGTCGGTGGGGCTGGTGGCCACGGCGGCGCGATATCGGGCGACGGCGGCGCCGGAGGCGCCGGCGGTGCCGGAGGTCTCGGCGGAGCCGGCGGCAGCGGCGCCACTGGTGCTGACGCGACCGTGGCAGGTGCGACCGGTGGAACCGGTGGTGTGGGCGGCGCCGGCGGCCTTGGCGGTCAGGGTGGCGCCGGCGGCGTCGGGGGCACCGCGCTGGGTTCCGGCACCGGTGGCGCTACCGGTGCCGGTGGAGTCGGCGGTAACGGCGGCGCTGCGGGACTCGGTGGTAACGGTGGGATCGGCGGTGCCGGTAACTCCACCGTCCGCAACGGTGGCGTCGGTGGCCAGGGCGGAAATCCCGGCAGCGTCGGGGCCGGCGGAGCCGGCGGATTGAATGGCACCGGAACCAGCGCAGCTGCGAGCGGTGCCGCGGGCGCCGCGGCGCTGACTGGCGGCAACGGCGGCGCCGGCGGCGCGGGCTGGAACGCTGTCACGCCGGGCGCCAATGGCGGTAACGGTGGTCGCGGCGGTGCCGGTGGCCTGGTGGGCAATGGCGGTGCGGGCGGTGCCGGCGGCAACGGCGCCATCGGCGCGACCGGCACGGACCCAACCCAAACCGGTGGTGCCGGTGGGACCGGCGGCAACGGTGGTACCGGTGGTGCCGGCGGTGACGCCGGGACGAAGGCGGGCTCTGGCGGGACCGGCGGTCAGGGTGGCATTGGCGGGCAGGGCGGCACCGGCGCAGTCGGCGCCTACGCAGCTGACCCGTCCCAGATCGGCGGTACCGGCGGGGTCGGCGGCGCCGGTGGCCAAGGCGGCGGCGGCGGTCGTGGCGGCCTCGCACAGAACCCGCTCGGCAACCTGGGCGTCGGCGGTGTCGGCGGTGCCGGCGGTAACGCCGGACTCGGCGGCGACGGCGGCCACGGCGGAAATGGCACCATCACCAGCATCCATGGCAGCGCAGGCGGGATCGGCGGTAACGCCGGCACCGTCGGGGCCGGCGGGGCCGGCGGATTGAACGGCAACGGGACCGTCGCTGCCGCGAATGGCGCCGCGGGCGCCGCGGCCACCAGTGGAGGCAACGGCGGTGCCGGCGGCGACGGGTACAACGCCGCCGCGGGCAACGTGACCGGCGCAGCGGGCGGTAACGGCGGCGCCGGCGGTAAGGGCGGTTCGGTCGGCAACGGTGGCGCCGGCGGCGCCGGTGGTAGCGGCGCAGTGGGTGCGCAGGGCGCGACCGGCGGCACCGGTCTGCAGGGTGACACCGGCCAGGCCGGAGGTATCGGCGGCCACGGCGGTGCCGGCGGCGCGGCCGGCTCGCTGGCAGGCAACGGTGGCGCCGGTGGCGCGGGCGGTGCCGGTGGCGTCGGTGGCGTGGGCGGCACCGGTGGTGTCGGTGAGACCGGTGCCGATGGCGGCGGGGCTGGCGGAACGGGCGGACAGGGCGGCCTCGGCGGTGGCGGCGGTGTCGGCGGTAACGGCGGCGCCGGCGGTGCGGCGGCGAAGGGCGTTGCGGGCGCAGTCGGCGCCGGTGGCGCCGGTGGTAACGGTGGTGCGGCCGGCATCGGCGGCACCGGTGGTGTCGGTGGCGACGGCAACTCCGGCAACATCAACGGCGGTGCCGGTGGTCAGGGTGGCGCCGCGGGCACCGGCGGGGCCGGTGCGGCGAAGGGTACTGGCGGGCCCGGCGGCGGTCCGAACGGCGTTACCGGCGCTGCGGCCACCGAGGGTGGCGACGGCGGTGTCGGCGGCAAGGGCTACGCCGCCGAGGCGGGCTCGAACGCAGCCGGAGGTGTCGGCGGCAACGGTGGGGCCGGCGGTGTGCTCGGCAACGGTGGTGCCGGTGGCGTGGGTGGTGCCGGCGACGGCACCGGTGCCGGTGGCGCCGGCGGTGAGGGTGGTGTCAGCGGAGCGCAGGCCGGCAACGGTGGCGCCGGCGGTGAAGGTGGCGCCGGCGGCGAGACGGGTACTGGTGGCATCGGCGGTGCGGGCGGCCTCGGCCAGTCACCGTTGGGTGTCGGTGGTGCCGGCGGTCACGGCGGCACCGGCGGTGCGACGTCTGGTGACGGCGGCGCCGGTGGTGCTGGCGGTATCGGTCAGGCCGGCGGTGGTGCCGGCGGTCACGGTGGCGACGCCGGGGAGGCCGGCAACGGCGGTCACGGCGGCGCCGGTGGTGCGGGTCTGCAGGGCAAGGCCGGTGCGGCCGGGGTCGGCTCGGGTGGCAACGGCGGCGCCGGGGTTGCCGGCGGCTTCGGTGGTGTCGGCGGCAACGGTGGCGCCGGCGGCACGGTGTCCGGTGACGGTGGTGCCGGCGGTACCGGCGGCGCAGGCGCACAAGGCGGTAACGGCGGTCTAGGCGCCAACTCCACGAACCCGACCACGGCCGGCGGCTTCGGTGGAGCTGGTGGCGCCGGCGGTAACGGTGGCGCAGGCGGTAACGGTGGCGCTGCCACCGCAGGCACCGTGGGTGCTGCCGGAGACGGCGGCGCCGGTGGTGGAGCGGGCCTCGGCGGGAACGGCGGCCGCGGCGCCGACGGCACTGCGGGCAACATCAACGCCAGCAATGGCGGCAAGGGCGGCGACGCAGGCGCGGTCGGGACCGGCGGCACGGCGGGCACCGGCTCGACCGTCGGCAACAACGGCACTAACGGCGCCGGGGCGATCAACAGCGGCAACGGCGGCGACGGCGGCAACGGCTTCAACGCCGGCGCGCTCACCAATGGCTCGGCCGGTGGTAAGGGCGGCAACGGTGGTGCCGGCGGTTCGTATGGTGACGGCGGTCACGGCGGTAGCGGTGGCAATGGCGCGACCGGCACCACCGGTGGCGCCAGCGCCGCCGGCGGCACCGGTGGCCAGGGCGGCAACGGTGGAGCGGGTGGCGCCGGCGGATCTGTCTCCGGTGACGCAGGTAACGGCGGCAGTGCCGGAAACGGCGGCCAGGGCGGCCAGGGCGGTAGCGGTGCTGCCGGCTCCACCTCCAGTACCGCTAATGGCACCGCCGGCACCGGTGGCGCAGCGGGTGCCGGCGGCGCCGGCGGCGCCGGCGGCAGGGGTGGTGACGCGGGTACGGCCACGCTGGGCAACGACGGCACGGCTGGCACCGGCGGTAACGGTGGTACGGGCGGTAACGCCGGGACGGCTGGCACCGGCGGCAACGGCACCGGCAACCGCACCAACGGTGGTACCGGGGGTAACGGTGCCGCTGGTGGGGCCGGTGGCGCCGGTGGTGCCGGTGGTACCGGCACTGCGACCACCAATGGTGGTGTTGGTGGTAACGGCGGCCAGGGCGGCATCGGATCCACTGGTGGTACGGGTGGTTTGGCTACCGGTACCACCGGCGGCAACGGTGGAGCTGGTGGCACCGGCGGTAACGGTGGCGCCGGAGGCAACGCGGGTGCCGGTGGCGATGGCCAGTCCGGCGGTGCCGCGGGTACCGCCGGAAACGGTGGCCAGGCCGGCGACGGCGGCAACGGCGCCCAGGGCGGTGCCGGCCAAAACACCAACACGGTCGCCAGCCGCGACGCCCGCGCCGGTGGCGCCAGCGGCGCCGGCGGTGTCGGCGGTGCCGGCGGCAACGGCGCGTCCGGTGGCACCGCGACCGGAGGCGGCACCAATGGCGCCGCCAGCGATGGTGGCGACGGTGGCGCCGGTGGTAAAGGCGGAACCGGCGGCAACGGCGGCAACGGCGGCGCCGGAACCAGCGGTACCCAAGTCGGCGGTCTGGGCGGCGCCGGTGGCGCAAGCGGTGCGGGCGGTGCCGGTGGCGCCGGTGGCCTCGGTGGAGCAGGCACCGACACCACCGCGGGTGGAGCCGGCGGTAATGGCGGGCAAGGCGGCGAAGGCGGCCAGTCGGGCGCCGGCGGTACCGGTGGTGGCGGCAAGGGCACCGGCGCGGGTGGTCTCGGCGGCAGTGCGGGCACGGCGGGAGCTGGTGGCGTCGGCGGCGCCGGTGGTACCGGCGGTGCTGGCAACGGCGGCGGCGTCGGCGGTAACGCCGGAAACTCCGGCAACGGCGGGCAAGGTGGTGCCGGAGGCAACGGTGGTATTCCGAACACCGGCATTGGCGGCCAGGCCGGCAATGGTGCCAACGGCGGCGCCGGCGGCAACCACGCCAACGGCGGTACCGGAGGGGCCGGCCTGGGCGGCGGACCCAGTGGCGGCTCGGGTGCGGACGGTGCCTTCGGTACTGGCGGCCTAGGCGGCGCGGCGGGCACCCCAGGTACGGGCGCCGCCGCAGGCACTCCGGGCACCAACGGTCCGAACGGCACGTAAGCACTCAATGAATCGGCCACGTAAGCGGCCTACCAGGTATTACTCCACACACGTCGAACAGCGACAGTCTGCACTGT
>NZ_JCALCF010000039.1:0-43235 GCF_059812185.1 Mycobacterium sp. NGS67
TCCCACCGACCGCGCCGTCACCACCCGCACCGCCGGCACCACCATTGCCGTAGTTGCCGCCCGCGCCGCCGGCACCACCGGCAGTGCCGGACCCGCCCGCTGCCGTGGCGCTGAACCCTTTCCCACCCGCGCCGCCATTGCCGCCGGCCACTGCCATGCCCACCGCACCCGTAGCGCCCGCACTTGCACCAGCACCGCCCGCAGCTCCGCCCGTGCCGCCCGCACCACCGCCGCCGGTGTCGCCACCAACCCCGCCGATACCTCCAGCGGTCACCGCATCTCCGGCCCCGCCCGTTCCGCCAGTCCCCGCAATGCCCGAATTGCCGCCACCGCCGCCGACCCCACCGTTGCCATTGACACCCGGACGACCGAACAACCCATGACCCTGTCCACCGACTCCGCCGGTACCACCGGTACCGCCTTGCCCGCCCGCGCCACTCGCACCGCCATCGCCACCCGAGCCACCGACGGTGGTCGCCTCCCAACCCGCGCCACCGGCCCCGCCGGCACCCCCGACGCCGCCCACTCCACCGGCGCCACCCGCGCCGCCATCTCCGAATATCAGCCCACCACGACCACCAGCACCACCCGATCCCGCAGCCCCACCATCACCCCCCACTCCACCCGTGCCGCCGGCCGCGAACTGCGTACCCGCCGCACCGGCAGAACCGAGCGCACCCGCCACCCCGGTCCCACCCACGCCACCGGCGCCGCCATGGCCGAGCAACCACGCGCCACCTCCGGCACCTCCGGTGCCACCGCCGAATCCGCCTGTGCCTCCAGTGCCCCCGCTACCGAACAGCCAGCCACCAGTGCCACCCGCACCCCCAGCAGCACCAGCACCGCCGGTACCGCCCGCGCCGCCCGCACCTAAGAGGCCGGCCGCCCCCCCGGCTCCACCTGCTTGGCCCGACGCACCTGACCCGCCGTTGCCGCCCCGACCGATCAGTAGCCCACCCGCACCACCAGCAGCCCCCGACCCCGCCGCGCCATCGGTACCAGGGCCCAACAGCGGACGCCCCAACAACGCATTGGTCGGCGCATTGATCGCATCCAAAACAGCCTGCCCGAGCGCGTCAAACGACTCCAACGACGCAGCGCTCGCGGCCTCCGCAACCCCATACAGGCGGCCCGCACCCGTCAACGCCTGCACTAGACGAGCATGGAAGTCTGCCGCCCGGGCACTGACGGCCTGATACTCCCGCCCATACGTGCTAAACATCGCCGCAATCGCCGCAGACACCTCATCGCCCGCCGCCACCAGCACCCCGGTCGTCGGCGCTAACGCCGCCGCCGAAGCCGCACCCACCGCAGATTCAACCCCGCCTAAATCCGCCGCCGCCGCAACCAGAACATCGGGCACCACAAAGACGTACGACGACATAGCACACCCATCATCAGGACTCGACGCAAGTCATCAGGACTTGACGCACAGAAATTGACGCGACAAGAAATATTTGGCTCGGCGGCCAACATAACCGTTTCCAACGGTAATTCCGCCCGTTTTGCGCAAACTCAATTCGGCGACATATCCATCACACACCCAGACCTGCATCAGGCAGCACAACGCGCCGCGCTGGGGTCGCCTCGATCTCGATGTCGACGAGATAACGCAGGCCAACCGCGGAGCAGCGCGCCACCCGACCGCGCGGGACCGCTCCGGCCGCGGATTCATCTTTGGCCACGCTGATGAGGGTGGTTTTTGGCAGTGGCAACCGCTGTCCTAACGAGGCATATGGCGCCCGACCTCCGGGCTGCGACTCACGGAGGCGCCAGCCATCACATCGATAGGACCGACGGCGTCAGCACGGACTTCCCAACGCTCGCAGGCGAAGTCGACAATCCTGTACGAACCGCCTAGCTGACGAGGTGGCGACTCGGCATCGAATCCCATTGCAGTTCACGAGAGGTGAAATACCAGCCGCCACGCTCATAGACGAGCTGATCCTGGTAGGTCCCGGTGGCCTGCAGGGCGGTCTCGCCATGCACCGCCGCGAAAAGGATTGCGATGCAATGCTGGGTCGCCTTCACGCCGTCGACGTGGATCTCGTGGTCGACGGTGACCAAACGCTGTCCGCCGCCGCCGTTGAACGCGGCGCGCAGGTCGGTGAAGGACTCTCCGTCACGCACGTAACTGGCGCCGGAGTGACGGAAGGTGGCGATCCAGGCGTCCCGGTCACCCTCGGAATGGGCGCGGTTGTGCCGGGCGGTGAGATCCAGGATGGCTCCGCGCGCGGTAGCGGCTTGCAGCAGTTGTTGTTCCTGATAGGTCAGCGGCATTTCTGTTCCCAGCCTTTCACCGGCTCACTGTGTATCCATGGCTTTCACGGTCCCATGCGCCAGCGGTCAAGCCACGGGCGCGCAGCACGTCCTTGCGTACCCGGCCGATGACGTTCTTCGGCAGTTCGTCGACTGTCTCGACGTAGCGGGGCACGCAGAAGTAGGGCATCCGCGCCGCACAGAAGTCGAGCAAGTCGACGAAATCCAGTGCGGCAGCACCGGGTTGCAGCCTCACGACCAGCAGGATGTCGTCCTCGCCGAGGTCGCTGGGGACCGCGACCGCCGCGGCTTCCAGCACCGCAGGGTGGCTCGCGACGATGGTCTCCAGTTCCACGGAGGACACGTTCTCACCACGGCGGCGCAGCGCATCCTTGCTCCGGTCGACGTAGGTGAGATTCCCGTCGCCGTCGAGCTTGCCCAGGTCGCCGGTGCGAAACCAGTCCGGATGCGGTTCGAAACACAAGCCTGACCCCGTGCCCGGACGCACATAACCTTCGCTCATCACATGCGGAAACCGTGGGCGGCAAGCAATCTCCCCCACCGTGCCGGCCGGCAGTTCTGTGCCGTCGGCAGCCACGATGCGCACGTCGAAGTTCGGATTGGGCCGCCCGGACGTGCCCGAGACACCGTCATCAGTGACACCACTGACCGCAACAGGAAATGCTTCGGTCAGGCCGTACATCGTGACGATGCGGCAACCGTAGCGGTGTTCGATCACCCGGTAGGAATCGGCGGCGATGGGTGCGGCCGAGATGAACCGCAACGGCAGCCGTGCGTCGCCGGGATCGGGCGGCAAGTTCAGCAACATGGACACCATCGCGCCGGCGCCCGCGAAGCCGACGGCGCCGTGCGACCGTACGTCGTCCCAGACCTCACCGGGATGGAAAGCGCTCGCCAATACCGTCTTTCCGCCGACGAGCAGCGGCGCCAGCACGCTCGGCGCGGCGCTCAGATGGAACAGCGGCATCGCCGACCACACCGCCTCTCCCGCGGCGAACTCCCACGCGGCGGCGACGGTGGCGGCCACCGAGAACAGGTAATGCCAGGACGTGGCAACGGCTTTCGACGGCCCGGTGGTGCCGGAGGTGAAGAACAGCGCGCCGACCTCGCCCGGTTCGACGGGATCGTCCGGCACGCCCGCACCGCGCAGCAACGCCTGAGTGAGCGAATCACCCTGCACCACAAGGTCGGTCACCCAGGGCAGCCGGGCGACGACGTCGTCGACGCGGGGCCGTCGCTCGGCGTCGGTGAAGATCACCTTCGACCGCGACAGCTCGAGGTTGTGCAGCAGGAAGTCGCCCTTATTCGCCGCGTTCACCGCGGCGCTCACCGCACCGATCCGGGCCGCCCCCAACCAGAAATAGATCCATTCCGGGCAGGTTGCGCTGAACAGCGCGACGCAATCACCCTGTCCGACACCGAGATCGGCCAACAGCGCGGCCGCCGCGCACGACCGCTCCCGCATCTGGGCGAAGGTGATGTCGACACCGCCGACCGACATCATCACCCGGTCGGGGAACTGCTCGGCGCGACGATCCAGCACGGCCGGCACGGTGAACCGATCGACACCGAAATCGGCAGGACCGGCGGGCGCCATCAGGCTGGAGCGGCAGCGGGGTCCGGCTCACCGTCGGCGGTGTAGCCGAAGTCGGTTGGCGACGGTTGGGTGCCCGGATAGAAGCGGTGGGCCCAACGACGAAGTGCGGCATAGTCGTGCGCCTCTTCCGGCGCCAGGTTCGGCTTCTCCAGGTACTTCATGTTCTCCCAGGTGAAGAAGTCCTGCTTGATGACTTCCTGCTGCAGCGCCAGGAATTTCGCGGCCCGTCCGGTGGGGACATCACCGGTGTCGCCGGGCTCCCGGACGGAGGCCTGGGTGTAGAAGTAATCGGTGTAATCCTCGTCGACCGGTGTCTGGCCGGTCACCTGGACGGTGTTCACCAGGTCGCTGGGAAAGCGCACGATGCCCAAGCCCAGCGAATAGTTGTCGTAGATGATCTTGGCGTCGACCGGGCCGTTCGGCGTCAGCCAGGTCTTGGCCCGGCCGCCACCGAAATGCGCGTTGACGGTGGCGTGCAGGTGGTAACCGGAGACCTGAAACGAGGCGGTGTTGGCCGGGTTGGCGGCCTTGTGCACGTACTGGACGTGATAGGGGTCGGCGGCGTTCTCGATGATCATCTGCGCGTGCACTTTGACCCGGTTCACCATTCGGGTGTGCGGGTGCAGCGGGTAATACTCGTCGGTCTCCAGCTCGGGCAGCACCGGCGGTTGCCAGTAGGGCGCGCGACCGTGCCGTTCGTGCCAGACCAGGATGAACCCGTACCACTCGGTGGTCGGGTAGGTGCGGATGCGGACGTTGTTCTTGCAGCCGATCTTGCTGTACGGGATCAGCGCGTTGGTGCCGTCACCACGCCACTGCCAGCCGTGCCAGGGGCAGACGATGTGCTCGCCTTCCACGGTGCCGCCCACGCCCATGTTGGCGCCGAGATGCTGGCAGTAGGCGTCCAGGACGTGCACGGAGCCGGACTTCGTCCGGAACAGCACCAACTCCTCGCCGAAGTAGTGCACGCGCTTGACCTCTCCGGGCGCGAGGTCCGAGGCGAAGCCGACGATGAACCAGCCGGTCGGGAAACGATACGTCGACAGCGCGATGCCCGACGGACCGAACTCCCGTTCCGATGGGTCGCCGACCGAGCTCAAGTCTGTGGATGTCTCCGTCACGAGTTCTCCGTTTCGCACGCGGTCCGCGTGTCAATCGGTCGCCACACTTCACCAGGGTCCGGCGATTAGTCTATTTTTACTATTTTAGACATTGAACGTCAACGCGCCTGGCCAGCAGCGTCGCGGCGTCGACGGCATCGATCTCGTCCGGCAAGCTCGTGAGACCGTCGGGATCGTCACCATGCCGCACACCGATCACGCTGTCGCCGAACGGCTTTGGTTGCTCTAACGGCGGTGGGTCAATCGGTGAGTCGCAGCGCGGCCCGCGGGCACTGGTCGACCGCGGCGCGCACGTCGATTTCCCGGTCGGCGGGAATCGGCCCGTCGGCGATCTGCACCACGTCCTCGTCGCCCAACTCGAAGATGTCGGCGGCCAGCGACTCACAGAACCCGTTGGCCTCGCACAAGTCCGGATCAACGATCACGCGCATCAGATGTCCCCTTACTTTCGTTCGATGCCCACCGGTCGGGTCCCGATCACCTTGCCGGCGGCAAGGTGCGCGAGTTCTTCGTCGGTCAGGCCGCACTCGTCGCGGAGTACCTCTTCATTGTGCTCGCCGAGCGTCGGCGGTGGGCGCATCAACCACCTACGTTGCCCGGTCAACAACGCGAACGGCGGCGTCGGATACAGGCCGGGACCGGTGCGCGGATGATCCAACGACTCGAAGAAGCCGCGCTCGCGCAGTTGGATGTTCTCGGTCACCAAGGTGGGCGAGACGACCGGTGCCACCGCGACACCCGCACTGAACAACCGTTCCACCGCGGCGTCGCGCGGTTGGTCGGCGAACCAGTCCCGCAATCGGTCGTCGATCTCGTCGGCCCGGTGGCGTCGTCGCGCCTCCGTGTCCAGCCCGTTGGCCCAGGCGGGCCGGCCCAGCTGGTCCACCAGCGCCGTCCACTGCCGGTCGTCACCGACGCTCAGCGCGATCCATTCGTCGCCCGGACCGGCACACCGGTAGATGTTCTGGATGGCACCGCCCTGCCCGCGGTTGCCTCGCCGGGTCAGCGTCCGGCCGAACACCTCGTGCTCGATCGGCTGAATCGCGGTGGTGTTCAACACCGTTTCGACCATCGGCAGTTCGACCTGCTGGCCCGATCCGGTGCGATCGGTGAAGTGCAACGCCGCCAGTACCGCGAACGCGGCGTGCACACCGGCCAACGGATCGCAGGCACCGCGCGGGGTCACCGGAGGCGCCTCCGGCAGCCCGGTCACCCAAGCCAGGCCGGCGATCTGCTCCATGGTGGGCGCGAACCCGACCCGCTCACGCCACGGTCCGTCCAGCCCGAATGCCGGCATCCGCGCGACGACCAGGCCGGGATTGATGTCGAGCAGCGCGTCGGCGGTGAGCCCGAAGTTGTCCATCACCCGGGGCGAGAAGTTCTCGATCACGACGTCGGCATCGGCGGCCAACCGGGTGAAGAGCCGGCGTCCCTCCGCCGACCCGAGATCCAGTGTGACCGAACGTTTGTTGGTATTCATTGCATGGAACACCCAGCCGTATTCCCACCAGTCGTCTACGTCGGTGCGCATGCCGCCGGAATACCGGATGCCGTCGGGGCGCTGGATCGACTCGACTTTGACGACGTCGGCGCCGAACGCGGCCAGCAGATGGGTCGCGGCCGGGCCGGCCCAGAACGCCGTCAGATCGACGACGCGCACACCCTGCAGCGGCAGCGGGGAATCCGGCCCTGTTGCCACGTGTTCCCTTAGTTGCCAGACTGATTCGTCGTTGCCCGCCCCGAGCCCGGCGGTCTCCCCCACGGGCGCCGGGGCGCACCGCGACATCAGCCACGGCGGCCGCGGTTGCCCGAAACCGGCGGGATTGGCAACGAACACACCGCGTTCGACCATGTAGTCCATGTCGCGCACGGTGGCGCCGTTGCCCAACGGGGCGATAGGCAGCCGGAACAACTGCCCGAGTTCAACGATTTCGGTGACGGTCCGTTCGGCCATCCACGGCCCGATCGCTTCGTAGATGAGATCGCGGTACTCCCAGCGGCCGATCTGGAAGCGCAGCTGCGGAATGTCCTCGAACTGCGGGCATTCCACCATTGCGGCGAAGTCCAGCCACTGCTGTCCGGTGACCATGGTGATGCCGACGTAGCCGTCTTTGGCGGCGAGAATCGAGGGCACCTCCAGGGTGCGCCGGATCGCAGGGACCTGAAGGAGTTGGGAGTGCAGCCATTCGCTGCTCTGCATCGCGGTGATCGCTTCGAGCATGGACAGGTCCAGGTGCTCCCCCGGCCCGCCGTGCTCGACGCGGCGGCGTACGGCGAGGGCACCGAACGCCGCGTACACCCCGCCCATGTACTCCCCGAGGTCGCCGCCGATGGAAATGGGCGGGCCGGAAGGGTCTCCGCGGAAGCCGGTGCAGCCCGACCACGCCTGCAGGGTGAACTCGGTGGCCGCGCGCTCGGCGAACGGGCCGGTCCAGCCGAAGTCGGAGATGGTGACGACGACCGCTTGCGGAGACTGCGCCAGCAGGCGCTGCGGGTCGATGCCGAGCGCGGCCGCCTGCGTGCGTCCGGCCGCGACGATGACGACGTCGGCGCCGGCGATTTCGGCACGGTAGCGATCCGAATCCGCCGCCACGCTCACACTGCTCTTGCCGGCATTGAGGTAGCAGTACAACGGGCCGTCGCGGCCGTCGGGGACCGGTGAGCAGGTGGCCGAGTACCGGCGCAGTGGATCTCCTTGTGGCGGTTCGAGTTTCCGGACCTCAGCGCCGGCGTCCACCAGAAGTTTGCCGCAATAGCTGCCGGCCACGCGGTCACTGATCTCGACGACACGCAGATCATCGAGCGGCGTCGGCCGGCGATCGGCCCCGTGACTCACGCGGCTATTTATACCATTACTGCTAAAATAGCTAAGCCAGACGAGTAAGCAGGCCGCGGCCGTGCGCTCTTTCCTGCTGCAGGAGGGAATCGGATGACCGCCCTGGGAATTGGACCCGACGCCCGTCGGCGGTTGTCGGCGCCGAGGATCGCCGAAATCGTAGCCGACGAGTTGCGGCGCCAGATCATCGACGGCGAACTGTCCGACGGCGACCTGCTGCCGCGCCAGGAAGTGCTCGTCGAACAGTTCAAGGTCAGCCTGGTCTCGCTGCGCGAAGCGCTGCGGATCTTGGAGACCGAGGGCCTGGTTTCGGTGCGGCGGGGCAATCGCGGCGGCGCCGTGGTGCACGCACCGGCCAAGACCAGCGCCGCCTACATGCTCGGGCTGCTGCTGCAGAGCGAGAACGTGGTCGTCCGGGACCTGGGTTCGGCGCTGCAGGAACTCGAACCCGCCTGCGCCGCGCTGGCCGCACAGCGGCCCGACCGCGCCGACACTTTGGTGCCCGAACTCAAGCAGGTCAACGAATCCATGGCCGAAAACCTCGAAGACGGCCGGCAATTCACCGAAATCGGCCGGGAATTCCACAATCTCATCGTTCGCGGCTGTGGCAACCACACGATCATCGCGGTGGTGGGCAGCCTGGAAACGCTGTGGACCAGCCACGAGCAGCAGTGGGCCGACGAGAGTTCGGCAAGCGGCACTTACCCGTCGCTGGCCAGGCGGCGCGCCGCGCTCAACACCCACATCAAGTTGACCGAGACCATCGCCGAGGGCGACGTCGACCGGGCCCGGCGCATCGCGGGCCGGCATCTGGCCGACACCCAGAACTACGTGTTGTCCGACCGTGCCGAGCAGCGGATCTATGCGCTGTCCCCGCAGGCGTTGTCCCGTCCGCGAGACGTCCGGCGCCCTTGACCACTCCCCGATCCGCCTTGGTCACCGGCGGCAGCGGTGGCATCGGAAAAGCGTGCGCCGCCAAGCTGTGTGATCTCGGCTACGACGTAACGGTGGTGGCCCGGCGCGAAGCCCCGTTGCGGGCGGCGGCCACCGAGATCGGCGCCCGCGCGATCGCTGCCGACGCGTCCGACGCGGATGGGTTCGCCGCTGCGATAAGTCCGCTCGAGCGCATCGACCTCGTCGTGCACGCCTCGGGCGCGCTGGGCGGAACCTATGCGCGCAAGCAGACTTTCGAACAGTGGCGCGCGATCATCTCGGCCAACCTCGACTCGTGTTTCGTGCTGACCTCGGCGGTATTGCCGCGGATGCGGCCGGGGTCACGACTGATCTTCATCTCCTCTTCGGCCTCGCACGAACCGATGATGGCGCGCACCGCCTACTCGGCATCCAAGGCCGGCATGAACGCCTTCGCCCGCGCCCTGGCGATGGAGGTCGACCGCGACGGCATCGCCGTGCACCTGGTGACTCCCGGCCCGGTGGAAACCGAGATGCTGCAAGATGTTCCGTTCGAGATGTACGCGATCCAGGCGGCCGATATCGCCAGCGCGGTCGCGTGGCTGGACACCGTCGATCCCTCGGTGGACCTGCCCGAGATCCGGCTCAGCGCGGTGCAGCGCGGGCCCTACGCCCGTCCCCCGGTGGTGCCGACCGAAGCCCGCCGCCGCGCTACGGCGCAGGGAAGTTCTTGATCACCGATTCGCCGAATTCGGTCAGCGATTGCGGGTCGGCGAAGTCGGCGAACCACACGTAGAACCGCTCCACCCGTTGCGCCGTGAGTCCGGTGAAGTGCGCGGTCAACCCGTCGGCATCCCCGCAGACCAGGCCGGATCCCAGGTGGCCGAAGCGGCGGGTGCTGATCTCCGTGACCTGGCCGGGATCGCTGCCTTGCCGCGCGAAGCCCACCATTTGTTGAACCGATACCCGTGCCCGGCCCGTGGCGCCGGCCAGCCGCGGCAGGCGGTCGAGGTGGTTGGCCTGTAGATTCCACCAATCCGCGTGTTCGGCAACGAGTTTCATCATCCGCGGTCCGCTGCCACCCAGAACCAGCGGTATCGGATACGTCGGCCGGGGATGCTGACCTTCGGCCCAGTACTGCCGGATCAGCTCTAGGTGGCGTCCGAGCTGCTCCACCCGGGCCACCGGATCCTGCTGTCCGACATCGAATCTGGTGAACTCCGCCGGCCAGGATCCCGACCCCAGACCAAGCTCGAACCGTCCTTCCGAGGCCTCGGACAGGGTCACGGCCTGTTTGGCCAGCACCGCTGGATGCCGGAACGCGTCACAGAGGACCAGGTGACCGACCCGCAGGCGTTGCGTCTTGGCGGCTACCCAGCTTGCGACGCCCATTGCCTCCCAGATGTTTTCGCCGGGCTGTCCCGGGGCTTCGAGGTGGTCGATGAACGCGATCCCGTCGAAACCGGCAGCCTCGGCGTGCTGCGCCCGGCCGACGATGTCGGGCACCGGCAATCGCACCTGCGGCAGGAACAGATACCACTCGGTCATCCGATCACTTAAGCATGGCCACACCGGGTGGGTTTGCGCGCGGGTGGCTAGTTTACTATTTTTACTATGTTAGGGGTCTTATGGATGTCGGTCTGACTACGGAGCAGTTGGCGCTGCGCGACACCGTGCGCGGCATCCTGCGCACCGAGTGCCCACCAGGGGCCGCCCGCCAGGCCCTGGAAGATCAGGAGCACTGGCGCACGCTGTGGAAGACGGTCGTCGACCTCGGCTGGACGGAGCTGGCCGCCCGCGACGCCGACGACGAATACGGTCCGGCCGAGCTGGTGGTCGTGCTCGAGGAGTGCGGGGCGGCACTGGCTCCCGTCCCGCTGTTGAGCGGTGTCGGACTGGCCGCGGGCGTGTTGCAGGCCGCCGGGCCCGAGGTCGACGAACATCTTGCGGAGATCGCCTCGGGTGTGGCGGCGACGTTGGCCGTACACAGTCCCGGATCGCGGCTGCCCGGTGCGCCCATGACGCTGCGGGACGGCCGGGTGCGCGGGCGCGCGGTCGCGATCCCCCACCTCTCGCGCGCCGAGCTGATCGTCACACTGGCCGACTCCGAGGACGGTTTGGTGGCGGCGGTAGTGCGCGCCGGCGACGGCGTGACCGTGCTGGCCGGCGAGTCCACCGATCCAGCCCAACCGGTCGCGGACGCCGAGATCGACGCCGTGCCGCTCGCCGTCGCACCCGTCGACAGCATCGAATCCGCTTTGGCCGCACCGCTGGTCGCGGCCGCGGCCGATCTGGTCGGGGTGGCGGGAGCGGCGCTGCAGCGATCGGTCGAACACGCCAAGACGCGCCGCCAGTTCGGCTCGCCGATCGGCGCGTTTCAGGGGGTCAAGCACGCGCTGGCCGACAACTACGTGAGTTTGGAGCGCGCCCGCAGCCTCACCTACGCCGCCGCCGCGCACCTCACTAACCGCGAGCAGACGCAAAAGCACCTGGAAACGTGCGTTTCAGGGGGCTTTTGCGTCTGCTCGCGCAAGGAAGGTTCGCGCAAGGAAGGCCCGCGCGAAGAGGGGTGGACCGCGGCGGCGATGGCCAAGGCGGCCGCCGGGGACGCCGCGTCCGCCTGCGCACGCACGGCGGTCCAGATCTACGGCGCGCTCGGCCAGACCTGGGAGCACGACGCGCACCTGTTCGTCCGGCACGCCTGGCAGGGTGCCGCGCTGCTGGGCGACAGCCGCGCGCTCTACAACGAAGTGGGCCGGCGTTTCGTAGGAGGGTCGGTATGACGATTGTCGACGAGTTCGGCGCGTGGCTGACCGAGTTCCTGCCCAACGACTACTACCAGCGGTACCGCGAATACCGCTGGGACATACCGCTGCGGCGCGACTACCAACGGGCCGCGTTCGAAGCGGGGTGGATCCAACCCACCTGGCCCCGTGAGCACGGGGGGCGCTCGCTGGGTCTGCGCGACGCCATGGAGATCCGCATCGAGGCCGCGTTGCGCAGCGCGCCCAAACTGCCCAACATCGCCGGCCCGAACGTCGCCGCGGCCGGCATCCGCCAATTCGGCACCCCCGAACAGATCGACCGCCTGTTGGTTCCCTGCCTGCGTGGCGACGAGTGGTGGGCGCTGGGGATGTCCGAACCGGAGGCCGGGTCGGATTTCGCGGGCCTGCGTACCCGCGCGGAGCGCGACGGTGAGGTGTTCCGGGTCAGCGGACACAAGATCTGGACCACCCAGGCGCACCTGTCGCGGTGGTGCACCCTGTACGCGCGCACCGACCCGGATGCGTCGAAACACCGCGGCATCTCCTGCCTGATCCTCGATCTGCAGTCGCCCGGGGTGCGGATCGAGCCCATCCGGATGTCGTCGATCTCCGACGAGACCTTCTGCGAGGTCTTCCTCGACGACGTCGAGGTGCCGGTCGCCAATCTACTGGGACCGGTCAACGGCGGCTGGAATGTGGCGTTGTCGTCGTTACACCATGAGCGCCAGATGATTTGGATCATGAATTGGGTCGAGATAAAGCGCGGGCTGGCTTCGGTCGTCGACAACCCCGACATCCACACCGAACTGGGCATGCTGCTGGCCGACGCCGAAGCACTGCGGGCCACCGGGTATCGCGCGCTGGACAACGAGCTCGCCGGGCGGCCCAGCCCGGAGGCGGACACCATGAAGCTCCTGGGGTCGCTTACCCTGCAACGCGTTTGGGAGTTGAGCGCGGCTGCGGCCGGTCCGGGGTCGACCGCCGACCCGGACCTGCTGTTCGAACGCCAGGACGCCCTGGCCGCGACCATCTACGGCGGAACCTCTGAGGTTCAGCGCAATATCATCGCCGAGCGTGTGCTCGGGTTGCCGAAGGGATGACCACGATGGATTACGATCTCGGCGACGACGCCGGCGAACTGCGAAACCGGTTGCGCCAGTTGATCGCCGACCACATTCCGGTTGACTTCCTGGGCGCCTGCACCGACGATCCGGACGACTTGGCCACCACCGAGTCGTTCTGCAAGCTGCTGGCGTCGGAAGGCTTACTGGCCCTGGCCTGGCCGAAGGAACACGGCGGCGGCGGCGGTTCGATCTGGCAGCAGACCGTGCTGCGCGAGGAGATGTGGGCCAACTACGAGCCGCGTGGGCCGCAGTACATGGGGATCAACTGGGTCGGCCCGGCAATCATGCGACACGGGACGGAGGAGCAGAAGGCCAAGCACCTGGCCGGCATCGCCTCCGGCGAGGTGATCTGGTGTCAGGGTTTCTCCGAACCGGAAGCCGGCACCGACCTGGCGTCGTTGCGTACCCGCGCGGTACCGGACGGCACCGGGTGGCGCATCGAGGGACAGAAGGTGTGGACGTCCTACGCGCGGATGGCGTGCTGGTGCGTGTTGGCAGCCTGCACCCATCCGGACGCGCCGAAGTCCAAGCGGCTCAGCCTGTTTCTGATCCCGATGGACCGTCCCGGTTTCACCGTCCGGGGTATTCCGTCGATGTTGGGGCCGCATCATCTCAACGAGGTGTTCCTGGACGGGGTGCAGGCCACCGACGAAGACATCCTGGGCGAGCCCGGCGACGGTTGGCGGGTGATGCGCGAGGCGCTGGCGTTCGAACGCGTCGGCATCGCGCGCTACGCACGCTGTGAGGCATTACTGGACCGTATGCAGGCCGCACTCGGCGACGGCTGGGACCGGTTGCCGGAGTCCATCAGGAGCCGATGGGTGCGAGCGCTGGTCGATCTGCGGGTGGCCAGGCTGATGGCGTACCGGGCCGTGTCGCTGCAGGACGACCCGCAGGCCGGCGCGGCGGCCAGTGCGGCCCGGATCGCCACCACCACCTGTGACCAGGTGGTCGCCGAACTGCTTTTCGACGTGCTGGGTCCCACGGCGCTGGACAGCGGGGCCGCCGCGGCGCTGCACGGCGCGGTAGACGACCATTGGCGCTATGCGCAGGCCGCGACGGTGGCCTCTGGCACCATCGAAGTCCAACGCATGATGGTGGCGCGCGACGTGTTGGGAGAACGCCGATGAATACCGAACTGCCACAGGATATCACCGACTTCGCGGCGGTGGCCCTCAAACGGCTGACCCGACTGGGCGGGCCGCAGGCGGCGCTGCGCGCCGAAACCGACGACACCGTGCGCGACGCGGCACGAGATGCGCTGAGCGAACTCGGCGCGTTCGAACTCGACGTCCGCTCGGGCTCGGACGATCTACTGGCCGCCGCGGTGCTGTGCCGGGTCGCCGGTGCCACGGCGTTGCCCTATCCGCTGGTCGAGGAGCTGCTGGCGATCGACGGCGCGCGACTCGCGCTGGTCCACCCGGAGGCTCCGCGCATCGACCACGGTGACCTGCCCGGCGAATGGATCGCCGCGGACCTGGACGGCAACAGTTTCCGGGCGCTTCCAGCGGCGCGGACGGGCGCCAAGCTGGGTCCGTTCCTGGCGCCGGTCACGCTGACAGGTGCCGGCGCAACGGTTCCGCAGGCCGACATCGACCTGCATCTCGTGCTGGGATCATGGCGGATTCTGGGGACGGTGCAGCGGGCACTGGACATCGTCACCGAGCATGTGCAGGCGCGCGTACAGTTCGGCAAGCCACTGGCGGATTTCCAGGCCGTCAGATTCGCCGTCGCGGACGCATCGGTCGCGGTGCGCGGGCTGCACGAACTCACCAAATACACCATCTGCCGACCCGAAACCGTTCCGGCGCAGACCCTTTCGGCGGACGCACTGGTGCTGCGACTCAAGGCGGCCGAGACCGCACGCCAGGTGCTGCGCACCGCGCACCAACTGCTCGGCGCGTTGGGATTCTGTGACGAATCCGATGTCAGCGTCCTGGACCGTCACGTACAGCCGCTGATCCGGCTGCCGCTGGGCCCCGAGGCGCTGAGCCTGCGACTGATACCCGAGGTGCGCAGCGGTCATCTGGAGACGTTGTTCAGCGGACGCACTTCGGCATGACCACCCAGCCCGGCTCCCCGGACGCGCCGGTCAACCCGTTCGCGGACGGAATACCGTTCAGCAGCAAACTTCAGCAGCTGGCCGAGCACCAGCGTGACGACCTCGGGGTGACGGTGGTCGCCCTGGACGGCAGCGCGCAGGCGTTGACCTTTGGTGAACTCGATGCCCGCGCCAACCAGTGGGGACGGGCGCTGGCCGACCGCGGCGCGCAGACGGGTTCGTTTGTCGCCATTGCGATCCCGAATTCGGTGCACCTGGTGCTGGCCACGTTGGGCTGCTGGAAGATCGGCGCGGTTCCGATTCCGATGCACTGGGATCTGCCCGAGTGGGAACGCAGCCGGGTGCGTGAGGTGATCGATCCCGTCGTGGTCGTCGACGACGCTTCCCGCTGGGAACTCGACGAACTCGCCGCCGCGGCGTCCCCGAACCCGCTGCCGGCGGCGGTCTCTCCCACCGCCAACGGGATCTGTTCCAGCGGCTCCACCGGCGTGCCGAAGGTGATCCTCAACCTGGCGCCGTCGCTGTGGATTCCGCAGCAGGGCGAGCCTTTTCTGTCGAACTGGACGCCGGTGGCCAAGCCGCAGCGGATCATGGTGCCCGCGCCGATGTATCACACCAACGGCTTCGCCACGTTCCTGATGTTGTTGAGCGGCGACCATCTGGTGATTCTCGAAAAGTTCGACGCCCCTTTGTTTGTCGACACCATCGAGCGCTACCGGATCACCAACTTCACCGCGACACCGACGATGCTGGCGCGCGTGGCGGCGCTGCCCGACATCCGCCAGCGCGACCTGTCCAGCGTCGTGTTCATCCTGCAGGGCGCCGCGGTGATGCCGCCGTCGCTGTTACGCACCTGGTTCGAGCTGCTCAGCCCGGAGCAGATCGTGACCGCCTACGGCATGACCGAGAATCTCGGGTTGACCGCGTTGCGCGGCGACGAGTGGCTGACCCATCCGGGCAGCGTCGGCCGCGGCTTCCGCGACACCGAGATCCGGATCCTGGACGCCGATAAGAATCCGCTGGGGCCCGGTGAAGAAGGAGACATCTACCTGCGGGCGCCGATGAGCGCGGGGTACCGCTATCTGGGTGGCGCACCGCCGTTGCCGTCCACCGAGGACGGGTTTCGATCCGCCGGCGACATCGGCCGCCTCGACGAGGACGGCTTCCTCTACATCACCGACCGCCGCGCCGACATGATCATCAGCGGTGGGGCCAATGTGTTCCCGGCCGAGGTCGAGTCCGCGCTGTCCGGGCACCCCGACATCGCCGACGTCGTCGTCATCGGTCTTTCCGACGAGCAGTGGGGCCGACGGGTGCACGCCGTGGTGCAGGTGTCCGCGCACGCCACCGCGCCGCTGACCGAGCAGCAGGTGATCGACTACGCCAAGGGTCGCCTAGCCCCCTACAAAGCACCCAAGACGGTCGAATTCGTCGACAAGATCCCCCGCACCGCGGCCACCAAGGTCAACCGCTCGGCGATGATCGCGGCGCGGGGAGGCTAGTGCGCCCAGACCGAAAATCTGCAGCAAAAGATCGAGCGCACACCCGCCAAGATGCAATCTCGACTGCCGCGCCCCCACCCGGCAGCAGCACCCGCGGCGCCTAGACCAGGCTGCGCATATCCATGTAGTGCGGAAAAAACGTCTCCCACATCACCAGACACGCGAAGAACCACGCCACCGGTGTGGCGAGTCGAAGCGAACCACACGAAGAGACGATTGGGCGGCCGCGCCCGGCGTGCGCTCTGGCATCCAGGTACACCCACGCCGCCATGGCGACGATGATCCCCAACAACTCGACGACCGCAACGACCGCTGCTTTCACGGCACCCCCTGCTTCGCATAACGATCTGACACGTATATCAGAGCGATGCCCGTTCGACGGCCCGAATCCGCCGATCGGTTCGGCGGGCCTGCTCAGCCCCGCGCGCGTTTGGTGTCGGCGAATCCGTCGGCGATCGACGCCGCCAACTCCAGAAACGCCTGGCGGGTGCGGTTAGCCATCAGGTCCAAGACGACCTCTGACCCCTGCGCCAGGTGGTCGTCGAACGGGATGACATGAACCGAGCGGATGCGGGTCAAAAACTGCGTGGCCAGCTTGTCCAGATCCACCGACGCCTTGCCCGGGCGTGCGGCGCTGATGACCACCGTCGCGTTGGGCACCAGATGCCCGCGGCCGTGGTGCTCCAGCCAGTCCAGCGTCGCGAACGCGCTGCGGGCCGCGTCGATGGCCGGTGACGCGACCAGCACGATCGCGTCCGCCTCGTCGAGGACAGCCGACATCGCCGAATGCACCAGTCCGGTGCCGCAGTCGGTGAGGATCAGGTTGTAGAACCGCTGCAGCAACCGGATCACCACTCGGTAGTCGGCGTCGGAGAACGCCTCAGAGGTTGCCGGATCACGTTCGGAGGCAAGGATTTCCAGCCGACTCGTGCTCTGTGAGGTGTGCCTGCGGATGTCGGAGTAACGAAAGATGTTGTCGTCCAACAACAGATCTCGCACCGTCGACCGGCTCTGGTCGGGCCCGCGTTGTGCCAGGGTGCCGAAGTCGGGGTTCGCGTCGACGGCGATGACGCGGTCGCCGCGGATGGCGGCGAAGGTGGAACCCAGTCCGACGGTGGTCGTGGTCTTGCCGACACCGCCCTTCATCGACAACACGGCGATGCTGTAGTCGCCGCGGACCGGTTGGCTCACCCGCGCCACCAACTTCTGACGGGTGTTCTCCAGTTCGGACTCACCGGGATTCAGGCCGGTGAAACGGTGCACCACTCTGCGCCAACCGCTCTGCGGCAGAGGTCGGGTACGGCGCACCAGTCCGAGATCGGTGTGCGACGGGATCCGCGGGTCCGGTCCGCCCGGTTGCGGTCCCGGCGCGTTCGGGTTGGCGCGGGTGAAAGGTGTTGCCACAGGCGGGGATCCGGGCGGATGCAGCCGGGGATCCGGACCGGGCGCCGGGGGCGCGGGGTGCTGGACGGCCGCGGGGGTGCGCGGTACCTCGATGGGCGGGGGCGCGGGGCGCGTGGGCAGCGGGGCCGGACGCACCGGCGGTGCGGCGGGTGCTTCCCCGCCCGCGGGCGAAGGAGCCTGACGTGTCCGGGGATGAGGCGGCAGCCTGAAGACGGCGGTGCGGTCGGACATCGGGCCCGGACGGTCACGCGGCGGGGGCGGCGGCGGCACCGGCGGCAGCTCCATCACGCGGGTGCCCTCGGCCATCGGTCCCGGACGCTCCGGTTTGGGTTCCGGACGCGCCGATTCCGGTTGCGGACGCGCCGATTCCGGTTCGGGTTTTGGCACGGGTTCCGGTTCCGGACGCGCCGATTCCGGTTCCGGACGCGCCGATTCCGGTTCGGGTTCCGACAAGGACACGGGCTCCGGTTCCGACAAGGACACGGGCTCCGGTTCCGACAAGGACACGGGCTCCGGTTCCGGTTCCGACAAGGACACGGGCTCCGGTTCCGGTTCCGGCAGGGCCACGGGTTCCGGGTCCGACAAGGGCACGGGTTCGGCTTCCAGTTCGGGCTCCGGATCCGGCGGCACATCGTCCACCTCCGCCGGCGGCAGGTCGATGACTTTCGTGCCCGCCTCCATCGGACCCGGCCGCGCCTCGTCGACAACGGATTCCTCCGCCAGCTTGGCCTGGATCAGCGCGACGGGGATCGGGTTGGTGTCCGCGTCACTGCTGCGTTTGAAACCCGGTCGGGGCGTGTCGGATTGGCTCACTAGCGCGTTCTCGACGTCAGCTGCCGGGTGGACATTCCGAGCACGCTTTCCAGCGCGGCGCGCATGTCACCGAGCTCGATGCGCATCAGCTCCGATTCATCGAGGTCCTCGACACTGACATCCGGACGCTCGCTCAGCCGGTACTCCCGCTCCTCCTCGGCCGTCTCGATCACGTTGCGGACAAACCGCCCATTGCCGACCAGATCGACCTCACGGCGCAACTGGCCGGACTCGTCGACCGACTGACTGTCGTAGAGCACCCGGCAGGCGTCGACCAATTCCTCGTAGGCGGCCTCGGTGAGTTCGGAGTCGCGGGTCTTGGCGATCAGCCGACCGATGTCGCCCAGTTCGACCGCGTTATACGAAGCGAACCGGATCCGCTTGGTGAACCGCGAGGCCATTCCCTCGTTGGCGGCAAGGAACCGGTCGATCTCCGCGTCGTAACCGGCGATGATCACCACCAACCGGTCCCGGTCGTTCTCCATCCGCGCCAGCAGGGTGTCCACCGCTTCCCGCCCGAACGCGTCGCCGCCGGCCAGTCCGCTCTGGATCAGCGTGTACGCCTCGTCGATGAAGAGCACCCCGTCCATCGCCGTGTCGATCAGTGCGGACGTCTTGATCGCGGTGCTGCCCAGATGTTCGCCGACGAAATCGGCGCGTTTGGCCTCGATCACCGCGGGTGTCTTGAGCAATCCCAGCCCGCAGTAGACCTGCGCGACAACCCGGGCGATGGTGGTCTTGCCGGTCCCGGGTGGCCCGGTGAAGGCCAGGTGCAGGCTGCGCGCAGCGGCGCTGAGCCCCTTGCCTTCCCGGACCTTGGCCAGTTTGGCGGCCGAGCGCAACTTGGCCACCTGCAGCTTGACGTCGGTCAGACCGATCTGGCGGTCCAGCTCCAGTTGCGCGGCGCGCAGGTAGGAGTTGCTGCGCTCGTTCAGGCCTTCGGCGTCGAGCTCGCCGGCTCGGCGGGCGGTGCTGGGATCCCACTTGTCGGTGCGGGATTCGATGTCGTCCTTGCTGGTGATGATGAGCCGGAATTTCGGGTCGTGCAGCGCGGCGGCGTTGGCCTCGAAGCCCGGCTCCTCGCTGTAGATCCGCTCGAAGATGGTCCTGGCTTCGGGTTCCTTGCCCATTTCCCGCAGGGTCAGACCTTTGCAGAACTCCGCCGCCCGGCTCGCGGCCGGTATCGGCCCCTCGATCGCCTGGTCGAGACGGCGGATGCCCTCACCGAACAACCCCATCTGCGCGCACGCTGAACCCACCATCAAGTGCGCCCCCGCGGCGATGTACTCGTCATTGAACGAGGACGAATTGGCCAGCGCAGCAAGTACATCCGGCCACCGCTGGGTGGTGAAGTGCAACACGGCGCGGATGTAGGCGCAGATCTCGGCGGAGTCGGCGTCGCCGCCGGGCATGGAGCGGCGCATATCGTCCAACTCGTCGAGCACCCGCTCGGCCTCGTCGTAGTCCTTGCCGGCGATCATGCCGGCCGCGTACGCCAGCCACACCTCGGTCAGCGTGCTCAGCGTGTAGTCCAGGTACAACCCGGTCTGGAAGCGGCCGGACAACGCGTGCCGGGGCAACCCGAGGCGGCGCTGCTCGCGGTTCAGGTTCTCCTTGCTGGTCCGCCACAGGTGATAGATCACCTCGCCGCTGGTGTCGCCGGCGGCCGCGCGGCCCAACCACGCGTCGCTCATCTGCGGATCGTGCTCGGTGGCGCGCTTGAAAGCCAGCGCCGCGTACTGCACGTCGCGGTCGGTTTCCAACCCGTCGATGGGGATTCCCAGTGACAACACTCCGGCGTCGAAGACGCGCTGCGCGTCCCTGGTGCCAGGCATCTGCTTGGTGTCCTTACTACTAGCACAGCTGGTGACTACCGTCTGGCGGCAAAAGCGAGCAGAAACGTCCATTTAGCCCGCATCTAGCGGTAGAAAGTTATTGTACCGATCTGTTGAGTCGCATTGTCGCGCCAGAATCCGGGACGAATTTCGAGCCGGCCGACGCCACTGTGGAGGTGAAGCCAAGTGCCAGCGGAACGACCGGAACGACCGCAGCCGGTGCGCTCCCGCACGGGGACGATCGTCGTCGCCACCACCGAGCGCGGCCTTCCGACGGCGCTGAAGATCGACCGCACCGAGCTCGCCCGGCCGCCGCAGGAGTTGGCGGCCGAGATCCTGGCGTTGTGCAAATTGTCGGCCTTACGCGCCCAGGTGGCCTATCGCCGCGGGCTGTCTGACAAGGGTTTCAGTCCGTCGACGATTCGCGAGCTCGGGCTGCCGACCGATGAGGAGTTGACCCGCGCCGAGGAGGAGCTGTTCGGCGACGACGAGGACGAGGAGCTTCCGGGGACCTGGATGAGGTCGATATGACCAGCTTGGCGCAGTCGGTGATCGCCAGGGCGATCAAACAGCGCGACCTGTTGCAGTCGATGACCGAACAGACCAAGACGATCTCGGCGCGGGTGACCAGCCGCGACCGCGCGGTGAGCGCCGAGGTCGACGGGTTGGGCAGCCTGACCGGACTGTGGCTGGGGCCACCGGCCAGCCGACTTGACCCCGACACCCTGGCCGCCCTGATCGTCGAAACCGCCCAGGCCGCCGCCAAGGTGTCCGCCGAACGGTACAACTTCCTGCTCAAAGAGTTCATGACTCGCATGGACGAGCTGCAGAAAGCGCCCCTGACCCGCTCGGATGGCACCGTCTTCGAGCCCGAATAACGGCTTAAGAGCGCTTATTCAACACATGCTAAAAAGAATCACGATCTTATTACACACGCGTGAATCGCGGAACGGTCAAAAGTCTGCTTAGAATTCGTGCAATTTAATGCCTGCTGGGGTGCTTAAGCTGATGAGACCAGCGCAAGTTGCAGGTTCAGTGGGAAGCTACGGGGGAAGTCATGACATTCGAAATCCAGCCTGACTTCATGCAGGCGCTCACGACGGCGCAAGAGACCGCCGGCACCATGATCACCACGGCACTGAGCACGGTCACCTCGGCCCAGATGAGTTCCTTCTCGATGGCCCTGGGTCCCATCGCGGCGGCAAACATGATCCCGGCGATGTATGAGTCATCGGCCAACAACGTCGCCAGCGGCATGATTACGGCAGCGAAGCACGGTCTGCTCGGCGTTGCCACCCATGTCACCGACGCGCAGCACGCCGCGGCCGATGCCGCCGACGGAACCACCGAAGTCTAGGCACCGAGCCGAATGGCCACCTACGACCCTGCGCCCCAGCCAGGGCCACCCGGACAGTTCGACCAACTGGCGGACTTCGACCATCAACCGGTCGTCAATCAGATGGAGAACGACCTGCAGGCCTGGCTGAATCGCCCGGTGCAAGAAATCTTGAATCAGTTCCACCTCGGACAATTGCCTGCTGGCGGACCCGACTTCGGCGATGCCATCCCCGCCGACCTGACCAGCGCTCCGGGCGGGATGGGCAGCAACTTTGCCGGCGGGCTGATGAAGCCCATGACCGACATGCTGGGCACCTTGGGCAACGGCATCTTCCAGGGCCTGAACCCCACCCAGATGTTCGGCGGGATCAGCCAGGCCTTCCAGCAGGCGGCAGGCGGTCTGCAGCAGGCGCTGGGCCAGATGATGGGCGGCGGGGGCGGCTCGGGCTGGTCGGGTGCCGGCGCGGGCGCGGCCGCTGCGAAAACGGGTGAGACCCTGGCCAACGGCGCCGCCGTCGCGGCGCAGGGCACCGCGTTGGGCGGCGAGTACAGCGCCGCGGCCGCCAATGTCGCGCAGGGCCAGGCGCGGCTGATCCAGATCATCCAGGATTGCCAGGACGAGCTCGCGGCTCTGTCGGGTGGTCTGCCGTGGACGGCACCCAAGATGGTCGAGACCGCGTCACGAGCCACCGCGATGACCACCGAGCTGATCACCGAGCTGGAGAGCACCCTGACCACGCAGGCGGCGGCCACCACCGCCACCGGCGCCCCGGTCGCCGTCGCCCAGGGTCCGCAGATGGCCATGCAGATGATGGGCCCGCTGCTGTCGGTGGGGATGAGCATGATCGGTCCCGCGATGCAGGTGGGCATGATGCCGCTGACGATGGGCATGCAAGCGGGTACGCAGGCATTGCAGGCGGGTATGCAGGCCGGCACCGGGCTGATGTCGAGCCTGGGACAGGCGGGCACGGGCGCGAATGCCGCGTCTGCCCTGTCCCACCCGGCGCGGATGGTCAGCGCAGCCCATCCGACCGGAGGTGGTGGGCACGGCGGCGGCGGGGGCGTCGGTGCCACCACACCGGCGCGGGCGACACCGTCGTCGCCGATGGTGCAGAACGAGAATTCCAACGCCGCGGCCATGTCGCGTTCGCTGTCGGCACGGCCGACTGGCGGTGCCGCCGGGATGGGCGGAGGTGCGGGAATGATGGGCGCGGGCGGCGCCGGCTACGGCGCAGGAGGCGGCAAAGCCGGGGCCGGCGGTAGCCACACCGCGGCGTCATTCCTGCATACGACCGATCAGGGCGGCGCGATCGTGGGCGATCTGGGCAGCGCTAGCCCGCCGGTGATCGGCGACAACTCGGTCAATTTCGACGACGACCCCGACATCAAACTTCGCATCACCTAGGAGACAAGACATGAGCGACAACCTGTCCATCCGGCCCGCCGACCTCACCGAGGCCACCCGCCAGCTCGATGAGCTCGCCAACCGGCTGCAGCGCGTGATGGAGACCGAGCGGCCCAACCTGACCACCATCTCGTCAGGTCAGGACGAGGTTTCCCAACGGGTCGCGCACACCCTCAACGAGGTGCACGCGTCCTTCACCAGGGCCTCCGACCAGGGCTCCAACGAGATCCACGAGGCCTCGGCCGCGTTGCGCGCGCACTCGGGCCGGATCGCCGACGCGGACCTGGCCGACTGACACATCTCTCGCTGACCCGACCGGGTTCAGCGAATTCGACCGACGCAGCGAAAGGGGGGTTCAGACAATGGGTTTCACCAATGTGGTGTGGGAATCGCGCGACACCGAGCAGTTGGCGCGCGACCTGACCGAGGGCCCCGGACCGTCCTCGGTCGGCGAGGCGGGCGCCGCCTGGATTCGGGTGGCCAACGAGTTCGCCAAGGTCTCGGAGGACTACGACCGGCTCATCGAGTCGTTCCGTGCGGCGTGGGAGAGCAACACGTCGGATGCGGTGGTCCGCAAGCTCGAGACGTTCGGCAAGTGGCTGCAGGCGGCGAGCCTGAGTGCCGCGGCGAATGGCCGCCGCGCCGAGGAGGCCGCGGTCGCCAACACCGTGGCCATCCTGTCCATGCCCACCGTCTCGGAAGCTATCGAAGCCAAGGCGGCCCAGGACATGATGGCGTCGCTGGCGGCGTACAACGGCGCGATTCTGCACGGCAGTTTCGCCGAACTCGACGACGCCGCGTCGGCGCAACAGGCCGACGCCGCAGCGGTGATGAACCGCTACGAGGAGGCGTGCACCGAGTTGGCTGAGCCGTGGGAGCAGCCCGTCCCCCCGCAGGTCGTCAACAGCGGTGCGCTCAAAGCCGAGAGAGAAGGCAAGGGCGGCGGCTCCCGCGGCGGCGGTGGCGGCGGTGGCGGCGGCGCGGCCCCGAGGCAGCTCTCGCCGATGCTGGCCAACCCGGTCGCGCCGAGCAAGCAGCCCGAACAGGTGCGGCAGACCCGTTTCACCAGTGAGTCCTCCGGCGGCAACGGCCTCGGGCGGGGCGGCGGGGGTTACGCCCCGATGGCGGGCAGCCGGCGCGACGGCGGCGGCCAGGCCTACGAGTCCTTCCGCGAGGCCGAGACCCTCGAGGGCGCGGGCGAAGTGGGAGCCGGCTTGTCAGACGGGGGGCAGTCCTGGTTGCCCGCCGCACAGCAGAGCGATGCGCCCTTCACCGTCTCCCATGTCAGTTGGGGTCCCAACACCGCGATCTTCGACGATCTCGCGGTACCCGAGCCGCAGCAGGCCGAGGGTTTCGCGGCCGAACCCGAACGGACACTGCAGCAATTGTCTGACAGTTGGGTCTCACCGGCGGTCATCGGCGCCGAGGAGGTGAGCCTGTGACCGCCGCGACGCTGTCCGCGTTCACCCTGACCGACGACGAACTCCAGGTGGTCGGGCAGCGGATCGGCGTGCAGACCTTCCCGACGGTGTTGGGTGTGCGGCCGCGGTACGGCAGGGTGGACGAGCTCGAGGCGGCCTTCGATGCGGCGACGCGCAGCCTGATCGGGCGAGGCCTGATCGTCGACGGGGCGATCGAGCCGGACCTGGTGGCGGTGCTGCGGGCGTTGCGGCGGCCCGAGCGGGAGCTGGCGATGCGTCTGGTGACGCCGGACGGTATGGCCCGGATGTCGGTGGTGCGGTGCGGCGCCGCCGGCGTTGTGGCGCGACGCGTCGGCGACGAGATTCGGCTGCGGGTGGCCGAAAGCGCACCCGACCTGTCCTGGGCCATTCAGTCGTTGCTGGGTGGGCTGCCGCGCTCGGAGGCCGCGGCGCTCACCCCGGTGGGCGCGCCGTCGGAGGTGGTGACGCGCAAGCTGATCGGGACCCATGATGCGGCGCAGCTGGCCGACCGGGTCCGGGCGCTGGGCGCTGAACCACGCGCGGCGATGCTGTTGGGCTCGGCGTTGTCGTCGCGGATGGCGTTCGCCGAGATCGTGTATTACGCGCTGTGCAGCGACGCCGACCGCATCTCCCGTCGGCCCGCCGCGGTCGGGGTGTTCTACACCAAGCGGGGCCGGATCGTGGGGGCGCCGAGCGCCTCACCGAGCGGGCAATTGTGGACGACGCTGAAACCGGGTTCGGACCATGCGATCGGACAAGCGATCGGTCAGCTTGTCGAATTATCGACGGACCAATGGGAGGCGTCATTGGTCTAGGACTTTCTCAGATGAGTTTTTCGTTCGACCTGTGTCCGGCCCCGCCGAGCACACCAACAAGGAGAAAAATATGACATTCTTCGTCTCGCAAACGCAGGCTGACGCAGTAAAAGGCAAGATCGATAACACGCTGCTGGACACGCACAACGTGATCAAAAAGGTCCAGAGTGAGGTCGAGGTCCTGGGCAGTACCTGGATGGGCAATCAAGGAGCAAGGTTCCAGCAGGCCATGCACGACCACGTTGCTGACCTCACCAGGATTTTCGATGAGACCACCGAACTCGCGGAAATGGGCAAGAAGAACATCCAAGAACACGTCAGCGCGGACGCTTAGGAAGGAAGGACCAACACCATGGCTAACAATGACGAAATCAAGTACGAGTTCGACACGAACCGCGAAATTCTCGACGTGATCCAGAGCGCGGCTCACGATGCAGAAGAAATGCGGACGCAGGTCGACAAGCTGTTCCAGGTCCTCGTCGAAGAGGCCTACCACGGCGAGGGCGCCGAGGCGATGCAGACCCGGCGAGTGGACATCTCCAACCGGATGGACTCGATCATCCAGGACTTGCACCACACGCATGCGCACGCGGTCTCGCAACACGACTACGTTCAGCAGCTCGACCGCAGCCAGGCCGCCAATATCCTCGGCTGATGTCGGCCGACCAGGCCGTTGTTGCCCGGCCAGGCATCATCATCCAAATAGCAAGGAGCTTTTAAATGAGCGGACCGGTAAGTATAAATGTACAAGCCGTCAGCAGCGCGATGGGAAACGTGCAGACCTGCCTGGAAAATACGCGGCATCACATCCAGCAGATGACGGAGGTACTCGAAACCGTCAAGCGGTTGCACGTGAGCGACAACGCCACCAGCATCATGAACGATGCAAATAATCTGGAGAGCGACCTCAGGGAAATCGTGAACCAGATGACGCAGACGCGCGACGAGGTCTACCACAAGGGCAATGCACTCCTGCAGCAGGGCGGGCATGCTCCAATGCCGATGCCCGCCTAGCCGAACTCGATAGGAAAGGATTTCAATATGTCTGATGGCGCCGACATTCATTACGACCCGGCAGCTCTCACGCACTACGAGGAGGCCCACGCCAAAATCCGGGAAGCCGGCAATCTGACCCAAGAGATCAACGACGTCTTCCAGACCCAGATCCCTCAGGTCTTCGTCGCGGGTGCCTCCGAATCCATCAGGGAGCACCACCGGATCATCAACGAGAAGTTCGAGGACGCGCACGCGCAGCTCGTCAAATTGTTGAGCGAAACCGCACCGGGCGAGGTCCACGACATGTTCGGACTGGATCAGCGACTGAGCAACATGTAGCCGTTGGCCGCTACGCCGCACTGCCGTGTTTCAGTGTCGCGGCATGGTCGGCTTGTATAGGCTTCTCGCCGAATCTTGGCTGAGGCGCAGAGGATCTGGCGCTAACGGCCTACACCCGACCAGAAGAGGATGCGATGAGTGAGAATAATCCGCCCTCGATCGAGGAGATGAGCGGGTATGCGAACCAGATCCGCAACGCGTCGCCGGAGCAGTTGCTAGTTGAGTTGAATGAAAACGCACTTGGGGAGTGGAAAAGGAAAATAAATGATGTCGTTGGAGCACTCAGGAATGCACAGGAATTAGTCGCCGATAACCACGTCGATGTCGGTGAAGTGAGCGAGCTCTACGATTCTGCGATGCAGACCGCGAATAATTTGAACATCTCAGGGCAAGTGGTGAAGGACAATATAAGGGCTAGCCTTGAGGTAGCCGAAGCCGCGCAGCAGATCATTCAGTCGGCGTTTGACCGGATTCGGATTCAGTCAGGCGGCTGACGCTTCCGCAAGCAACTCAAGGGAGAATCCATGTCGCCCGACCCATGGGTAGTTGGGAATGGAAACGACCCGTACGGACCCAATTTCAATGATGGGATAGGTCCGCCCGTGAGTAACTACGATTACCGGACTAACCCTTCCTATCATCCGAGCGCCGATATCTACGGTATCGCGGGCCGGATCAACGTATTTAACTCCAAAGGCGGTACGGATGGCCGCAAGAAATATCGACGTGTGGCGCTTGCGCATATCACGAAATTTATCGATGGCAAGAACGGCATATCGGGCGCTAATAGCGATGTGGCGCCCGGGCAACACGGTAAATGGAACACCGCTGGAAGTATGATCAGCGGAGCCGCCGACACACTCCGGGATTGGGTGGGCGGCGACGCCGGCACCGCAATTCAAGGCGCCACCGCGCGGGCCATCCGCGACAGGTTATTGGATCTCCAAAACAGCCTCACATTCACAGCGAGCGGTGCGCATCGCATGGATTTTCTAGTCGACATGTTCTCGCAGGATATGAGCCGCACCAAAGAGTGGTTCATGAGCTCGGAAAACGATGACATATTCCTGCACGGTGGTCAGGACGCGCACGATGCACTTGACTGGGCCACGCAGGTAACAATTCGAGATTCTTATAACCCCCCGATCGACATGATCGGTTACAACCACCCGGACTTGCCGCCGGCGCCGCAAATCCCGACCAATCCGTCCGGGAACCCCACCGGCATGCCGAGTGGCGCTGGCGGGCCAGGTGTCGGTAGCGGACTTCCGGCGGGCGGCCTCGGTACCCCCATGGTGCCCACCGGATTGACCGCGCCGTCTGCAACTGATGCCGTCCAGACGGTCCCGGCAAATGCGATAAACGGGATCGGCGACGCCGCGAAGGGTGCTGGCGACGCGGCCCAACAGGCGGGGCAGGGAGCACAGCAGGCCGCACAGCAAGGCGCTAACGCAGGGCAACAGGGCGCCAACGCCGCACAACAGGCGCTGAGCGACGCGCTCAAGCAGAACAAGACGGCGTTGCCCGAAGGCATACTTGGCTTGGGCCCAAAAGGCCTCAGCAGTGCCGGCAAGGGCGGCGGCGCGGGTGGCGGCAGGACCGGTGGATCGGGAGCAGCACGATCCCTCGGAATCGCGACCGCCAAACCCGCTACCGAGTCCGCCGCGCTGAACAAGGCGGTCACGCCGACGTCTCGTGCAGGCATCAGTAACGGTGCTTCCGGGGCACCCGGCGCCGGAGCTCCCGCCGCAGGTCATCGAGGCGGCGCCGGGGACAAGGTGCACAAGGCCAGCAAGGCACTGCATCACAACAGACACGGCGTGATCAGCGAGGGCGAGGCCGTCGTGCAGGTTGTCGGAGCCGACCCCAAGGAATCCACACCTGACAAATCGAGCTGACTCCGGCCGTATTCTCCGATCTGCAGCGCTGTCACGCACGAGCGAATGCGTCGGCAGCTATTGGGATGAAACGGTGGTGATCGCGGCATGGACCGGTCGACCCTGGACCAGGTGGGGACGATCAAGGTGCTCGGGGTGGACGCGCTCAGCGAATTCCACGGTCGCGAATTCATGCCGCACCCCTTGGCGCACACGCGGTCATCACCGTTCGCAAATCTCGACGAGTACAACGCGTACGCCACCGAGGTTGTCGACCGGGTCATGCACGGGGATCTGGTCGGATTCAAGCGATGGTTCACCAGCTACGTCAGTGCTGATCTACGGGTCGAATGCGCGATCGATAGCCGCGAGGCGCGCCGGGATCGGATCGTTGCGCACCGAGCGGACCAGGTCGGTTTCGTGGCGGCACAGCAATTCGATCAGGATCTGGTCGACGTGTATGCGCTGTCGCCCTACGAGCTGGGCGAGGCAATCACATCTTTATCTCCGTTGACCAAGCCAGGGAAATATTCGAAGGTCGTCATCCCTGAGCTCTCTCGGCGCCCGGAACGCGACGTTGATAACGAACCCGATGCCGTTTCCGTGCGCCACCAGATCGAGGTTCCCGATGGGGCGGTGGTACCGCGTGCTGAGATAGCGCTGTTCGCTCGGGTCCAGAGCCGCTGGGAGCCGCCTCGGGATTACGGGTTCGATCGCGGGAAGAAGGCGGTGGTGTGGGTGCGGATCGATGATGACGGCGACTACATCTTCGCCCCGGGGTTCACGCACTTGACCCCGATGAACGCCCGCAGACTGACCGAGCGGATCGACGAACTCATCGCCGAAGACGTTGCCGCAATACGAGAATCACGGGGATTGTCATAGTACGCCGGGGTCACGACGGCGCACGCAAACCGACAACGGCGTCTTGGGTGGTCTGGAGCAGAGCGCCTACCGCCTTCTCCAGTCGAAGCGACCCATCAGTCGGGGTCTCCCAGAGGGTGCGACACGTCGCCGGATCCATTGCAACGAACCGAAAGTTGCCGCCCTCGACATGCACCTGGGTGATGATGGTGACACCGTCGGAGCCGACGTAGGAGTTGAGGGGGACATCGCAAGTGGGGCCGGGTTGGCCAGTGAGCAGATCCCACTGTTGCCACCGGTCGACGGTCCCGACGTACAGCTTGGTACCGATCGTTTGATAGCTATCGCCCGAGCCGGGCAGTTGGGTCTGCAGCTTGCCTGCGGCCGTATAGATCTGCAGCATGCCACCGCCCAACACAGTCGGCATCGCCGAATTCGGTTGCGGGCGAATCGCATCGGGCAACGAAGCGATCTGATGGCCTTCGGTGTCATACAACGACACCCCGGCGTTGTAATCCTTCGCAGTCCGGAACTCATACGCGAAACCACCGTTGTAGACCTGGGCATAACTCAAAGTCAGCCCCTGCGGCGGAGTCGGGGTCAGATCTACACCACCAACGGAAAACACCCGGTAACCCTGCGCGGTTGAGGAATTCGCCGACTGTATGCCCAACGTCAGCGGTGCGGTGTCGACCGTCTGCGACGAATAAACCTCGAAGAGCTCGCCGCTGCCCGGCAGGAACCAGGTCAACTCGCTGTGGTCGCCGACCCCATACACACCTTTACCTTTTTCTGCGGCCACCAGCCGTGTCACCCCGTGATGCGTCCCGATCGGACGGAGGCGCGGCCCCCCGACACCGACCGGAGACCTCAGCTGCGAGGATCCAGCGAACTTCACCGCGCCACGGTCCAGATCGATCACCCACACTCGATCCCGATTCCGGCAGAAGTCGACATCGGGGCAGTCGTCATTGACGCACACCGCAGTGGACGGACCGTTGGTGGCGCAGTCATCTGCCCGACCGTAAAACCCGTTCAGCGGTACCGGCGGGAACGCCAACGCACCTTTGCGAGTATCGATCCCGTACACCCAACCCATTGGATCGTCACACAGTGTCCCGTGGCAGAACTGAGTCGCGAAAAACGCCTTGTCACCGACCGCGGCGAACAGGTGCCCGACCGGCGCCTCAGCCGGCAACCCGATCTGCGCAGCCGTCAACCGCCAACCCGGCACCGGCTGGCGATCCAATGCAAACCCGATCAACAGATCCTTCGGCGTTCCGATCGGCGCTTCCTTCGGCGCGGCCACACCACCGCTCCCCGCCCCGCCGCCTTGCTCACCAGTACGCCACCACGCCACCGCCCCCACACCGGTGATCACCACCACCGCCAGGGCCACAGCGCCCCACCACCACCGACGACCCCCGCGGCCGCCCGACCCCCCGCCACCAGCATGCGGAACCGACGCCGGCTCACCACCGGACTCCATCCACCGAAAACCCTCCGGCGAGCCACCCGAACCCATCACCACTCCCCCCTCACCGCACAACCACAACCGAAATCACGACATACACCCAAGCACCCCACCAAACACTCACGACGGCGCGCGCAGACCGTCGACGGCGCCTTTGGTGGTCTGCAGAAGAGCGCTGCCCGCCTTCATAACCCATGGGAAACTCCCATCAGTAGGGATTTCCCAGAGGGTGCGACACGTCGTGGCATCGGTCGCAACAAAGGCGCGAACGGTGCCTCCATCAAGCGCCTTCGTGATGAGGGTTGCGCCGTCCGAGCCCACGTAGAACTGCAAATCGAGATCGCAGGTGCCGCCTTGACCAGTGAGCAGGTCAAACTGCCGCCAGCGATCAGGGCTGCCGATGTAAAGTTTGGTGCCGATCGTTTGGTAGTAATCGCCCGACGCGGGTAGTCGCGTGACGAGTTTGCCTGCAGCAGTGTAAATCTGCAGCCCGCCACCGGCCAACACACTCGGCATCACCTGGTTGGGTTCCGGACGGCTCGCATCGGGCACCACCGCCACCTGGTGGCCGTCGCTGTCGTACAACGCCACCCCCGCGTTGTAATCCTTCTGAGTCCTGAACTCATAAGCGAACCCACCGTTATACCGCTGGGCGACACCAAGATTCAGTCCTCGCGGCGGCGTCGGCGTCAAATCGACACCATCCACCGAAAACACCCGATAACCCTGCCCCGTCAACGGATCAGCAGCCTGGACACCCAACGTCAACGGTGCCATATCCACGGTTGGCGAATGGTCGGACTCATAGACCACGCCGCTGCCGGGCAAAAACCACGTCAGCTCGCCATGATCCCCCACCCCATAGACACCCTTGCCCTTGGTGACGGCGACCAGCCGGGTCTGTCCACGCCGACTGCCGATCGCGCGCAGGCGCGGCTCCCCGGGGCTGTTATGAGTGTGCACCTGCGGGGGCCCGCTGAACTTCACCGCGCCGCGGTCGAGGTCTATCACCCACACCCGCTCCCGGCCGCTGCAATAGTGGAGCCCTTCACAGTCGGGGTTGACGCACACCGCAGTGGACGGACCGTTGGTGGCGCAGTCATCAACATCGCCATAGAACCCGTTCAGCGGGATCGGCGGGAACGCCAACGCACCTTTACGCGTATCGACCGCATACACATAACCCATCGGATCGTCACACAGCGTCCCGTGACAAAACTGAGTCAAGAAAAACGCTTTCGCACCGACCGCGGCGAAAACGTGGCCGACGGGTACATCCGGCGGCAACCCGATCTGCGCGGCCGTCAACTGCCAACCCGGCACCGGCTGGCGATCCAACGCAAACCCGATCAACCGATCCTTCGGCGTCCCAACAGGCGCCTCCTTCGGCGCGGCCGCACCACCGCTCCCCGCCCCGCCGCCTTGCTCACCAGTACGCCACCACACCACCGCCCCCACACCGGTGATCACCACCACCGCCAGGGCCACAGCGCCCCACCACCACCGACGACCCCCGCCCCGCGGCCCACCCCCACCGGGCACCGACGCCGACTCACCACCGGGCTGCACCCACCGAAACCCCCCGGACGACTCACCCGAACCCATCACCACTCCCGCTCACGGCACGAATGCCGAACCGATCGCACACACTCGTAGCTCACCGTCGTCGATCCGCAGCACGAAGACCATGCTCTGATCCTCCAGGTGGGTGTTGAGCCCCCACAATGCGCCGCGCCGGTTCAGCGCGCCGGTCGCGACCACGCGCATTTCCCGATCAGCAGGCCGTCCCGCTTTGACCGCCTCGATCTCGCGGCCAACCATGCCCGGTGGGTCTGGACACGACAACGCCTTCAGGTTGGCCAGATGCCGCTCATTGCGTTCGCGCACCCAGGTCCGCACCGTGCTGATAGCGACCACACGAGCCTGCGCATCAGACATCGACTCGCTGGCCGCCATCGGCCGTAACGTCGCGCCTCCCTTGGGTTCTCGGCCGGTGATCGCGACCACCAACACCGCCACCGACGCCACCGCCGCCAGCGCTGATAGCCATATCGTCAGCCAGCCGCGACTCCGCCCGGCCGCCGGCGCCGAAGACGGCGCCGCGCTCTCGTGATCCACCACGTCGCGACTCAACCCCGAACCACAGGCACGTCGCAAACCTTCAGCACGCCACCCTCGTCGCTGAGCGTGTACTCATCCTCGAAGAACCCGCCCTCTTCCTGTGCGGACTGCACCTCCTGCTGCTGAGCCTCGTTCAATGGACGAATCCGGACCGCGACCGTCACCCGAATGCGCGCTCCTTCATCATGAAACTCGGTGACTGCATCCGGATAGACGAGCGCCTGATGCTGGCCGAATTGTTCGAGCGTGCTGAACCACACTCGCACCGACTCCGCCGGGGTGGCACATGCCATACCGCGCAGCGCCGTGACGTCGGCCCGATTCTCGGCATCGAGCCACTGTGCAATCACGTCGGTCGCTTCCCGCTGGCGAGGTGGCAGCGGCGGTAACGCGACGATACCCGCCCGCGGCGGCGGAGCCCATTGCCACTGTGTCGCGAAAATTACCGCCGCCGCGCCGAGACAACCGAGCGTGACGAGCAACAGGACCAGCACCGGCCATCGGCGTGGCTTGCGTGGAACCAACACGGACACAACAGGTTCGGTGCGTACCGACAAAGCCAAGTCACTGTCGCAATCGATGATCATCCGCCGCCAGGGCACTCCCGCCACGGCGGCTCGGCGCTGATGCTCGGCCAGCGCCTCGATCGCCTGCACGGGGACGGCCACCGGATATGACTCCCCGGCACCAACCGAGGCGCTGGCGAGCGCGACAACCGGAACCGCCGCGGGCTCGACTTCCGCGTGCACGCTCCGCCAACCTGTCGGCAATCCCGCCAGCACCAGCTGGACTGCTTGCTCGACCAGCCCTCGCTCGCCCAATGCCCCCGCACCGTCAGCGTCTACGGTCACCGGGCAAGCCTAATCGGGTGCCGGTCCCCGACCACATCAAGCGGGATTTACCCCTGCGCCGGGATGCCAGAATGGTTCATGGTTGCCGCGCGCGGCGCGGCGGCCGCCTGGAGTCAGGAGGGAGCCGCCATGGGATTGTTCGACGGCATTTTCGACGGGGAGGCCACCGGCGATCCCGAGATCGACGAGATGTTGCACGGTTTGCAGGAGCTGCAGTCCGCGGCAGCCGAATCTGCGCAACGGATCGCGATCGAGACCGCCGACGCGAAGTCCCCTGACGGTCTGGCCCGGGTCTGGGTGAATGCGCAGGGCGTGGTGATCCAGACCGAATTCGATGAGCGGCGCTTCGCCGAGGCCACCCCGACGCAGGCTGCTGACGCGGTGGTGCGGGCAGCTCAGGCGGCGGCGGCGAAGGTGCGCGAAAAGACCGAGGCGCTGCAGGCGGGGCTGTTCCAGCAGGCCTCGAGGCTGGGGGTATTGGGGTCCTTGGAGGCTAGGCCCCTTGACGAACTCCCCCAATACCAACAGCTACATCCGACGGTGCCGCTCTCGGCACCCGATTCGCGCGAGCGCCGTGCCGCTGCCGCAGCGATGGACGCGAAGCCGGACAACAGGGACAACAGGGACCACGACGACAACGGGGACAACGGGGAATGGCACCTCACGATTTCGGACAGGAGCTGAGTGGCTTGGCTACCCACGCTGGACGTCATGCCGACGTGTCGCGCAAGTTCGGGCGAGCGGGGATCGCTGGATGACTGATCCGGGCAGTACTGACCCGTTGAGGTACGCAGCGGAGGCACTCGCCGACGCCGGTATCCCGGTCACTGTCGAGCACGAAGCCGGCGCCGACCCAGACCCGAAAACGTTGGTGGACGAGGTCGTTCAGGCCATGGCTCGGGTCGCACCGGCCGGCTGGGTAAAGCTGCACGGCACCTTCAGCATGGCTGGCGGCGAAGAGATCGCACAGGTGGTTGCGGAAACCCCCGACGGCCTCAGCGCGCTTCCCGTCGCATCGAACGTGCTGGAACCTATTCGAGAACACCGCAGAATGACCGCCGGAGCCGAAGGCCCGTGGCTGCGGTTGCTGTTCGAATGCGACAACATCGGAACATTGCGGACCGGATTCGACTACGGGGACAACCAGTTACCGGCCGATCAGTTGCTCTCCAGCGAGGCCTATATCCGGGACGTCCAGCAGTACCCGCGGGCCCACCTGCCGCTGTGGTTGCTGGCGCACATGGGCAACGTGGGCCAGCAGATGCGCAGCGCTGCCGACGCGCAGCGCAACAGCGCCACTGCCGGCGAAATCAGCGACATCCGAGTTGCTGACGACGAGATCCCGCCGCTGCCGCAGCTGTGGGCGCGAATCGCGGTGTTGGCCGCGATATGCCGCGGTTCGGACGCGCCGGTGGGGCCCCGCACCGATCCGTCGTTCCAAGCTCACGTCGGAGACTCAGGCGGGTGCGTACTCGCCCGTCTGCCCGGGAATCGGGCGGTTCTGTCCGGCGGGCGCGACGATTCCCGGCTGCTGTCGGCGGCGTATGAGGGTGCGATTGCCTGGCCCGATCTGTACCGCGGTGCCCCCGGCTGGGTGCACAACCTATACCTGGATCCGCGGGCCGCATCGGGGATGTTGTCGTTCTGCTATTGGTGGCAGGGCGGGCACTGGTATCGGGCTGAGTTGGCCGAGGCCGCAGCGCTCGTTCGGGACGAGCCAACCTGGACTCCCACCGACGAGATAGTCCGCGGGATCCCTGGCGTGTGGTCGGCGAAGAGCACCGCCAGTCTGATCACCCGGGTGCTGGGACGCATCGGCGTCGAGTTCAGCACCGCCAACACGCATGCACCGGCTCGCCTGGTGCGTGCCGCCGAGGCCGGGATCTGCACCGAGCAGCATCTGAACGCGCTGTTCGCCGACGGGATACCGCAAGGGTTCGATGTGGCCGAGGGGCTGTCCCAGCTCGACGCCGCCGATGTGTTGCTGCCTGCGTTCCCACCGATCGATCAGGCCACCGCCACCGCGCTGGTGCACGAATACTGCCGCGAGCGCGGCTACCCAGTGGACCAGCTGCGTGCCGCCCGCATCGACGGCGGCTGGGACCTGTATGTGCCGGTGGCGCCCGGCGAGATCCAGATCGATGCGACGATCTTCTTGGTTGCCGACGACGCCGTCGTCGAGCCGACGACGATGCGCGATCCGGAGGGCATGTTCTTCGATTTTGCGTCCCGATTCGCCACCCGGATCCGCGCGCAGCGCTGAGGTGTTCGGCGCCGTCGTTCACCGTATGCTCGGCGGGTGCCGCCGCCGTGGAACGAGTACGGGTGTCTCGAATGGTCGTGGGTGCAGCTGCGGTCCGCTTTCCGCGACGGTCTCCGAGAGCCGGTACCGGAAGTCGATTTGCCGGGCTGCGCGAATGGCTGGGTGTCTCGCCGGCGGTGGTTGACCTGGCAGCAGGCCAATGCGGTCAGCGCGTTCGGGGTGCTGTTTGTCCGGGAAATCGTCGCGGCGCTGGCCGAAGAGGGCATCGAGCCGATGAACTCGTGGCTCGAGCAATACCCGCGCGTGACTTCCTCGGGCGGCCGCAAGCGGCTGTTCATCAGTGGGGCCGACTCCAATGGTGTGGGCCTGAGCAGTGCGGTAGCTGTGCCGCGCAACGCCGTCGACTCCCTTCTGCTCTCACAGCGGATATTGCCGAAGGTGTGCGAGCCATATCCGGTTCCGGAGTTGCATCCGGCGTGGCGGGCCCACTACCTCGCCGGGCCTTACGGGTCGCGGATTTCCCTGCAGCTTCCCCCACCGCCGTATCAGTCGGATACCGCTTCCAACACCGTCAAGATCGAGGTCACCAGCGCCACCTACTACCTGCGCTACCTCGAAGCCAGCCACGACTGGCCGGGCACAGTCGGGTCTCGGCATTGGCCCTTGGATCCCGAGGACGAACGAGGGCCGATCGTCTACGACGAGAAGCCCAACCGGCGGCACACGCCCCGCGACGCGGTTCCCGCTGCTGCACAGCGCACTTTGGCTGAGGTTCGGGACTGGGGGGCATTCCTTGGTTTCGTTGTCGGCCCGCCGACCGACGGGCGATGGAAGCCTGGCGAGGGCCGTTCCGGTGAGGCGGGATACGAGGGCTTCGAACTGACGGCGCCGGTCACATTGAGCGTGAGCGAAGAACACATCCGGACGCGGGCCCAACCGTACATCGGGTTCCTCACCGTGAGCACAGGCGATCGGCCGGGACGCTCCCTGCTCGACATCCATGTCAGGGACGGCCTGATGGCCACGATCAGAGATCCCGCTGACGACGGCAACTTCGAGCTGCGCATATCCAGCGGGTACTACCTGCACGAATAGTGTTGATTCGGCCGCCCGGAATCGGTGCGGTTTAACCGCTTGTCAGTGCCTTAAGATAACGATTCGGGGAATGTGAACCGGTAGGGGGCATTGGTGACCGCATTCGATTTCAACGAACCGCTGGCACGGGTCGCGGCCGCACGTTGGAAAGAGGCCGCTCAGACGTTGAAGTCGGTGGCCGACGCCGCGGCCCAGATCACCGACAAGCCTTGGGGCAGCGACGAGATCGGCAACGCATTCAACGAGAAATTCGAGCCCGACCGCACCACAACTCAGCAGCAGGCAAACCAGCAAGCCGGAACAGTGGCATCCGTCGAGCCGGTGTTGACCCAGGCGGCCGACGTCATCCTGAAGCAGGCCCGCGGCCTGGCCTGACGCTACGCAAATCTGGGCAGAGTGCAGTGCCGCGCGCTGAACGACGGATGGCGCGGAGCGTTTGAACCATGGGAATAGATCTTCCGGGGACGCTGCGCTGGCTGCTGGAAACAGTAGTCGGCGCGAAGTGGCCCGACGGTGACGAAGACGCCTGCCGTGCCCAGGCCGACCAGTGGAAACATCTCGCCGAGACGCTGAAAAGCGTCAGCCCGGTCATCGACGGGGCACGCAATCACGCTCTCGAAGGTTTCGGTTCAGGTGAGTTCCACGACTATCTCGCCGACCAGTTGAGCCACATTCCAGCCGGGGTCGACGTCGTGGTCAAGAACTTCCAAAATTTGGAGCACCGGCTGCGAGAAGTCGAAGGCAGCATCAGGGACGCCAAAAACGCGTTCATCATCGCGTTGACCGCACTAGCCGCGTCGGTTGTCCTGTCATTCTTCCTCGGCCCACTTGTCGACGCGGTAGCGGTCGGGGTGGCCCGAGCGGCGATCTACCTTGCCATCAGGACCGCCGTTGGCCGGATCGTGGCGAAAGTGGCGGCCACGGCGTTGACAAAGCTGGCAACAAAGCCCCTGGCGAACGCGGTGGTTCAGGCGACCGTGAGAACCGGCTTGATAGCCGGGAAGGGTTCGCTGATCGGTGCCGGGAGCATGGCCGGCTACGACGTCACCACGCAGGGCCTCGAGATGGGCATCGGGAAACGGGACCACTTCGACCTCGGCCAGCTGGGCAAGTCGACGCTGGCGGGGGCGGTCATGGGTGGTGTCGGTGCCCCCATCGCCGGGGTGACGGCGTCGCGGTTGGGCAGTCTCGGGCAACGGATGGCTACGGTCGCACCCGTCACCTCACGAGTCATCTCCGGGGCCCGAGTACCCCTGAGTGGATTTACCGCCAACTTCAGCGGTATGGCCACTGAGCAGTACATCCGAGAAGGAAAAGTCGATCTCTCGCACGTCGCACAAACCAGTCTTGCCTTCAGTGCCATCGACCCCGTCACGCACGTCGCCTCGGAGCGAGTCAACAATGTCGTCGGTCCAAAGCTGGGCGTACAGCCGCTTCCAGACGCTCTTGCGCAGGGCCTCGAACGTCACGGCCTGGAGCGAGCGCCCTGGCAAGAGGCTCCGACAGCAACCACGCAGGCGTCTCTGCATCCGGTAGCGGATCACGCCGTCGACACCGGAGTTCGCACCAACCTCGACGGCGCGCCGCCGCGATCTGACCCCATCAGCCACCCGTCGGTAACCGCAGATCCCAACGCGAGCGTGCCGGTATCGCACCCGCACGGCGGCAATGAGCCTGCCGGAATCCGATCACCGTCACCGGAGGCGCGAGGCGCAGATCCTGCCGCACCCGGGCCTCGGTCCGAGACGGCAACGCCGCGCGGCGCCACGTTGTCTTCGGGGACTACGTCGTTGGGGGCCTCGGCAACGGGGCACAACGGTGTTCCCGTCGCCCAGGTTGCCGAGGCGCGCGCCGCCGCACCAACCGCCGAACCGACGGTGACGCGCAGCTCGACGGAGGCCGGCGGACCGCCACGGCCTGCCGAGCCCGCGGCGACCCGCGGATCGGGTGAATCATTGCGCTCGGCCACTGCGGATCTGGCCGGGCCGGGCGATACCCGGACGCCACAGCAGTCGGGTGACGGCGTCGGCGGTGATCGCGCCGGCGTCCGGCCGGCTGCCGAGCCCCGCATCGGCGAACCGCTGGATCGATCCAAGCCGTACGGACCTCAGGTAGCCGACAAGCCCGGTGGGGCCGAGCACGCCGGCGGACCGGACAAGACCCGCGGACCCGAGGCCGACGGGTGGCGCGAACCAGAAAACCAGGCCGCACCGGAAGTCTCGTCGTTACAGCCGTCGCGCCCGGAGGACGTCGCACGCGCGATCGACTACCTCAAAGGCGACACCGCTGACCCGCTGGTCGCCGCGGACAAGAACAGCAAAGCCTGGACCCAGTCGGTTCATGAACAGAACAGTCAACGACTGCAACGCTGGAACGATCTCGACCCGGCGATGCGGGACACCATCGTCAGCCACGAGACCCGGCCCGGGCGTCTCAGCGAACTCGGCGACCTCAAAGGAGGTCTGCCGCCGGACGTGCACACCAAGTTCGTGGAGCACAACCTGCAAGAGCGCTTCGCCCAACAGCATCCGGAGTGCAACCCGGAGGTAATTCGCGACTGGGCCAACAAGATGGACGCGCATCTGCGTGACCCCGAAAATCATCCGCGACCGAGATTGCAGGACTTCGCGAACTTGCCGGACACTTCCCGGGGCACAGCGCCCAGGGAAGTCATGCGCTCTATCCGGCTGGATGCCGAAGCAAGGTCGGTGGACCGGATTTGGCACGAGCGGTATGACCCGGCGCCCGGCGCCGGGCCGCGGCATCTGCTGCGGTTCGATCCACGGGAGTTCGGCGGTGACGGCGAAGTCATCATGGGGATCGGCGACCTGCACGCACCGCAGAAGATCGCGGTCTACACACCGGGTATCCGCAGCACTGCCCTGAGCTTCGACCGCATCGTGGCAGACGCCGAACAGCTGCACATCCGGGCCGGCGAGCGCAGCCAGGGCGCGCCTCGCCTCACGGTGGCTTTCCTGGGCTACGACGCCCCGTCGGGCATGCGGATCCTCGGCCAGACCATCTCGCCGAAGTTCGCCGAGGCTGGTGGACACCGGCTTGCGCACGATGTCGCGGCGTTGCACGCATCCTTCGGCAGCAATCCCACCATCCACCTGATCGGACACTCCTACGGCTCGACGACCACCGCTTTCGCCGGCGCAGGCGGTCGGCTGGGCGGGTACGTCCGCTCGGTGACTCTGGCGGGGTCGCCGGGCGCCGGGCCGCTGGGCCACGCACGTGATTTCGGCGTCGGCGATCGGGTGTATGTCGCGTCGTCCAGCAAGGACATCGTCACCAAGCTCGGCAGCTCGCCGCAGCGCGGCTATCCCCTCTACGGCAGGATCGCCGACCTGCCGATCCGCGGTCACATGCTGGACGGATTCGCCAACCCGGGAGCGGGAAAGATCCTCGGCCGTTTCGGGTTGGGCATCGATCCCGCGGATCCGAACTGGGGCGGGGTACGGGTCCGCGCCGAGTACCTTGCACCGGAGTTACCGGGCCTGATCAGCTCGCATACCAATATGTTCGCTTCGGAGGTCATCGGCCCCGACGGCAGACCTGTCTCGTTGCGCGAGAATCCGCACGCCCGGGTGAGCGAATCTCTGGACAACCTCAGCAAGATCGTCAACGACGAGCCGGGAAAACTCACCCTCGAAGCGCCCCACGACCCGCAGCATCGGTTCGGCGGCGACCCGGCGGGGGCACGGACGGCCGAACCGGCCACCGGCTACCCCGGACCCGGCGATTGCGTGCGACAGGGTGTCGAATGGTTCGCCCAGCAACACCCGGAGGCTCGGATCGGGGAGATCGCCGACCACAACGGCCAGGGCGTTCCGGCCGCGGAATTGGAACGGACGCTCAACAGTCCACTGCGCGAGGCCACGACCGCCGACATCGCCCACGCGTTGGAGCAAGGAAAATCGGTGTGGGTCGTCGACTTCTACGACCCAGCCTCTCTGCCGCCCGGGCACCCCGGTGCGCACCTCAGCATCGTCGAACCCCACCCCGACGGCGTCCGGATATTCGACAACGGTTCCGCGACGCTCGTGCCGCACCTGCCCGAAGTCCCCGGCGTGGTGGGACGCAAGATCGTCACGTTCAACCCTGACGGAACCCCGACACACCCCTTCTCACGCCTACCGCACGAGAGCGTCCCTGGCGGCCGCGGACCCGTTGAGCCTGCCGAGGCGATCGGGCAACGGCCGGACCATCAGGGTGAGACGACGGGCATTGCACCGGACGGCGATGGGCTGCCAGATTTGGGCCGGGTCCGAGAGTTGGAGCGACGACAGGCCCAAATCTTCGATGCGGTACCTGGGCCTCCGGGCAGCGCGGAGATTCACGCGCCGCTGCGTCCGGCCCATGTCGGTTCGGCGCACCCGCCGGCGGCCGACAGCCATGGCAGACCCGTCGAGGATCCGGTCGCGAAACAGCAAGCGCCACACGGAGATCCCGATCGAATTCGGCCTGTCGATCAGCGCGTCGAACGCGCCCGAGAATTGATCGACGAGCATCGGGCCATCCAGCGCGATCCGACGGATCCAGCGGGCGACCACGCGATCCGCGACGGTGCTCAATACGCGCACCCGCACGAGCCGCTGTTCGACGGCTCGGATCTGACCTCGGCGGAGCGGCAGGCGCTGCGGGACTTCTGGGATGGGCTCACGCCAGAGGAGCGCGGGCACCTCTACCGATTGGAACCGATGTTCGGTGAGCATGCCGAACTGCCGGTCGAAGTCTGCGACCATTATGCCCGCCAGGCCGCTCAGGACCTGTTGGATACCATCACCGACCCCGGGCAGCGGCGCCCGCTGGAGAACATCCTCGAGTCGGTCCGAGATCGACCCGAAGAGTCGAGGCGGTTCCTGCTCGGGTTCGAACACGATGGCCGCAGTATCACCGCGGTGGGCAATCCCGATACCGCCACGCACACGGTGGTGTTCGCGCCGGGAACTATGACCAGTCACGAGCGGCTCAATCCCTACACGCTCAAGAGTGGCGTCGAGAGACCGGGCTACATGGAGGTCTGTCGGCGCATTCACGATCAGCTATTCAAGCGTTTGGACGACAGTCGGGTGTCGGTGGTGGATTACCAGAACTATCGCGCGCCGCAGAGCCTGCTCAACCCGGTCACCGGTGCGGCCAACCCCCGGTTCGCCAAAGAGGGGGCGGCTGAACTGCGCAACCACTGCGACCGGCTGCAGCACAGCAACCAGACGGGCGAGCACACGCTGTGGGTCGTGGGGCATTCCTACGGCACGGTGTTGGTCGGCGAGGCCGCCAAGGGCCTGCACGGGCTCAATGCCGACGGGATCATCAACCTGGGCAGCCCCGGGTTGCGGGTTGCGGACGTTTCCGGGCTGCAACTCAAAGGCCAATACCTGGTGCCGGGGGAGGCCCCGGTGCACACCATGACCCGCTCCGACGACCTCATCAACATCGTGGACTGGGCCAGGAGGACCGGTCTTGGGTTTCTCACATTCGGGCAGATCGGGCACGGGACGATGCCGCATCACGTCTGGTTCGGTGGACACGTGTGGGATGTCAACGGTGCTCGGCATCCCGATGCGCACAGTTCGTACTTCGAGTTGGACAGCCCAGCGCTGCCCAACATCGCGAAGATTGTCGCCGGGGAGCTCCCGCCGGAGGTGATGTCCGATGTGCGCACTTGGGTTGTCCCTCGATCGGGACCGTGGTTGATGCCGGTGCCGCCGGCGCTTATGTGGGGCTTGGACGATCAGGACGACCGGGACAAGACAGGAGCCGGGCCGAATGGTTCCGGTGGGCGATGAAAGTGGTTGTGTGATGCGGTATTTGGTGACGGTGGATGCGGCGGGGCGGCGGCGGTTGTGGTGGGCGGCCCGGGTTGATGAGCGGGGCCGGGTGCAGGTTTACAGCCTGGTGTCCTCGGGGTGGGTGGATGCCCCGGCCGAGATCGCCGAGGATGTGGCCGCGGGGCGGGGTTGGGTGGCGCTGCCCGAGGACGAGGTGGCTTCGGTGCTCGCGCAGTTACGGGTGCCGCCGGGGCACTGGTTGACGGTGACACCCACCGACGAGGATCCGAAGTTGTTGGTGCGCAGCGCCGATGGGCGCCATTTGGAGGC
>NZ_JCALCF010000004.1:0-266802 GCF_059812185.1 Mycobacterium sp. NGS67
AGTTGATCAGCGGGTCGCGGGGCATGCCCAGGATCCGCTCGGCGATCTGGTTGCGGGTCACCTCCGAGGTGCCGCCGGCGATCGCCATGCCGCGTGCACCCATCACCATCCGGCCGGCAAGTGCGCCGGCCCCATCCAGCAGCACGGTCTCGGGGCCGGCCAATGTCGTGGAGATGGCCGCACCCTCGATCATGTGATCAGCCAATTTCAGCTTGGTGACGTTGCCTTCGGGTCCCGGCCCCGCGCCTTCCACGCTGCGGGCGGCGCGACGAAGATTCAGCAACCGCAAGGCATTCTCCTCGGCCAGGTAGCGACCCACGCGAAGAACTATGCCTGCCAACTCATCTGAGCGCTGCCGAGCAAGCTTCACCAACTCCGGCGCCAACGCCTCGTAGAACGAGCCGCTGCCGCCGATGCTGACGCGTTCGTTGCCCAGCGTCGCGCGCGCGACGGTCCAACCGGAGTTGGGCGCCCCGACCACATCCTCGTCGGGCACGAACAGGTCGTTGAAGAACACCTCGTTGAAGTCCGAACCGCCGGTGATCTGGCGCAGCGGCCGCACCTCGACCTCGGGAGCATTCATGTCGACGATCACCGCGGTGATGCCGGCGTGCTTGGGGGCCTCGGGATCGGTGCGCACGGTTGCCAGACCACGTGCGCAATAGTGGGCCCCGCTGGTCCACACCTTCTGGCCGTTGATCTTCCAGCCACCATCCACGCGCGTGGCCCGGGTCTTGACGGCCGCAGCGTCAGAACCGGCGTCCGGCTCGGAGAACAACTGGCACCAGATCTCGTCCTTGCGCAGCGCCTTCTCGACGAATCTCTCGATCTGCCAATCGGTTCCGTGCTGAATCAGCGTCAGGATGACCCAGCCGGTGATGCCGTAGTCGGGGCGCTTGATACCGGCAGCCCGGAACTCCTCCTCGGTCACCAACTGCTCCACCGCGTCCGCGGCGCGGCCCCACGGCTTGGGCCAGTGCGGCATCACGTACCCGGTCGCGATCAGCTTGTCGCGTTGCGCCTCCTTGTCCAGGCCGGCGAGTTCGGTTGCGTCGGCACGGATTTGGGTACGCAGTTGTTCGGCCTCGGGCGGCAGGTCCAGGCTGTTGTCCCGCGCGACCCCGGCCGCCGTCAGGTCGAACACATCCTGAGCCGGCCCGTCGCCACCGAGCACCGCCGAAGTCACCAGCGCCCGGCGCAAATGCAGATGCGCGTCGTGCTCCCAGGTGAAGCCGATGCCGCCGTGCACCTGGATGTTGAGTTCGGCGTTGCGGGCGTAGGCGGGGAACGCCAGAGTGGCGGCGACGGCGGCGACAAGACGGAATTGTTGCTCGTCTTCGGATTCCGCGCGCGCGGCGTCCCACACCGCTGCCAGCGCCGACTCGGCCGACACCAACATATTCGCGCAATGATGCTTCACCGCTTGGAAAGTGGCGATGGTGCGGCCGAACTGCTTGCGCACCTTGGCATATTCCACGGCGGACTCGACGCAGTCGGTCGCCCCGCCCACTGCTTCGGCGGCCAGCAAGGTCCGGGCCCGGGCCAGCGTCGACGCCGTGGCGCCGGACAGGACGTCGTCGGCGCTCACCTTGACGTTGTCAAGCCGCACGCGCCCGGACCGGCGGGTCGGGTCGAGGTTCTCCGGTACTTGCACCGACACCCCGTCGCGGTCGCGCTCCAGCACCAGGACGTCGTCACCGGCGGTGACCAGCAACAGCTCCGCCAGTCCGGCCCCCAGCACGATGCCGGCGTCGCCGTCGGCGACACCGTCGGACAACCGCACGCTGCCGCCCAAACCGATTGCCGCGGTGACACTTCCGTCGAGGAGTCCGGGCAACAGTCGCGACTTCTGTTCGGCGCTACCGTCATTGGCGATCACCGCCGAGGCGATGACCGTGGGCGCGAACGGACCGGGCGCCACCGCGCGGCCGAGTTCCTCGATCACCACGACGAGTTCGGGCAGGCCGTAGCCGGAACCGCCGTGCTCCTCGGGGATGTGCAGGCCGAGCCAACCGAGTTCCACGATGCCCTGCCAGAACGCCGGGCGTGCCTCCTCCGGCGCGTCCAGCAGCGAACGCGCAGCCGCGCGGGCCTTCTGCGAGGTGAGGAACCCGCGGGTCACCTCGGCGAGTTCGCGGTGGTCGTCGGTCAGTGCGATACCCATGCGGGCCCTCCTCGCGGCACGGCAGGAGCCCGCCCCGTCGCGGACTCCTGGAATTAGTTGAAGAGACTACTCACCGCCCGAGGAGGGCCGACGGGTCGCTACTTCGGTGCGAACCGCTGCCCGGCGTCGAGGCGCAGGCACTGTCCGTTGAGCATCGGGTTGTCGACGATGGCCGCGACCAGCTTGGCGTATTCCTCGGGTCGACCCAGTCGCTTGGGGAAGGCGGCGTCCTTGGTCAGGGCTGTCGCGAACTCGTCGGGAATGCCCTTGGTGAGGCCGGTCGCGAACAGGCTCGGCGCGATGGCCAGCACCCGGATCCCCAGCGAACCCAGGTCGCGTGCCATGGTCAGGCACATGCCCGCGATGCCCGCCTTGGCCGCGGTGTAGGCGACCTGCCCGATCTGGCCCTCGAAGGCGGCGATGGATGCGGTGTTGATGATGACGCCGCGCTCGTCGTCCTCGGGCTCGTTCTTGCTCATGTGCGCCGCGGCCAACCGACTGATGTTGAAGGTGCCGATCAGGTTGAGATCCACCACGGATTGGAAGGACTCGAGGTCGTGCGGTCCGGTCTTGGTCATGGTCCGCTTGGCGATGCCGCCACCGGCCGTGGTGACCGTGACGTGCAGACCACCGAGGTCGTCGACCGCGGCCTGCAGCGTCTGCTCGGTGCCGGCGAAGTCGGTGACATCGACGGGGTAGAACTTGCCGCCGATCCCCTCGGCGACCTCTTTGCCGTCCGAACCCTCGCGGTCGAACACCGCGACCTGCGCTCCCCGTTCGTGCAGCAGCTCGGCACTGGCCCGCCCCATGCCCGAAGCGCCGCCGATGACGACGACCTTCTTTCCGCTGATCTCCATCCAGACCTCCGTGTTCTCTAGGGTTGTCAGAATCCCTCGAATTTGTAACGTTACGAGGCACGCTAGCGGGTCCGTCCGCCGGGGTCTCGAGCACGGCACCGGTTCGGGCGATCAGCGACCCGAAGGCGGTCAGGAGGTCAATCGAGCCCACGGGGGCAGCGGCACGGACAACAACTCCGCTCCGCCCGGCGCGCTCAGGGCCAGCAGCGCAGTCGGAATGCGGTGCAAAGGAAGCACGAAGTCGGCGCAACCGGTGGCGATTGCGTTGGCCGGCATCCCGGGCGCCTTGGCCTCGGACGGTTCCTGAACCAGCACCCGGCCCCCGTTGGCTTTGACCGCCCGGCAGCCCTGGCTGCCGTCGGCCTGATACCCGGTCAGGATCACCGCGACCGTCGGGCCGGCGCCGGCCGCACTGGTCAACAGCGCGTCGACGGTGCCGGCCTTCGTTGCCGGCCGCAGCACCCATCGCCCGTCCGCGTCCATGCCGGCGGCGGTGGCTCCCGGCACCACGGTCACACCCGGGCGGTGGACGGGTGCCCCGTCCTTGGCGACCTGCACCGGCAAGTCTGTCTTGCGGGCGAGCACCGCCGCGAGCGGATCGTTCGTCGTTAGTTGCGGACGATGCTGCGCCGCCAGAATCGGCACCGGATACCACTTCGGCAGACCGGCCAGCACCGTGCCGAAGGCATCCATGCCGCCCAACGAGGCGGCAAGCACCACGAACGAGAACCCCGAGGTGGTGTGTCGGGTGGCGGACATACCGGAAAGCCTAGACCTTCTGTCCGCTGGCTGACATAAGTCGCGGCAACACGGGTAGTCCCCCGGGAATCCCGGGCGACAAGGAGTGAGACCAATGAGTCAAGACGGTTTCCGCCGCAACGCCATCCTGGCGCAACTGCCCGACGACGAATATGAGCGAATCGAGAAGCGGTTGCGATTCGAGCATTCGGAGATCAGACGGGAGGCCTACCGGCCGGACGAACCCATCGCCGAGATCTACTTCCCGTTGTCGTCGGTCTATTCGCTGATCGCGGTGGTCGACGGCCGAGGCGCCCTCGAGGTGGCGACCGTCGGTTACGAAGGCATGGTCGGGCTTCCGGTATTCCTGGGCGCTTCCAGCAGTCCACAATCCGCGTTCTGCCAGATCGCAGGCGACACTGCACGTCTCAGTGTTGCCGACTTCGGCCAAGTACTGGCGCGCGACGGCGCGCTGCATGCGCTGCTGAACCGCTTCACACAGGCCACCATGGTCCAGATCGCGCAGAACGTGGTCTGCAATCGCTCGCACGACACCGGAGCCCGCATGGCGCGCTGGCTGCTGACCACTCGCGACCGGGTCGCCAGCGAGAAGTTCTTCCTGACCCAGGAATTCCTCGCCCAGATGCTGGGAGTGCACCGACCCACCGTCTCCGAGACCGCGCAACGCCTCCAAGAGGCGGGGTTGATCCGTTACAGCCGCGGGTCGCTCTCCATCGAGGACCCAGAGCAACTCGGCGAATTGCTTGTGAGTGTTACGGCATCGTCAAGGCGGAGTTCGACGCCATTACTCATTTCAACTGAGCCCAGCCGGTGCCGCCCTCTGTCGGTGCATCGTGCCAAGCTCGGCACCGTGCTCCTTCTGGACGTAGCAAGCACATCGCTCAACGTGGGCGGCACCTCGTCCCGGTTGACGAAGGTCGCCCACATCGCGGACCTGCTGCGACGGGCCGCGCCGGACGCCGAACTGGTCACCACCGTCGTGTCATGGCTGTCCGGTGAACTACGGCAGCGTCAGATCGGCGTCGGCTGGGCGTCGTTGCGCTCCCTGCCGCCGCCGGCTACGGAGCCGGTGCTGACCGTCGGCGAAGTCGATGCCACTTTCACCGAGATCGGCGCGGTGTCGGGCAAGGGGTCCCAGGCACGCCGCGCGGCGCTGATCGCCGGCTTGTTCGCCGCCGCCACCGAGACCGAACAGACCTTCCTGCTGCGACTGCTGGGCGGCGAACTGCGCCAGGGCGCGCTGGTCGGGATCATGACCGATGCCGTGGCCAAGGCGGCGGCGATGCCGGCCGCCACGGTGCAGCGGGCGGCGATGCTGGGTGGGGAGCTGGCGGCGGTCGCCGCCGCGGCGCTGAGCGGCGGCTCGTTGGAGGCGTTCACCTTGCGGGTGGGACGCCCGGTCGGGCCGATGCTGGCCCAAACCGCCACCGGCGTCGACGATGCACTCGAAAAGCACGGTGGCACAGCCATTTTCGAAGCCAAACTCGACGGTGCCCGCGTGCAGATCCACAGATCCGGAGCGACCGTCACCGTCTACACCCGCAGCCTCGACGACGTCACCGCCCGGCTGCCCGAGGTGGTCGAAGCCACCCTGGCCCTGCCGGTGAACGACCTGATCGCCGACGGGGAGGCGATCGCGCTGCGTCCGGACAACCGTCCGCACCGCTTCCAGGTCACCGCGTCACGCTTCGGGCGGTCCGTCGACGTCGAAGCGGCCCGCGCCAAGCAGCCGCTGTCGGTGTTCTTCTTCGACATCCTGCACCGCGACGGCGAGGACCTGCTCGACGCGCCGACCACCGACCGGCTGACGGCGCTGGACGCGCTGGTGCCCGCCTCGCAGCGAGTCGACCGGCTGGCCACGTCCGATCCCGCGGCCGCGACGGCGTTCCTGGAGGCGACGCTGGCCGCCGGGCACGAAGGCGTGATGGCCAAGGCCCCGGGCGCGCCGTACCAGGCCGGGCGGCGCGGCGCCGGCTGGTTGAAGGTGAAACCGGTGCACACCCTCGACCTGGTGGTGCTGGCGGTGGAGTGGGGCTCGGGGCGCCGCCGCGGGAAGTTGTCCAACATCCATCTGGGCGCGCTGGACCCGGCCACCGGCGGATTCGTCATGGTCGGAAAAACTTTCAAGGGCATGACCGATGCCATGTTGGACTGGCAGACAACCCGATTCACCGAGCTCGCCGTCGACGGCACCGACGGGTACGTCGTGCAGCTCAGACCCGAGCAGGTGGTCGAGATCGCTCTGGACGGAGTGCAAGGATCGACCCGCTACCCCGGCGGGGTGGCGCTGCGGTTCGCGCGGGTGCTGCGCTACCGCGACGACAAACGCCCCGACGAGGCCGACACTATCGACGCCGTCCGCGCGCTGTATTGATTACCGAGTGTGAAGATCACGACGGGACACGCCGATCGGACGTCGGTAGATTCACAGTCGCGAGACCTTCCGGGAGGAGTTCGCCGTGGCCGACCAGCAGATCAGCTACGTCCGCACTGAGCCCGGCCTACCGCCCGTCGCGATCGTCGACCGCTCCCCGATCAGGTTGCGGCACAAGATCTTTTTCGGCGTCGTCGCGCTGATCGGGGCCGGAGCCTGGGCCGTCGTCGCGTTCGCGCGGGGTGAGACGGTGAACGCGGTGTGGTTGGTGGTGGCGGCGCTGTGCACCTATGTGATCGGCTACCGCTTCTACGCGCGGCTGGTCGAGATGAAGATCGTGTGCCCGCGCGACGACCATGCCACTCCGGCCGAAATCTTCGACGACGGAACAGATTACGTCCCGACCGACCGCCGCGTGGTGTTCGGGCACCACTTCGCCGCGATCGCCGGCGCCGGTCCGCTGGTCGGTCCGGTGCTGGCCGCGCAAATGGGTTACCTGCCCAGCGCGATCTGGATCGTGCTGGGTGCGGTGCTGGCCGGCTGCGTGCAGGACTATCTGGTGTTGTGGATTTCCACCCGGCGCCGCGGAAGGTCGCTGGGACAGATGGTGCGCGACGAGCTGGGAGCAACCGCCGGGACGGCCGCGCTGGTCGGGGTGCCGATCATCGTCACGATCCTGATCGCGGTGCTGGCTCTGGTGGTGGTGCGAGCGCTTGCCAAGAGCCCGTGGGGTGTGTTCTCCATCGCCATGACCATCCCGATCGCCGTCTTCATGGGCTGCTACCTGCGTTTCCTGCGTCCGGGGCGAGTCGGCGAGGTGTCTGCGATCGGCGCCGGCCTGTTGCTGACGGCGGTGATAGCCGGCGATTGGGTCGCCAACACCGAGTGGGGCTCGGCATGGTTCACGCTGTCGCCGGTCACCCTGTGCTGGCTGCTGATCGGTTACGGATTCGCCGCTTCGGTGCTGCCGGTGTGGCTGCTGCTGGCCCCACGCGACTACCTGTCGACGTTCATGAAGGTCGGTACGGTCGCGTTGCTGGCGCTGGGCATCTGCATCGCCCACCCGACGATCGCCGCGCCGGCGGTCTCGCATTTCGCGACCCGCGGCAACGGTCCGGTGTTCGCCGGTTCCCTGTTTCCGTTCCTCTTCATCACCGTCGCCTGCGGAGCGCTGTCCGGCTTTCACGCGCTGATCTCCTCGGGCACCACGCCGAAGATGCTGGAGAAGGAAGGCCAGATGCGGCTCATCGGCTACGGCGGCATGATGACCGAATCCTTCGTCGCGGTGATGGCGCTGCTCACCGCGGTGATCCTGGACCAGCACCTGTATTTCACGCTCAATGCGCCCTCGGCTCAGACCCACGACACCGCCGCCGGGGCCGCGCGCTACGTCAACAGTCTCGGCCTGTCAGGCAGCCCGGCCACCGCGGCGCAGATCGACCAGGCGGCACACAGCGTCGGCGAGCAGTCCATCGTCTCGCGCACCGGCGGAGCCCCCACGCTGGCGTTCGGAATGTCGGAGATGCTGCACCGGGTGTTCGGCGGTAGCGGTCTCAAGGCGTTCTGGTACCACTTCGCGATCATGTTCGAGGCGCTGTTCATCCTGACCACTCTCGACGCCGGCACCCGCGTCGCACGCTTCATCGTTTCGGACGGTCTGGCTAATCTCGGAGGTCCGCTGCGGCGGATGCGTGATGCGAGCTGGCGTCCCGGCGCGTGGATCTGCAGCCTAGTGGTGGTCGCGGCCTGGGGCGGGATCCTGCTGCTCGGTGTCACCGACCCGCTCGGCGGCATCAACACGCTCTTTCCGCTGTTCGGTATCGCCAACCAGCTGCTCGCGGCCATCGCGCTCACGCTGATCACCGTCGTCGTCGTCAAGACGGGCCGATCGAAATGGGTGTGGATACCGGGGATTCCGCTGCTGTGGGATCTCGCCGTCACGCTGACCGCGTCCTGGCAGAAGATCTTCTCGTCCGATCCTGCCGTCGGCTACTGGACCCAGCATGCGCAGTACTCCGCCGCAAAACAGGCCGGCAAGTCGGCGTTCGGGTCGGCGTCCGATCCCCACCAGCTCGACGCCGTCATCAGGAACACCTTCATCCAGGGCACCCTGTCGATCGTCTTCGCGACCGTGGTCATAGTGATTTTCTTCGCCGGAGTCGCGGTGTCTTTCAACGCAATTCGGGGTTCCGGCAGGCCACTGAGCGAAGACGAACCGGTGAGTTCGAAGCGATTCGCACCCGCAAGCTTGATCGCGACCGCGGCAGAACGGGCCGTGCAACGGCAATGGGATGCACAGCCCGCGGCCCGTGACGCGCCGGATGCTGTGCCGAAGTAGCCGCGAGAATCCGCCGAGGCTCTAAACTCGGGCGGGATGAGAGTCGGTATCGACTTCGGAACCACGCACACCGTCGCCGCGATCGTCGACCGTGGAAATTACCCGGTCGTCGCCTTCGACGGCGTCGATACCTGGCCGTCCCTGATCGCCGCCAACACCGCCGGAGAACTGCGGTTCGGGCTGGACGCCGCGGCAGTCCGGCACGAACCCGACTGGGAAGTGCTGCGCTCGTTCAAACGGCTACTCAACGACGCGGGCCCGCAGACCCAGGTCAGCCTGGCCGGCCGCAGCTACCCGTTGGTCGAGTTGCTCACCGGTTTCCTGGCCCAGCTCAAACACGACCTGCTGCGCCGCTCCAACGCCGGCTTCGAGGGCGACGACACCGTCGAGGCCGCGATCAGCGTGCCCGCCAATGCCAGCAGCGCCCAGCGCTTCCTCACCCTGGATGCGTTCGTGGCGGCCGGTTTTCACGTCGTCGCGTTGTTGAACGAGCCGTCGGCCGCGGGTCTGGAATACGCTCACCGCTACCGCTCCAGCATCACCGCCAAACGCGAATACGTGCTCATCTACGACCTCGGCGGCGGCACCTTCGACGCCTCGCTGCTGAAGATGGCCGGCCACGTCAACGAGGTCGTCGTCAGTGAGGGCATCCAGCGACTCGGCGGTGACGACTTCGATGAGGCGATCGCGCAACTCGTCCTGGCCGGATCGAAGCTGCCACCCCTGGACGGCGCCGCCTATGAGCTGTTGCTGGAGGAGTGCGCCGCGCGCAAGGAGGCCGTCGGCCCGCAGACCCGCCGGTTCCTGGTCGACCTCGCCGTCGACGGAGTCGACCGGCCGCCGTTCTCCTGCGGGATCGACGACGTCTACGCGGCGTGTGCACCACTCGTGGCCGAGACCGCCGACCTGCTCTCGCGGGTCCTGCTCGATCCGGCCGGCGACGGCTGGGACGTGCCGTGGTCGGAGGTGGCCGGCATCTATGTGGTGGGCGGGGCGGGCAGCTTCCCTCTCGTCGCTCGCATGCTGCGTAGCAATTTCGGCGACAAACGGGTCAAGCGGTCGCCCCACCCGTTCGCGGCAACCGCGATCGGCCTCGCGGTCTTTCTGGATACCGATTCCGGTTTCGTTCTGTCCGAGCGCTTTTCGCGGCACTTCGGTGTGTTCCGGGAGGCCCGGGCCGGTGCCGACGTCGTGTTCGACCCGATCGTGCCCAAGGACGCCCCGCTTCCGGCCGACGGCCACTCGCCCTTGGTGGTCAACCGCAGCTATCGCGCGGCGCACAACATCGGGCATTTCCGGTTCGTCGAGTGCAGCCGTCTGGTCGACGGCCGTCCGGACGGCGACGTCACGCCGTATGATCCCGTCTTCTTCCCGTTCGATCCCGCGCTGCACGACCGGGACAACCTCGGGCACCAGCCGGTCGACCGCTGGAGCGACGGACCCGACGTCGAGGAGCGTTACGTCGTCGCTCCCAGCGGAGCCGTCGAGGTGACCGTCACCACCCGGCCGACCGGCTACAGGCGGACCTTCCGGCTGGAAAGGCGGGCCGCGGCCAGGCTGTGAACCCTCCCGCTGAGTCGGTACGCCGCTGGGTAGTTTCAGAAAGATGGTGGACATCGACCTGGAGGACCTTTCCACTCCCGAACACGGCTACACCGTCGACGGCGACGAGGACGACGACCCGGTACTGCTGGACCGCGACGGGAATCCGGTCAGCACCTGGCGGGAGCGCTATCCGTACGACGAGCGCATGTCACGTGACGAGTACGAGTGGCTCAAGCGACGCCTGCAGATCGAACTGCTGAAGCTGCAGAACCACAGCCGGCGAACCGGCGACCGGCACCTCATCTTGTTCGAAGGGCGGGACGCGGCCGGCAAGGGCGGCACCATCCAGCGGTTCATGGAGCATCTCAACCCGCGGACCGCCCGGGTCGTCGCGCTGGAGAAACCGAGCGAGCGGGAAAAAACCCAGTGGTACTTCCAGCGCTACGTCACCCACTTGCCGGCAGCCGGCGAAATCGTCCTGTTCGACCGGTCCTGGTACAACCGCGCCGGCGTCGAGAAGGTGATGGGCTTCTGCACCGCCGAGCAGCACGCCGAATTCATGAAGCAGGCACCGCCGTTCGAGCAGATGCTGGTCGACGACGGGATCAGCCTGACCAAGCTGTGGTTCTCGGTGTCCCCGGCCGAGCAACGCACCCGGTTCGCAATCCGGCTCGCCGACCCGGTCAAGCAGTGGAAGTTCTCGCCGATGGACATCGAAGCCGTCCGCCGATGGGAGCAGTACACCGCGGCCAAAGAGGAGATGTTCGACGCGACCGACACCGACTTCGCCCCGTGGGTGGTGGTCAAGAGCAACGACAAGAAACGCGCCCGCATCAACGCGATGCGTCATTTCCTGGCCAAGTTCGACTACGAGGACAAAGACCACGACCTGGTCGGCGAGCCCGATCCGCTGATCGTCGGCCGAGCCCTGGCGGACTAACGCGGCTGTCACGTTGCAGTCCCGTGAGGGGCCCCAAAATGTACGGCGCAGCGCCACTTTTCTGGCATTTTGCGGACTCTCGTGGAGGCGCCAGGCGGCAGACACGCACTAACGCAGAAGAATAGAATTCCCCGAATTGGGTAATAGCGTTCTCACGGAGGGAGTTCTGCCATGACACAGCCAACTGTTATCGACGTCGGCACCGAACTGCCGGAGCACGTGCATGGTGCTGCCGATCCCCGCTTCTCCTGCGCGGTTCACACCTTCGCCAAGTTGTTCAACGGCGATCCACGCTTCGGCGGCGGATCACTGGCTGTCTACGTCGACGGCGAGCCGGTCGTCGACATCTGGACGGGCTGGTCGGACCGCGAGGGCGAAGTCCCCTGGACCGCCGATACCGGCGCGATGGTCTTCTCGGCAAGCAAAGGCGTCGCCGCCACCGTGCTGCACCGGCTGGTCGACCGCGGGCAGTTGGCCTACGACAAGCCGGTCGCTCAGTACTGGCCGGAGTTCGGCGCCAACGGCAAATCCCAGATCACCGTCCGCGACATGTTGGGGCACAGATCCGGTCTGTCTCACCTCAAGGGCGTGAGCAAGGAACAACTGCTCGACCACCAGCTGATGGAGGAGCGCCTCGCGGCCGCGCCCGTGGACCGCCACGCCGGACGCGCCGCGTATCACGCGTTCACCTACGGCTGGTTGACCTCGGGCCTGGCCCGCGCCATCACCGGCAAGAGCATGCGCGAGCTGTTCCGTAGCGAGATCGCGCAGACCCTGGACACCGACGGTCTGCACCTGGGGCGGCCGCCCGCCGACGCACCCACCAAGGCCGCGCAGATCATGTTTCCGCAGACGACCCGCGCCAATCCCTTGTTCGACCGGCTGGCGCCATGGTTGTCGGAGCTCCCGGTGGCCGGCGGCCTGGGCGCGATCTACGTTCCGGGCATCACGTCGCTGATTCAGGGTGACACTCCCCTGCTCGACGGCGAGATCCCGTCGGTGAACGCTGTGGTCACCGCGCGCGGCCTGGCCAGGATGTACGGGGCGCTGGCCAACGACGGCCGCATCGACGAAACAGAGCTCCTGTCAACGGAATTGGCGCGCGATCTGTTGGGTAAGACCAGTTTGCGACCGGATCTGAATCTGGTGGTACCGATGTCGTTTCACCTCGGCTACCACGGTTCCCCGGTGCCCGGGCTACTGCGCGGCTATGGACACGCCGGCCTCGGCGGCACCATCGGTTGGGCCGACCCGGTCACCAAGAGTTCGTTCGCTTTCGTGCACAACCGGTTGATCACGCCGATCCTGCTGGATCAGATCCTGTTCGTACCGCTCATCCTGCCGATTCGGCGCGCCGCGGCGGCCGCGCACAACGACGGGTTCACCCCGGTTGCGCACCTGGGCGCGTCCTACACGTAGCTCACACGGCCCTCGTGGAACCGACGTAGGACAGCACCACGTCGGATTCGTCGGTGATGCGGGTCAGGGTCGAATACGAGCGGACGAATGACTGCCCGACGCATCCGTCGATCTTCATGTGGAATTCGTTGATCATGATCCACGGGTTGGCGCTTCGGAATTCTTTGCGGACGACGGGCACTACCACGACGAATCCGGGTTTGAGACCGACGCTGACCACGCCGTTGTACTGCGCGCTCACCAACGGGAGAAGTTGAAACGGCTCACCGGGGCCGAACGGTACCACCGCGCCGAGCGAAGGACCGCCACCGCCGCCGTTGGCCGTCGTGACGCCGTTGGCTGTGCTCATGTCGATTCCGCAGCCGATCTCATACCCCACTTCGAGAACGCCATGCGGAGTTTCCGGTCCGGCCAGGGATGCGACGAAGATTCCGCTGGACAGGTATTCGCGAGACGACGCCGCGGTGGTCAGCGGCGCTACCGGAACGTGTCTTTCGTCTCTGGCGCCGAGCGCCAGAATCCAACCGTCAGGGGTGGTCACTCGGGCGGGCGTGCCCGGCGGCACCGCGCCGTCGGCTGACGTCACGGCGCCAACCGGCTGCGACTCGGGATCGGCAGTCGCCAGCGGTGGCGTCGTCGACAGCGTGAGACAGGCAGCGAGAACCGCAGCACGACGAATGACCGCGGACATCGTCCCCACGGGCTACACGGTATGCACCTCGCCGGTCAACCAAACCGCCCGCCGGTTGACTCGAGCGGAGTTGTTGCGCGTTTGTAGCCGGTTTGCGACGCAGACTCGGCAAGCTCGGATCGCACGTCCGTTGGCGGGTACGCTGGACCACGGCCCATGATTCGCGCCAGAAAGCAGAGAGGGCGACTAATGAGCCTCCGAAAATTTGCTGCGGGACTCGCCGCCGGCCTGATGACAGTTGCCGCCCTGGTCGGTGGCAGCGGTGTCGCCAGTGCCGATCCAGAGGATACGACCCCACCGTTGGTCGAAGACTATTTGATCATCATCAATCCGGGCCTGACTCAAGACTTCCGTGCCACGGATACGCCCAACAACTTCGGCGTACCCGGCGCCAAGGACTGGACCGGTAGCGGAATGTTTTGCCAGAATCGCACCGTGAAGTGCCAGAAGATGGGCTTCTAGGGCCGCGTCCGGGCTATCGGTTGGCGGGCAACACTTTTCGTAGTTTCGAGAGGACATCGATTTGTCCACCTGGCTGATCACGGGCTGCTCGACGGGACTCGGCCGCGCGCTTGCCGAGGCGGTTATCGACGCCGGCCACAACACCGTCGTCACTGCCCGCGACGTAGACAGCATCACCGAGCTTGCCGACGCCACGCCCGACCGGGTATTGGCGCTGGCTTTGGACGTCACCGAACCCGAGCAGATCGCCGCGGCCCTGCAGCAGGCTGAGGAGCGCTTCGACAGCGTCGACGTGCTGGTCAACAACGCCGGCTACGGGTACCGCTCCGCGGTCGAAGAGGGCGAGGACGACGCGGTGCGCGCCCTGTTCGAAACACACTTCTTCGGCACCGTCGCCATGATCAAGGCTGTGTTGCCCGGCATGCGGGAGCGCCGCTCCGGCGCGATCGTGAACATCTCCTCGATCGGCGTGCAGTTGACGCCGGTCGGCTCGGGCTACTACTGCGCGGCCAAAGCCGCCGTCGAAGGGATGAGCGGAGCGCTGCACGCCGAGGTTGCACCACTCGGCATTTCGGTCACCGTCATCGAACCCGGCGCTTTCCGCACCGATTTCGCCGGCCGCTCGCTAATGCAGACGTCCACGGTCATCGAGGATTACGCCGACACCGCGGGACGTAGGCGCAAGGAGAACGACACCATGCACGGCGCCCAGGTCGGCGACCCGGTCAAGGCCGGCGCGGCGATCGTGGCGGCGGTCGAAGCCGACGAACCGCCGGCGTTCCTGCTGCTGGGCCAGGACGCGCTGTTCTCGTATCGCTTCATCGCCGACCGGCGCGCGAAAGAGATCTCGACGTGGGAACAAACCACCACCAGCACCGACCTCGACGCTTGACCGAACTCGTTACCGGCGTTGCCTTTTCGCGGAAAGCAGCGCGTCGACCGAGTAACGACCCGGGCCCATGAAGACCAGCAGGAAGAACCCGAAGCAGAACAGGATCGACGGGGTCCCGCCGTTGCCGCCCGGCGGGTCACCGAGCGGCCACAGCGAACGGGGTTGGTGCATCCAGAAATACGCCACCGCCATCGTGCCGGAGGCGAAGAACGCGGCGAGGCGGGTGAACAGGCCGGCGGCGACCAACAGACCCGTCACGAACTCGATCAGTCCGGCATACCACACCGGCCAGTCGCCCACATCCGTGTGATGTCCGGAAGAGACGGGCCAGCCGAACAGGATCATCGAGCCGAAGCCGGCGAACAGCAGGCCGTACACCAGCCGAAACAGGCTCAGCACTGCCGGCGAATAGCCGACCACGCGGTGAGTCAGGTTCTTCGTCATGCACCTACGGTACGAGTCCGTCGTGTAGATAGGGATTCATGCTCGCCTATCTCTTTCTGTTCGTCGCCATCTTCGCCGAGGTCGGGGCGACCAGTCTGCTCAAGAGCACCGACGGTTTCACCCGTCTGTGGCCGACCCTGGCCTGCCTGGTGGGCTACGCGATTTCGTTTGCGCTGCTGTCGCTTTCGATTTCGCGGGGTATGCAGACCGATGTCGCCTATGCGCTGTGGTCGGCGATCGGCACTGCGGCCATCGTGCTGATCGCGGTGATGTTTCTGGGTTCACCGATCTCGGTGGCGAAGGTGGCGGGCGTCGTGTTGATCGTCGCCGGTGTGATCACGCTGAACGTGTCGGGCGCTCATTGACCCGACGTGGCACCGTGCCTTCCGCAGCTGATCGGCGCATCGCCGAAACTGAACACAGGGCGGTTTTCGGGCCGATCTGCCGCCCACGAATCAGACTCGGCGACGTTGTGGGGGCTCCCGTTCCACCATAACCCGGGACCGGGGGCTTGCGACAAGGCCGGGGTGATGCCGCACAATCGCTGGCCGAGCCATCGACGAGGGGACGCGCATTGCAGGACCGGGAGACGACATACCGAGACGAACTGCGGTCGGAGCAGACCTACGTCGACAGCTTGTATGCACGGCTGGACGACGAACGTGCGCGCGCCAGGGCCAGATACAGTGCCGCGCTGGGAGCCGAGGGCGAGCCCATGGACCGTGATGTCGAGTTGCGCGCGCTGGCCAAGCGGACCAAGCGACTCGACGTCGCCGACGACGGCCTCTGTTTCGGGAGGTTGGACGACGTCTCGGGGAAGCGCTCCTACGTCGGTCGCATCGGCCTGTTCGACGAGAACGACGAATACGAACCGTTGTTGCTCGACTGGCGCGCTCCGGCGGCGCGAGCGTTCTACACCGCCACCGCGGCGAATCCGGAGGGCATGCGGCTGCGTCGTCAGTTCCGCACCCGCGGCCGCCGGGTGGTCGATTACACCGACGAGGTACTCGGCCGTCCCGGATCGGCAACAGTCGACGGCGCGCGCGGAACCTCAAGCGACGCAGCATTACTCGCGGCCATCAACGCACCGCGCGGCGCCGGGATGCGCGACATCGTGGCCACGATCCAAGCCGAGCAGGACGAGATCATCCGACTCGACCACTCCGGTGTCCTGGTCATCGAGGGCGGTCCGGGCACCGGCAAGACGGTGGTGGCACTGCACCGCGTTGCCTACCTGCTGTACACGCAGCGGGAACGGATGGAGCGTCACGGTGTGCTGGTGATCGGGCCCAGCCCGGCCTTCCTGGACCACGTCAGTCAGGTGCTGCCGTCGCTCGGCGAGTCCACGGTGGTGTTCATGACCGCCGGCGACCTGGTGCCCGGTCTGCGGGTGACCGCTGAGGACTCCCCGGACGCCGCGCGCCTGAAGGGCTCGCTACAGATCCTCGACGTGCTCGCCACCGCGATATCCCAGCGGCAGGGTCTGCCGCAGGAACCGTTGCCGATCAAGCTGTCCGACGTCACGGTACGCATCGACGCCGAGACGGCGCAGTGGGCCCGGGAGGAGGCGCGTGCAACCAAACTGCCGCACAACGAGGCCCGCGCGGCGTTCACCGAAGTGATCACCTGGGTGTTGACCGAGCGGGCGATCGCCAAGATCGGCCGCGGCTGGTTGACCCGGTCGGACACCGGTGCGTGGGAAGCGCTGCGGGAGGACCTGATCGAGGAACTCGCCGACAGCGCCGCGTTCGCCGCCGCGCTCGACGAGCTCTGGCCGATCCTGACACCCGAACAGCTGTTGGCGTCGTTGCTGGTATCCCCCGACATGCTGCGCGCAGCGGGTGCCGATGCGGCGTTGTTGCGTGATGTCGGCGACGCCTGGACGGTGTCGGACGTGCCGCTGCTGGACGAACTGACCGATCTGCTGGGCATCGACAAGGTGGCCGCCGAGCGCGCTCGACAGGTCACCGAACAGGAGCAGCGCGAGGAGGCCGCGTACGCCGCCGGGGTACTCGATCTGATGGTCAGCCGCGAGGACCTGATGGACGACGAGGACCAGCTGCTGGCCCAGGACCTGCTCTACGGGGAGGATCTGGCCGAGCGGTTCGCCGAACGCGACCTGCGTGAACTGGCCGAACGCGCTGCGGCGGACCGTAATTGGACCTACCGGCACGTCGTGGTCGACGAAGCCCAAGAGTTGTCCGAAATGGATTGGCGGGTGCTGATGCGACGCTGCCCGGCGCGGTCGTTCACCGTGGTCGGCGATCTGGCGCAGCGCCGCTCCGCTGCCGGCGCGACATCGTGGACACAAATGCTGGACCCTTACGTACCCGGCCGGTGGGTGTACCGGTCGCTGTCGATGAACTACCGGACTCCAGCAGAGATCATGACCGTCGCCGCCGCACTGCTCGCACAGTTCGCACCCGATATCGCGCCGCCGGAGTCGGTCCGCTCCTGCGGCATACCACCCTGGTCCAGGCAGGTCAGGGAGGACGAACTAGCTTCTGCCGTCAACGATTTCGTCCGGAACGAGGCGGACCGCGACGGCACCAGCGTGGTGATCGGTCCGCCCGGCGTGCCGGGCGCGGTGATCCCGTCGGCGACCAAGGGTCTGGAATTCGACGCCGTTCTCGTGGTGGACCCGCAACGAATTCTCGCCAAGGGTCCGCGGGGGGCGGCCGAACTCTACGTCGCCCTCACCCGCGCCACTCAGCGTCTGGGGATCCTGCATCAGGACCCGTTGCCGCGGGCACTGCGCGGGCTGGTCGCAGCAGCGGACGCGTCGTAAGACGTGATGTGGCGTTCACGTTTCGGACGGCAATAACCCGCCGGTTGTGCAAACATCGCTGCCAGGCTGACTTTCTGCCCGGCGCCGGGTAGGTGGGTGCGCTGAATTTCTCGAGCGAAGGGACTCGAAATGACCGATCTCGACCGCAGACCCTCCGACGAGGTGCCGGCCGCCGCGCGCTCAGAGCTGATCGAGCACTCGCGCACCGGTATGGGCGCGGCGGCGCTGCAGCGCGCCATCGCCGACCACCTGCGCTATTCGATCGGCCGCCCCGCCGCCGCTCTGCGGCCCGAGCACTACTACCGCGCACTCGCTTTGGCCGTACGCGACCGCATGCAGGACCGTCGGGTGGCTTCCACGCAGGTCTCGCTCGACCTCGGTCGCAAGGTCACCTGTTATCTGTCGGCGGAATTCCTGATGGGGCCGCAACTGGGTAACAATCTGCTGAATCTGCGCATGGAGCGGGCGGCCAAGTCCGCGCTGTCGGCGATGGGCCAGAACTACGACGAGGTGCTGGCGTGCGAGGAGGAGCCCGGCCTGGGCAACGGCGGCCTGGGCCGCCTGGCCGCCTGCTACCTGGACTCGCTGGCCACCCTCGAGCGTCCGGCGATCGGCTACGGCATCCGCTACGAGTTCGGCATCTTCGACCAGGAGATCCACGACGGCTGGCAGGTGGAGCAGACCGACAACTGGCTGGACAGCGGAAACCCTTGGGAGATAGCCAAACCCGATGTCAACTACCTGGTCAAGTGGGCCGGTCACGTCGAGCACTACACCGACGACACCGGCCGCGACCACGCCCGCTGGGTGCCGGGCCTGCTGTTGAAAGGCGTCGCATACGACACGCCCATCCAGGGCTACGGCGTCAACACCTGCAACGTGCTGACCTTGTGGAGCGCGCGTGCGGTCAAGTCGTTCGCGTTGGATGCCTTCAACACCGGCGATTACTACAAGGCGGTCGAGGACGAAGTCACCTCCGAGACGGTCACCAAGGTGCTGTACCCCAACGACGAGCCGGAGGCCGGCAAGCGGTTGCGCCTGCTGCAGCAGCACTTCTTCGTGTCCTGCTCGCTGCAACACGTCTTGCACATCATGGACGATCTGGCTGACGTCTCCGTCCGTGAGTTGCCGCAACGATTTGCTTTGCAGCTCAACGATACTCACCCATCGATCGGCGTCGCCGAATTGATGCGGCTACTGATCGACGAGCGCCAACTGGAATGGGAAGAGGCGTGGCAGATCACCGTCGCGACCTTCGCCTACACCAACCACACCCTGTTGCCGGAGGCGCTGGAGACCTGGCCGCTGGAGATCTTCGGCCAGTCGTTGCCCCGCCACCTGGAGATCATCTACGAGATCAACCGCCGGTTCCTCGACGAGGTACGCATCAAGTTCCTCGGCGACGCGGACCGGGTGCGCAGGATGTCGATCATCGGTGAAAATCACGGCAAGCACGTCCGGATGGCCCACCTCGCCACCGTGGGCAGCCACGCCGTCAACGGCGTCGCCGCACTGCACTCGGAACTACTGAAAGACAGTGTGCTCAAAGACTTCTACGAGATGTGGCCGGAGCGGTTCAGCAACAAGACCAACGGCGTGACACCACGCCGCTTCCTGGCGCTGGCCAACCCGGGGCTGCGAGAACTACTGGACCGCACCATCGGCGAGGACTGGCTCAAAGACCTCGACCAGTTGCGCGGGCTGGAACAGTTCGCCGACAAACCCGCGTTCCGGGAACAGTGGCGGGACATCAAGCGCGCCAACAAGGCTCGTCTCGCCGCGTTCATCCGGTCAGCGACCGGCGTGGAGCTCAACCCGGAGTGGATATTCGACATCCAGGTCAAGCGCATCCACGAGTACAAGCGCCAGCATCTCAACGTCCTGCACATCATCGCGCTCTATTACCGGCTCAAGCAGAACCCAGGACTCGCGATTCCGCCGCGGGCGTTCATCTTCGGCGGCAAGGCGGCTCCGGGATACTTCCTGGCCAAGCGGATCATCAAGCTGATCAACGCCGTCGCCGAGACGATCAACAACGACCCGGAGGTCAACAAGTTCCTCAAGGTGGCGTTCATCCCGAACTTCAACGTTCAGAACGCGCACTTGATCTATCCGGCCGCCAATGTGTCCGAGCAGATCTCCACGGCCGGCAAGGAGGCCTCGGGCACCGGGAACATGAAGTTCATGATCAACGGCGCCCTGACCGTCGGCACGCTCGACGGGGCCAACGTCGAGATCCGAGAGGAGGCCGGTGCGGAGAACTTCTTCCTGTTCGGTCTGACCGTGCAGGAGGTCGAGGCACTCAAGGCCGGCGGTTACCGGCCGGCGGATTACATCGACAGCAACGAAGAACTCAGCGCGGTGCTGGATCTCATCGACAGCGGGATGTTCTCACACGGCGACCCCGAGGTGTTCCGCCCGCTGGTGGACAACCTGCGTTACCACGACTCTTTCCTGGTGTGCGCCGATTTCGCGTCGTACGTGGAGTGCCAGGAGCGTGTCAGCGCGGCCTGGCAGGACCGGGACGCGTGGACGAAGATGTCGATCCTCAATACCGCACGCAGCGGCAAGTTCTCGTCCGACCGCGCGATCGCCGAGTACTGCGACGACATCTGGAAGGTCTGGCCGCTGACGGTGAAGATCTGACGCGGCGCGCCGAAAACCGTTAGCGCAGAAGCACTTCAGCCGATCTCGTGTGTGACGAATACCGACACGTAGCCGATCGGGATGCCGGTCCGGCTGGCGATGCACCTGCGTGCCGCCAATTCCACCGCGGTGCGGTGGGCGGCGTAGGCGACCCCGCCGACCTCCGGTATCCGGATCGTCCATCCGTCTGCTTCACGGATGATCTCGATGTCGAAGCACTGACCGACCGTTACGCAATTCGTACGCGAGGCACGAACCCTGCGCACCGAATGCGGGCGCCGCAGAGTGGGCTGAAGAGGCATGGGTGTGTTCCTGAGTCGATGACGGACCGCGCGCAAGAGTAATCCGATTCGCCGGCAATACCTAATCGAACCGCCCTACCCGGTCTGCGACTCCAATTCGGCGATGCGATCGGCCAGGGCCAGGATGCGCTGGGCGTCGCGCACGTGCAGGCTCTCGATCATCCGGCCGTCGACGGTGATGACGCTCTCACCGGCGGCCTGCGCCTGCTCATAGGCCTCGACGATCTTGTGGGCGTCGGCCACTTCGGCGTCTGAGGGTCCGAAAATCTCGTTGGCGGGACCGACCTGCGACGGGTGGATCAGGGTCTTACCGTCGAATCCCAGCTCGCGGCCCTGCCGCGCCTCGGCCTTGAATCCTTCTTCGTCCTTGATGGCGTTGAACACGCCGTCCAGCACGACTTTTCCGCCGGCACGCGCGCCCAGCACGGCCATGGTCAATGCGGGCAGCACGGGGGTGCGCCCGGCCACATGCAGACCGTGCAGCTCGTTGACCAGGTCGTTGGTGCCGACCACCAGGGCAGTCAGGCGCTCGCTGGCCGAGGCGACCTCCTCCATCCGCAGAAAAGCCCGGGGGGTCTCCACCATCACCCACAGCTGCAAGGATTTCGGTGCACCCAACTCGTCCAGGCGGGCGGCCAAACCTCGGACCTGTTGGCCTGTCTCGACTTTCGGCACCAACACCCCGTCGGCGCCTGACTCGGCAACGGCGACGAAATCGTCGTCGTGCCAGTCGGTCTCGAGGCCGTTGACGCGCACCACGACTTCACGGGGCCGGTACTGCTTGGACGCCACGGCGGTGCAGACCTTGCGCCGTGAGTCGGCTTTCGCGTCGGGCCCGACGGCGTCCTCGAGGTCGAAGATCAGGACGTCGGCCGGAAGCGACTTGCCTTTCTCCAGCGCCCGGGCGTTGTTGCCGGGCAGGTAGAGGGCGGATCGGCGCGGGCGCAGCGTCGGCGCCATGAGTTCAATCGCTTTCTGTCGTCATAGCGGGGGGCATCAGTAGCGTAAGGCAAGCTGTAAGACCACATCCCGCGCGCATGAGGAGTAGGCCGATGACAGTCGTCTTCGTACATGGCAATCCCGAGACCAAGGCGATCTGGGGGCCGCTGGTCGAGGCGCTCGGGCGCGAGGACGTGGTGTTGCTCTCCCCACCGGGGTTCGGCGCACCGCTGCCGGACGATTTCCCGGCGACCTTCCTGGCCTACCGCGACTGGCTGGAAGGAGAGCTGGATCGGATCGGCGAACCGGTCGATCTCGTCGGTCACGACTGGGGCGGCGGCCATGTGCTGAATCTGGTGATGCACCGACCCGAACTGGTACGCAGCTGGGTCAGCGACATCCTCGGTGTGTTCGACGCCGACTACGTCTGGCACGACCTTGCGCAGGTGTGGCAGACACCGGAGGCCGGCGAACAACTCGTCGAGACGATGATGGCCGGAACCGTCGAGGAACGGGCCGCCCAGCTGGCCGGGCTCGGCATCACCCCAGACATCGCCACGGCGCTTGCCCAGGCACAAGGCCCGGAGATGGGTCGGGCCATTCTGTTGCTCTACCGTTCGGCCGCTCAACCGGCGGTAGCCGAGGCCGGACGTGACCTCGAGAATGCGGCAGTGCGTCCCGGACTGTCGATACTGGCGACCGAAGACACCTACGTCGGCTCCGAACAGATCCGCCGGCGCGCCGCGGACCGCGCCGGAGCCCGTACGGAAGTGCTTGCCGGACTTGGACATTGGTGGATGCTGGAGGACCCGGCCCGCGCCGCCGCCGCCCTGAGCGGGTTCTGGGAAGACCTGCGCTGAACTAGCTCGCCGACGGCGTCGACACCGCTCGCTCCGAGGTGCCGTCGCGGCCGCGTGCCGCCACGCCGTAAAGAGGTAACGGGCCGTCGGGTGCGCCGCCGTCCTCGATCGAGGTGGCCCGCGTGCGGCCGACGACTCGCCAGTGTCCGTCCGCGGCGCGCCGCGCGACCTGGTATTCGACCTCGCCGGGACTCTCCGGCGCCGACCAGGAGACCAGCACGCTCCCGTCGGTGCCGCGATGTGCACGGACATCGCGCGGCACGGGCGGGCCGTCCGGCTGGGGCGGCGCCGTTTCAGACGGCGGCGTCACCACCGGCCGTCCCGACCGATCCCGGTGCGGCACAGCAGCGTCGGAGCGAGCCTGCGCCGAGCTCCGCCCGGTGTGCAGCGCGACGACGGCGTATACCGGGATGCCCGGACCGGGCGGCGCACCGCCGTCGGTGATCGAGGTGGCGACCGTCCGCCCGACCGTGCGCCAGATGTCGCCGGGATCGAGCCGGGTGACTTTATAGGTGACGCCGGGGTCCGGCGACGGTACCCAGCTGACCGTGACGTCGCCACCGGCGCTGCGTTGCGCGGCAACGCGGGCGGGACCGCCCAACGGCAACGTGGCCATCGCCGCCAGAGCGCCCGGGTGCGCGGGGCATGCGTCGAGCGCGGCCGCCAGCTGGGCCGTGCGCGATGCCTCCGGTCCTGCGCTTGCGGCATCGACGAGCCGGTCGGCTTCGGCGACGGCGGCGCGGGCGTCGGCCAGTGCCCGCTCGGCGTCGACGGCGCCGCCGGGATCCGGCAGGTCGGCGGCGACCCGGGTCAGGTGCTCGAGGTGGTCGGCCACCTCGGCATACCTGCGCGCCTGCAGCGCCGCCGAGGCCGCCCGCCAGCGCAGACGCGCATCGGCAAGAACGGATTCGATCTCGTCGACCACCGCGGTGATAGAGGGCTGCCGCTCCGGCAACGCGTGTCGTCGGGCCTCCTCGGCCAGGGATTGAGCCTGTACCGGCCGGCCCGACCGCAGTGCTTTGCGCGCGGCACGCAAGGGTGCTGACCAGGGCGGGTCATGCTGCCGGGGGCGCGGTGCCGGCTCGTCACGCCGCGCGGCCGGTGGCGCCGTGTCGACTGGCACGCCGAACTCGGCCGCCAGCGCCGAAAGCACCCGCGAGGCCCGCCCGGCGTCCAAACCCAGGTCGACGGCCTCGGTCACCAGGTGGGCGTGGTCGTCCACGGTCAGCCGGTCCTCGACCAGGACGGCCGCGCGTACCCGGGGACGCAATTTGTCCATCGAGTCCCAAGCCACGCCATCCAGGTATGCCTCGCGCAGCGCGGGATCGGATTCCAGCAGGTCACCGATGTGCACGAGAAGCTCGTCGATGACCGTGCGCAACCGGTCGGAAGGCAGCTCGCGCGCCCGCGCCCGCCACGCGGCTGCCCGGGCGGCGAGTTCGGTGCCGTCGACATCCGGCCCGCATCCCAGCAACGCGAACAGGGTCACCGGCGGCGGGGACTCCCAGATGCGGCCCAGTTCGTCCAGCAGTGCGCGGATCTGGCGGCGCCGGTGTTCGGGAACGAGTTCGTGGGTGGGCGTCGCCGCAGTTTCGGGCGCGCCGACGACGCGGTGCCGGCGCAGACGGGCGGCGACTTCGGTTTCGGTCAGGCCCGCGTCGGAGCCCACTTTTTCCAGCTGGCTGAGCTTTTCGTGCGGTATGCCACCATGCCGGGCGACGAGCGCGGACACCGCGGCGTCGAAGAGTTCGTAGCGGGCGGCGTCCTGCCCTTCGCGCTGCTGTCGCACCCGGCCGACCAGCCCGGCCCGGGATTGCGCGTCGAGCAGTACCGCACTGTTGGCGTCGTGCGCGGCCAGCAGCGCGGCGACCAGCACCCGGTACTTGGGGTGGTCGCGCTGGCGCTGCCAGAACGCCCAGACTTCAGCCACGCGTTCGGCGACGTCGGCATTGGTCAGCTGTTCGACGCTCTCCAGCGGGAGGTCGTAGAGCTCGAAGGGGTCTGAGGCCTGCGGGCCGCCGCGCGCCTCGACCGCGGCCAGCACCCGCTTGCGGTAGGCGTTCGATTCGAATGGAGGCAGGCTTGCTGTCACTCAGATCACCGTCCGACGTCCCGCCGCCGGGAACGCTGAACCTGCTGCCGCTCCCGCTCGACCTCCGCCGCCGACATCGTCGCGCCGGTCTCCGCGGTCAATACCAGCGGCATGTCGGCTTCGACGTGGCGGGCTGTCACCTGCAGGACGCCGTCGAAGCCCATCTCGAAGGTGATGCGCACCTCGCTGCCTTCGCCGAAGCCGGGCGGGATGCCTTCGATCATGCCGCCGATCAGCACCTTCGCGTCCTCCGGCCGTGACGACGCCACCTGGCCCTGTTGCTCGACCACGACGAGGCGGATCGCGTCCTGGTCGTCACGGACCGTTCCGAAGCTGCGGTGTACGCGGATCGGCAGCGGGTCGTTGCGCAGCACCAGCCAGGTCGCCTCCAGCGACATGCTCTGGTCGCTGAGCGCCAGAACGCCGAAGCCGCGGGAGACCACAGTGTCCACCCGGATCAGCACCGCCCTGCGGACCTGCGCCAGCGGCAGGTCGTAGGCGTCGGCGACCCGCCCGCACGCGTCGTTGAGGTCACTGGGCCTGGCGTCCTCCGGCAGCGCACCCGGCGCCAACCGGCCGCGGGTGACCAGGTCGTCGGCGACCATGCGTTCCATCTCGAGTTTTTCGCCGTACAGGGCGGCGCCCCGCACCACCGACAGCTCCGGGTCGGACAGTTCCGGTTGCAGCCCGAACTCGGCACGCAACGCCGCGGCGACGGCGGGCATCCGGGACGAGCCACCGACCAGCAGGATGCGGTCGACGGCGTCGGCGCCGCGGCGCCGGGCAGCGGCCAGACAGTCGCGGGTGAGGTCCAGGGTGCGACGCAGCAGGGTCGAGGTCATGTCCTCGAGGTCTTTGCGGGTGACGTCGACGACCGCGCGGGCGCCGTCGTGGGCCACGATGACCTGGGTCGCGTCGCGGTCGGAGAGTTCTTGTTTGGCGCGCTCGGCCGCCAGCACGAGTTCCTGGCTGCCGGCGGAGTCGTCCAGCGGGTCTTCGGCGTTGGGGTTGGCGTCGCAGAACCGCCGGGACAGGTGCAGTGCGAGCCGCTCGTCCCAGTCGGCGCCGCCGAGCTGGTGGTCGCCTTCGACCGCCAGGACGGTGATCCGGCGGTCGGCGAGCTCGATGACGGTCGCGTCGAAGGTGCCCCCACCCAGGTCGTAGACCAGCACCGTCTCCCGGGGGCCGTCCTTGGTCATGCTGGGCTGGCCGTCCAGGCGCCCGAACCCGTAGGACAGTGCCGCCGCGATGGGCTCGGACAGCACGCCGGCGACGTCGATCCCGGCGTGTGTGCCGGCGAGCACCGTTGCGCGGCGTTCCTCGTCACCGAAGTAGGCGGGCACCGTGATGACGGCTTTGCGCACGGGCTCGCCGGTGGCGTACTCGGCATCGGCGATGAGGCTGCGCAGGATCAGGGCCGAGACAGCCGGCGCGGACCACGCGTTGCCGTGCGCGACGAACCGCCAGTCGGCGTCGCCCATCCTGCGCTTGACCAACGTGCACACGCGCTCGGGGTCGAGGCGGGCCTGGCGACGGGCCCCTTCGCCGACGAGGTACTCGTCGTGGGAGGCGAACAGGACGACCGAGGGCGTGGTGAGATCACCGGTGAAACCGCTCAAGACTTCCGGCGCCCCGTCGCGGCCCGTCCGGGCGATCGCGGAGTTCGTTGTCCCGAGGTCGATCCCGTGAATCGTCACGATCGGAAGCGTAGCGAGGACGTCGTCTCAGTACTATCAATGGCCGTGGCCGAGGATGACGTGCAAGCCGCGATAGTCGAGCGCCTCGACGACCTGGGTCGCGCGGTGCGGCGGCAGTCCGCCAGCATCGACCGCGTCGCCGAGGAAACGCGCCGCCTAGCGAAGGACAGCACCGGGGCGGACGTCCCGCTGTTGGTGGAGCTGTTCGCGTTGTACTCCGATGCAACCGCGTGCGCGGCGACGTCACGTACCAATCGGGAGCGCTCGGCGTTCCACGCCATCGGGGCGGGCCTGGAGCGGCTGATCGTCGGGCGCGGCGGCGAAATCCTGATGCCTGCAGTGGGGGCGGATTTCGATCCCGCGACGATGGATGCGGTCGAGGTCCGGGCGACCGATTCGGCGTCCCAGGACCGGCTGGTCGTCGAGGTTCTCACACCGGGGCTACGGGTCACGGCCGTCGGACGCACGGTACGGCCCGCGCGGGTTGCGGTGTACCGGCAGCGGGCCTAGGTGAGGCCGTTCTGTGCACGAGGGTCCCCAAAATGCCAGAAAATCGGTGCCCGGCCGTACATTTGCGGACACTCGTGGGACCGAGACCGCGGTTCCGCGGCTTTGGGTGTGAAGCGGTGGGATCCCGCCCAGGCATCCCGCGCAAAGTCCAGGATTCACAATGAAAGTCCAGCGTTGAAGCTCAACGGTCACTTACGGCCGGGGGTCCAATCCATGCCCCACCCGTAGGTGCGGTCCAACAACGACTGGCCGCCACGGATGTAGCGGACCTCGCGGTTGACGGTGATATCGCCGTTGTTGTTGGTCAGCATCGCGATGGCGCACATCCGCGAGCCCGGGTCGTGCTCGTCGAGTCGCACCTCGATCTGCGGCCCGGCCTGCGGAAAGACCGTCACCACCGCGTTGGCGGCGGCCCAGTTCGGGGTGCCTTCGTAGATGTAGGCGAAGATGAGGATTCGGCGGATGTGGCTGGCCTGCGACAGGTCGATGAACAGGTCCTCACCGCCCTGGCTGGCGCCGGAGCGGTCGTCACCGGACAGCCAGATGATCTTCCGGCCACCCGAGAGCGGGCTCACCTCGAACTGGTTGCCGAGCGCCTGCACCACACCTTTGTCGCCGTCGACGAACTCGAACAGGCAGCCCAGGTCCAGGTCGACGTCTCCCCCGCTTGCCGCCAGGCGCTTGAAAAACCCACCGCCACTTTGCCTTTGGGTCCAGTTCAGGTTGGCCCGGATGACGCCGGACGCGCCGCCGCCCTTGCTCAACGAGACCGTCGGCGCCTGCTTGGTGAGGGTCACTTTGGACAGACTGACGCCGGGTTGACTCGGCGGTGCCTGCTGGTAGGGCGGGTGTTGCGGTGGCGGCGGCGGGGGTGGCGGGTACGACGACGGCGGCGGCGGAGGCGGCGGGTACGACGACGGCGGCGGCGGGTACGACGACGGCGGCGCCGGAGGCGGCGGGTACGACGGCGGCGGTGGCGGCGGCTGGTAAGGCGGTGGCGGCGGCTGGTAAGGCGGTGGCGGCGATTGATACGGCTGTGGCGACTGATAGGGCTGCGGCGGAGGTGGGGGTGGCGGCGAGGATGGCGGCGGTTGTTTCTTCGGCTTGTTGTAGTCAATGGCCATGCCGGATGATCCCTCCACTGTCGACCGTGCACGTCGCGTAGGGGTCGCCGGTAGCAAGCCCCCTCCCCGAGGCTATAGCGAGCCGGTGCAGCCGACCACCACTCGAGTCGAAAAATCCCATGTCGACGGGACCTGACTCGTTCCGGCGACGTGTTCAGTGCGCCCGGCAGCGATTCCGCATCGTCGCGACGGATGAGGGTCTGGACATCGGTGACTTCTTCGATCGACGCCCACCCGTTGATCCGGCCGATCCCACTTTGCTTGACGCCACCGAACGGCGTGGTGTGATCCGATGCCCCGGCGCGATGCACGTTGACGAATACCGTTCCCGCATCGATCTTTCGGGCCACCTCGAATGCGTGGTCGTCATCCCGGGCCCACACCGAGGCCGCCAGACCGAACTCGGAGTCATTGGCCATCCGGATCGCCTCGTCTTCGGAATCGAACGCGACGACGGGTAGCGCCGGCCCGAACTGCTCCGCGGCGACCAGCCCGCTGTCGTGCGCGATGTCAGTCACCAAGTGGGGCAACAGGAAATGACCCCCGTCCCAGGTCGCGGGGTCGACTTTGCGGCCCAGCCGACGAACGGTCGCACCTGAGCAAGTCGCGGCCTCGATCAGACCCTGCACTCTGCTGCGGGCGGCCCGGGTGATCAAAGGCCCGATCGTGCTTTGCGGATCGAGCCCGTCCCCGACGGCGATCTCGTTTACTGCGTCGGCCAGCGCATCGACCAGAGCGGCATAGTGACTGCGGTGCACGTAAATTCGTTTGATTGCAAAGCAAATCTGTCCTGAGCAGGTGAACGCCGAGTGACGCAACGCTTTCACCAGTTCGTCGTCGACCACCGCCGACGCCAGGACGAGGGCGGGATCGTTGCCGCCGAGTTCCAACCCGACGCCGGTGATGTTCTGCGCCGCCGAACGCATGACCTCGCGACCGCTGGTGATGCCGCCGGTGAACAGGATTCGACGGACCAGCGGATCGGCGGCCAGTGCGCCGCCGGTCTGGACTCCGTCGCCCGGCACCACATTGAGCACACCCGTCGGCAGGGCGGCCGCAACCGCCGCGACAATCTTGGTCAAGGCCAGCGGCGCCAACTCCGGGGGTTTCACCACCACCGTGTTTCCCGCCGCCAATGCCGCCGCAATCCCGTTGAAGGCCAACAACACCGGATAGTTCCACGGGACGATGACGCCCACGACGCCCACCGGTCGTCGCCGGACGACGAACCGGCCGCGCTCGTCGTCGGTGACGTCTTCGGCGACGACCCGATCGATCAATTTCGAACATTCGTGTAACAGGTAGGGCGCACCCGCGAGGTCGATGACGGACTCCCACAACACCTTGCCCTGCTCGCGGGTCAGCAAAGTCGTAAGCGATTCGAAGTCAACCGTGGCAGCCACGGCGGCCGCTCTCATCAAGCGCTTTCGCTCCCGCGGCGCGCTTGCCGCCCACTCTGCTGCCGCAGCGTGCGCCGACCGCACGGCACGATCTACGACAGCGGCATCACTGTGTCCGGCAAGACCCACGATCTGGTCGGAATGAGCCGGGTTGTAGACGGGGCGCCGATCGGTCTGCACTGCTTCGCCACCGATGAAAGCGTCGGCCACTTCCGCCATGCCACGAACATACCAAGAGGTATGGTTGGCCGATGGGCAGCGGCTTGGTCGACGTACATCACCATGTGGTCCCGGACTGCTACCGCGCTGCGATCGACGCCGTCACCGACGGCACCGTCGGCGGCATACCGCAACCGGCGTGGTCCGAACAAGGGATGCTCGACCGCATCGACAGCCTCCGCCTGGGTCGCGCGATCGTGTCGATCTCGGCCCCCGCGCTTGACCCGATTCCCGACGGTGAACGTCACGCGCTGGCCCGTCAATGCAACGACACCATCGCCGATCTCGCGGCGCGCAATCCTGATGTGGTTGGCGGCTTCGCGGTCCTGCCGATGCCCGATGTGACGGCGTCGGTGAAGGAAGTTCGGCGCGCCCTGGACGAGCTGAAGCTGAACGGCGTTGCGGTGCTGACCAATTACGGCGGCCGCTATCTCGGCGACCCGTCGTTCGCGCCGGTGCTGGAGGAACTCGACCGGTACGGCGCGGTAGTGCATGTGCATCCGAATCTGCCGCCACCGATGACGGGCACCCAATTGTTCTTGCCTGCACCGGTATTGGAGTTCACCTTTGACACGACGCGGATGGTCGCGGAAATGATCCTCGCCGAATCGCTGCAACGCTATCCACGAATGAAGCTGGTGTTGTCGCATCTGGGTGGCACGCTGCCGTGGGTGGCCTGGCGGCTGTCCATGCTCGACGAGATTCCGTCGGCCGGCGGGGGTCGCCGAGAGCCGGTACGGGATCAGTTGCGGCGGTGCTATTACGACATCGCGTTGTCCGCCGACCCTGCCGCCCTGCGCCTGGCCGCCGATGTCATCGGGTCCGATCGGCTACTGTATGGCAGTGATTTCCCTTTCGCGCCAGCGGGTTTCATCGACCGGAATCGGGAGAACTGCCGGGGGCCGTTGGTGTCGGCAACCAACGACAACGCGGCGCGCTTGTTCGAATCCTGATCTCGGCAGTGCGCGCTGATCGCCGCCCGCGCTTAAGGTCTTAACTGTGCCCTCACCGATCTACACATCTCTTGCGACCGCACTGCTGGCGTTGACGGCGGCAGGGTGCGGCCACAGCGGGCAACCGCCCACGCAAACAAGCTCGAGCGCGGCGACCACGCCGTCGAACAGACCCGCCGAACCACAAGTGCTCGACCTCTACGTCGCCGATCAGACACAGCCCTGCCGCGTCGGCCCCAAACCGCGAGACTGCCTGCAACTGCGCTGGGATCCGAACAAACCGTGGGAACTCAGCTGGAACGACACGTCCTCGATTGCGGGCTTCCAGTACCGACCGGGCTATATCTATCACTTACGGGTCGAGAAGACGCCGTTGCCATACCCTCCCCCGGATGCGCCGCAATACAAGTTGCGGCTCGTCGAAGTCGTTGAGCAGAAACCGGTTGATTAGGACTACCGGACGGCCAACTCGAGTCGGCTCAAGCGGCGAACGAGGATGCTGGGCAACCATTCTCCGACGTCGACCGCGTCGATCCACGTGGTGCGTTCCAGCAGCATCCGAAAGACGATCTGGGCCTCCAACCGTGCCAGTGCGGCGCCGATGCAGAAGTGCACGCCCTTGCCGAACGTCACATGGCCTCTCGCGGAGGTGCGGTCGAGTCGGAACTCGTCGGGCGCCTCGAAGTGTCCCGGATCGCGATTAGCGGCACCCCACATCAGCAATAGATGCGCGTTGGCCGGCACTGCCACCCCGCCCAGGGTCGTGTCGCGCCACACGTGGCGGTAGTGGCCGCGGAACGGTGGCTCGTATCGGAGGGCCTCTTCGATGAACGCGTTGAGCAGTTCGGGCGAATCCCGCAACCGCCGTTGGATGTCCGGGCGTTCGGCGAGGATCCAGGCCGCGCTACCCAACAGCGATGCCGTCGATTCACCGGCAGCGCTGAAAAGTGTCAGCATGATGCCCATCGCGACGGTCTGATCGACTTCTCCTGACGCGAAACGGGAGGCCAGGTCCGAGATCAGACCGGATTCAGCTGAGTGACTTGCCTTTTCGAAATGCTCCATGACGTAGCTCGACAGCTCGAATGCGGCACGACCCGCAGCCTCGAGTTGAGCTTGGGTGACCACGCCGTCGAGCAGGGTGGTGGTCGCGAAGCCGAGTCGGATGAGCCTGTCGACGTCGGTCTCGGGCAGCCCGAGCAACTTGGCGACCACCATCATCGGCAGACGATTGGCCAGGGCACCCATCCACTCGATGCGGCCGCTGTGCAGGTTCTCCGTCCAGAGCCGTTCGGCGACTTGCCCGGCGAATTCTTCGATCACCCGGACACGCTTGGCAGACAGGTGTGGCAGCAGGATTTTGCGGTGCACGGCGTGGATCGGATCGTCGGCGGTGGCCAGTGCGTGGCTGGGGCTGCCTGCCTCCATCATCTCGAACGGGACAACGTTTCCGTCCTCGCGGTAGACCATGGTCGCACTCAAATTCGACGAAAAGTCGTCGACCCGATTGACCGCGTCGATCACCGCATCCCAGCCGCAGACGGCGTAAAACACCGAATCGCCGATGCGGTGCACTGGGGCCTCCGCACGCATGCGCTCGTAGAGCGGATATGGATCCTGCAATGCGGCGGTGCCGAAGAAGTTCGCCGGGTCATCCAATACCGCCACCCAATCAGGTTGAGCGCGTTGTCCAGTCACGTCAACGGTTGCGGACGAAGTTGATAACCTGCCATACACTTCGGAGCCTTCCCCGAAATCGGTTGCACGGCTTGACCTGCGCACCGGCATGAGAAATAGCGGTCAATCTGTCTCAGCGTGCGAAACAACTTGCAACCGGGGTCAGGCAGGGTAGAACATCGACCTATGTCGCCCTCTGACTGGCTGGTGGGACGAGATCGTCACAGCGAGGCTGCGGATCGGATCTACGCGGCGGCCGTCGAGCTGATTTCCGACGTGGGCTACGAAGGCTTCTCCATCGAGGCATTGGCCGCCAGGGTCCATTGCTCACCCGCCACGATTTATCGACATGCCGGCGGTAAAGCAACGATTCGCGACGCGGTCGTCAAGATCCAGGCAACGCAAATCATCGACGATCTCAGGGAAAGCATCAAAGGCCTCCGCGGTTCCGAGCGAGTCCTGACCGCGACCCTCGTCGCGCTCCAGCATGTGCAGTCGCACCCGTTGACGCAACTCTTCCGGTCAGTGGACATGAACTCGAGCAGCGACTGGCTCACCGATTCGCCCGCCGTCCGAGAGTTCGCCGCGGAGATGCTCGGCGACGAAGTTCGGGACCCACTGGCCGAGCAGTGGCTCATCCGCGTGTTTCTGGCTCTCTGGGTTTGGCCGCTGAAAGACTCGAAAGCCGAATCAGATTTGTTGAGGCGGTTTTTCGCTAGGTCGTTCAGCGGCCTCTAACGTTGCGGAACGTCACAACCATCCGGGCCACGGTACATCCTGCTGAAACCTGTATGGCCAGGTCGCGACTACCTGGAGCGCAGTTCGTAGTCATCCGGGTTCACCCGGTTCGTCCACCGCCAATAGTCGAAGATGCGGAAACCGTAAAGAGTGGGCAGGCCACCCGCGGCGTTCTTGTAGTAGCTGCTGGTCACCGCCGGATGGCTGTACACCATCTCGTTCAACCGCGCCTGCGCGCGCCGGTTGTAGTCGTCGCAGACGTCTTTTCGGACCGTCGCCGAACCCTGACCGCCGGCGATCACCATGTCGATACACCCCATGACGTAACGCATTTGGCACTCGGAGTTGTAGATGATGCTGGCACCGTTGACGGCGTTGGTGCCGGGTCCGTACATGCAGAAGAAATTCGGGAAACCCGGCACGGTGACCCCGAGGTAGGCGTAGGCGGAGTCGCCCCACACCGAGTTGAGTTCGATCCCGTCGAGGCCGCGGACGTTGATGGGGCCGAGCTGGTGGTTGACGTCGAATCCGGTGGCCCAGACCAGCACATCGGCCGGACGGTGCCTGCCATCGACCGTCCTCACCCCGTTGGCGGTGATTTCGGCGATGGGATCGGTGACGAGTTCGACGTCGTCGCGCTGCAGCGTCGTGAGCCAGGTTCCGTTGTCCTGCAACGTCCGCTTGCCCATCGGCGGATACTTCGGCGTCACTTTCTCGAGTAGCTCTTCGTCCTTGCAGAAGACCCGCATCCACGCGATGAACATCTCCCGAATCGCGTGGTTCGATGCGTTGCAGGACAACCCGCCGTTGTTCCACTGCGGGTCGATCATCACTTGCTCGTCGAGCGCGTCCGCAATGGGCCACCACGACACGAACCGCAACCATCTCCCGTAATAGGGCAGATGACGGATCGCCCACCTGGCACCGTCGGGGATGGCGTCGTGATACAGCGGATTGGGTGCCATCCACTGCGGGGTGCGCTGGTAGACGTCCACCTGTTCGGTCCTGTCCGCGATCGCGGGCACGAGCTGGAATCCGCTGGCGCCGGCGCCGATCACCGCCACCCGCTTGCCCGTCAATTCGACGTCGTCACGCCAGTCTGCGGTGTGGAATGACGGCCCACGAAAGTCGTTGGCGCCTTTGATGTCCGGGATGACGGGGTTGCTGAACTGGCCGACGGCACAGATCAGGGCCCGGGAGGCCAGCGTCTCGGTGCCACCCTCGGCGGACCGGATGGTTACTTGCCACGTCGCCGTCGCGTCGTCCCAGACCGCGCTGGTCACGGCGGTGTTGAAACGCACGTGCGGCTCGATGCCGTGCCGGGCGGCGACGTCTTGCAGGTATTGCAGGATCTCGGGCTGCTCGGAGTAGTAGTGCGTCCAGTGGTCCGTCGGCTCGAACGAGTAGGCGTAGTACTGGTTGGCGATGTCGACGCGGCACCCGGGATACCGGTTCGCCAGCCATGTCCCGCCGACCGCAGACTGCTTTTCCACGATCGTGAACGGCAGGCCCGCCGCTTTGAGTTTGATGCCGGCCAACAGGCCGGCTTCGCCGCATCCGATGACCACGACGGGGAACTCGGCGCGCTGTTCCTCGCTCGAGGCCAGCACCGGGCCGCACTGATCGGCGTCGCTGAACCGCAGGTCCGCCGCGACGTAGTCGACGAATTGTTCGGTGACCGTGCCGGCGGACATCACGTCGAGCATCACCCGCATTTGTTCGCCGTCCGGGACGAACGGCGGCGGGCAGCCGCGGTCGCGGTACTCGCAGATCACATCGAAGGCACGCTCGCGCACGATCTGTTTGTCGGGTTCGCTCATCCCGCCTTGCAGATCCATCGCGATGAGCATGAACGGCCGTGGCAGCTCGTCGAGCAGTCCGAGTTCACCGGTCATGTGCACCATCGACATCAACAATGCGGGCACACTGGCTTCCGCGACGGCGGCACGGATCACGTCGTCGGAATCCTCGAACGGCAGACCGAGCAGCGGATCGGCGTCACGGGTAGTCGCGCTTCGAGCGCCTACGGTCGAGCGACTCATCCACTCACCATACAATCGCGCTTGGACGTATGGTCAAGATCGGCGTTGCCAAATCCGCGAGCAGATAGCGCGTCGCGACGCCAACTGCGGGCCTGCATGCCTATCCTCGGCGCATGGCTGACACCGAGGATCGCGGTCCCCTCTTTGATGGTGTCCGGATCGGTCGCCCGGCGACCGGCGCGCTCCGGGATGCCGGCTTCCGCACCATCGGCTCCCTGCCAACGGATCTCGACGACCTGCTCGCGCTTCACGGCGTCGGCCCCAAGGCCGTGCGGCTACTCCGCGAGGCACGGGCGGACTGAGCGGATGGACGACGACGTGGTGGTCATCCACACCGACGGTGGGTGCCGACCCAATCCCGGGCCCGGCGGCTGGGGGGTGGTGCTGCGCCAACGTCAGCACGTCCGCGAGATGTGCGGCGGCGAATCTCACAAGACCAGCAACAACCGGATGGAACTGATGGCGCCCATCATGGCGCTGGAGGCACTGACCCGGGCCGTGACAGTGCATCTCTACACCGACAGCACCTACGTCCGGAACGGCATCACCAAATGGGTTCTGGGGTGGGAGCGCAACGGCTGGCAGACCGCCGCGAAGCAACCGGTGAAGAACGTCGACCTCTGGCAACGGCTGCAAGCGGCCTGTGCACGTCACCGCGTCGAGTGGTTCTGGGTGAAGGGGCACGCCGGCGTCGCCGACAATGAGCTCGCCGACCGACTGGCGACCAGAGGTATGCGCGAGGCGATCTCCGCCGCCGGCGCCGGGTTGTGAACCGCACGGACCGATTTGATATCGGTTAGCTCACGACACGTTTTAACAATGGTCACATTGTTAACATCGCGCGATGCCCGACTTGTCGGTCAATTCAGACCTTCGGCGATCGCGCCCTATCGCCCGGCGTGACGTATTGCGTTGCGCCCTAGCCTTGTCCGCACTGCCGGGGTTGCATGCGGCGAGTGCCGCCGTCCCCGCGGCAGCGGCCGCCCCGCCCAAACTGATCGACTTCGCCATGCACCAGATTCCAGCGGAGCAGATCCGGGCGGCCGGCTATGCCGGGGTCATCAATTACGTCTCGCTATCACGGCCCGGCTCGTCTTTCGGCGCCAAGCCGATCACCCGGCCCTACGCCGAGCAACTGACCGCAGCCGGGCTGATGATCGTCAGCAACTACCAGTACGGCAAGCCGGGCGGGTCGGCACCATCGGACTTCAAGCGCGGGTTCGCCGGCGGTGTCGACGACGCCCGCACCGCCTGGAAGCTGCACACCGCGGCCGGTGGCGCGCAGAGTGCCCCGATCTTCTTCACCATCGACGAGGACATCAACCGCGACACCTGGAACACCGTGGCGCTGAAGTGGTTTCGCGGAATCAATTCGGTGCTCGGCGTGCAGCGCACCGGCGTCTACGGCGGTATCGATGTGTGCCAATGGGCCGCCGCCGACGGCGTCATCGGTGCTTCGCGCACCCCCGGCCACCGGTGGGCCTGGCAGACCAAGGCCTGGTCCGGCAGCAAAATCGACCCCGCTGCGGTTCTCTACCAGAGGGTGGTCAGTACGGCGTCGAATCCAGGCCCGAAGGTCGGGGGTCAAGAAGTCGACGTCAACGATGTCCTTGCCCAGGATTACGGGCAGTGGAGCCTGCATCCCTGAACCCGTGCGACCGGCGCCTTGTTTTTCCGTGCTGTGGTAAACATCGGCCGTGCTGCTGATCACGGGTCCCTCGGGCAATGTGGGCGAGCAGTTGGTGGAGGTGTTGCGCGCCAACCCACCGGCGAGCGGTTGGCGCGTCGTCGGCCGCCATCCCGACCTGCTCCGCGACCGGGTCTGCGACCAGGCGCAGGTGCTGAAATTCGATTTCTTCGACCGGTCCACCTGGCCTGCCGCATTGGACGGGATCGAGGTGCTGTTTCTGCTGTTTCCGTTGCCGGGCAATCGTGCGGCGCGGGATGCGGTGATTCCGTTCGTGAATGCGGCTCAGCAGGTGGGATGTCGCCATGTGGTGTACGTGTCGGTATTCGGTGCTGACCGCGCCCGGTTCATCCCGCACTACAAGGTCGAGGCGGCGCTGCGTGCCAGTTCCATGAGTTGGTCGCTCTTGCGGTGCAGCTTTTTCATGCAGAACCTGCACCGAGCTATCTCCACGCACGGCACCGACATTGTCGAGCGCCGCGAATTGTTCATTCCGGCCGGACACGATCTCACCAGCTTCATCGATGCGCGCGATGCGGCCGAGGTTGCCGCTATGGCATTGCTGCAACCGGACAATCATCGCAACGCCGTCTATCACCTCACCGGGCCGGCCGCGCTGACCATGGACGAGGTCGCTGTCGCGTTGTCCGCGGCGCTGGGATATCCGGTGCGCTACACCAATCCGAGTTTGGTGCGCTTTGCCGCACGGCTGCACCGTCGCGGGGTCGGCTGGGACACAATCGGATTCATGTCAGCGGTCTACACCTTGACGAAGCTGGGGCGCAATCAGCCGCTCACTGACAAGGTGCAGCAGTTGTTGAACCGTCCGCCGCGCACCCTCGAGCGGTTCTTGCGCGACAACGCCTGGCGCTGGCGCGAGCAAGCCTGGACGTGAACCTGTCGACCTCGAAAAATGTTGTCAGAGAACCGAATAACTTACGGGGCCAACGTGATGATGCCTGGTTCCATGGGCGGTAAAGGCGCCCCTCCACCGGTACCACCGCCAGTGCCCCCCGCTCCCCCGCCGCCCCCCGGCGGAGGACCGACCACAGGAGGTGCCACCCTGGTCGGCGGAGGTGGGGCCACTGCCTGCGGCGGCATCAGATTCTGGGCGTCCGTTCCCGGCGCTGGCGGAGTCGGGTTTTCCGGGTTTGTCTCTTTCATCGACGAAGCGAGCGCCACCCGGAGTTTGGGAGTGTTCCATCCCGCAGGATTGATGAAAGCTACCCGTCCCCGCTCGGTCGGACAGTAAGCCTCGACTGCGGCAGCCAGGAATCGAGACTCGGTACGCGCGAGTCGGCCAGGATCGGCACCGGGGGTGATGGCATTTGCATTGTCCACCAATGCATCTACCAAGGTGTCCGCCGGCACCCCGGCACCGAGTTTGCCGCAGATCTCATGCGCTGTGGCGATCAGGCTCGGCACGCCCGAAAGGGCAGCGACACCTTTCTCGTCGAGCAGTGCCAGGAAGTGATCGTCTTGGCTCGGGTCGGCCGATGCTGGACCTGCACCCACGACCGCGGCACCGATGAGCGCAAGAAGCGCGGCTAACAGGGATCCGGCAGAAGCGGTGACGCGAATGGACATGGCAGGGCTCCGTTCTGCTAGGCCCCCCGACGGGTTGTCGATATCGCGGCCGTCGGGTCCCCCCGGGGCACCGGGAGTTAGCCGGAAGTTTACCTGAAGTTAACCCCTAAAATCAGCCTGCGCGAAAATGTCGCGGGTGGTTTTCCTCAGACATCGGTGTCGACGCTGGCGGTGTTGCTCGCGATCAGGAAAGCGGGCAGTCGACCGCAGACGCTGCGTCAGGACCTAGTTCCTCAGAGATTTGCAACCGCGGACGGAAGCAGAGGTCGTCGAACTCGGCGAACGGGTGATGGCTTCGGCGGAGAAGACCGCGAATCGTCATCGAGATGCCGCCCGTGGTCAGGACGGCACCGCATAGCTGACGGAGTTACCACCGAATGATGCGACGCCGCCCGACGTCGTCGTCCCGAGCGCACGAAAACCATCCCTATGAGCAACCAACGGGGGCGAGCAACTCGAACCTCACCTACAGCGGGACGGGGACCGGCCCGGACTGGGTCATAGGGTAATTCGGTGGTGTTTGCCATACACCCTGGGCGCACCAGGCGTAGTACGCGACCCCGGAAGGGTCGACGCCATCTATGAGGGCCATCTTAGAGATTCCGAAGATCCCAGGTATTGTGTTGCCACTGCACGGGCTGCCGAGGGGCACTTTGAATTCTGGGTCGTATGGAACCCAGATGTGAGTGCCCCAGCAAACAAGCCAGTAGTTGTAGTTGCCGTATGAAGCGCGTGAAATCCAGCGGCCCGCATCGTCGCAGGACTTACCCACCGCCGGATCAGCGGGATCGGCGTAAGCGGTGGCCGCCGGAGTGAGCGTGGCGCCAGCACCGACCGCCAGGACAGCCACGCAGATGTGGAGCCGTCTCGCTACGGCGGTTGCAGGACGAGATGGGGGCCGCCGACGGCGCAACCGGAGAGGACCCTGTTTGCCACTTTTGATCACGAGTTCTCCGTCCTGCCAACCCACGACATAAGCACGTCGTGAGACCGCTTTCTTCGTAAGCGTAAAACGTTTGCGCGAGTGCAAGCAGTGACCAAACAGTTACTGCGACCAGACTCGACCATCGATCCCCTTGGTCGCCGCATCAGTATGTTCTGCTGGTGTATTGCGGACAGTAGGCAGCCTCGGCAACTTGAATGAACTCCGCGGCGTCTTCTACGGAGACAGAATAAGAGTGTTGAAACCATGCGAGGACGGTCATCTTCGAACCAGTACCCAATCTGTCGCAGGTTTGATGCGCGGCGCTGATGAGATCAGCTGGATTGTTAGTAGTCGCCGCTCTGAAGGCGCTGGTGCGCGCTAGGCCCCAGAGAAGATAACAGTCCGGGTTGACGCTGGGTGGCACCATTCCGGGCGGGCAGTTGACTTCTGCCCTAGCTGGATAGGCGAAGAGCTCACCTGCTGACGATGCCGCAAACAACGATAACGCCATGAATGAGACCAACCGCAAATTTTTACCGATGGCAATAGGCATTCGATTCCTTTCAGCGTCCGCCGTTTAAGCGCATCTCCACTCCTTTCGCGCACTGGAGGCGATCTATAAGCAATACCATTAGTCGGAGGCTTCCCGGCAGCACTCATCAGCCACCTCTTTGACTACTTGGCGGCGGCAGTCATCAACTAGGCTGTGGACGACTTGCGTATTTGCGCTGGCGTCGCCAAGGCCCGCTCCGCGGCAACGACACCTGCCTCACCTGTCGGTCTGGCTCGATACGATCAGACCATGCCCGACGCGCCCGGTGAGGACTCTGGCGGTAAAGCTCGCGATCAGGAAAGCGGGCAGTCAACCGCGGACGCTGCGTCTGCGCTTGGTGCGCTGTTCGCCGAGCAGTTGCCGAACGCTCAACGACTGATCGACGAAATCGAGGAGGGTTACCCCAATCTCGACAATGAAGCGAAGATTCGACGCGTCAAGGCGCACGCCACGCGAAGGCTCGCGAGCACGCTGAGAAACGAAGATGTCGTAGGCCAGCTTCGGGAAATTGTCGCCGAACTGGCAATGGCTATTGCCCTCCTCAGAGGCGTGCAACCGCGCACGAAAGCAGAATTCGCCGAACTCGGCGAACGGGTAATGGCTTCGGCGGAGAAGACCGCGAATCGTCATCAACGTGTCGGGAGCGCTGTGCCGCACGCTGTTTCGAGGTTCGAGCGGGTAGCACGACAGCTCCAGCCCATCATTGCCGAGCAGCTTTTCAGAGTGCTGGGCGAGGTGAAACCGTCCCGGCCCGGCATGGCGCGGGACGCCTATAAGTCGATGCGATCGACGGTCTGGCGTGCGCGACACAATCGGGAGGTCACAGCCGTGACCGCAGGTGTTACCGCAGCAGCCGTTACACGTGCAATAGACTCCGCGGCCCCGAAAATGATCGTGCGGATGGTCGACCGCTCCCTAAGTCCAAAACGCCGGCATCTCAAAGGAAACTAGCTAGCGCCACTCGGTTCAGATAAGGACAACCGGCGCTTTTCGGTTCGGCGTGTTGACGGCGTAAACGCGCGCCCCGTCTCCGTGCACTGCATGCTCCGTATCATTAGGGACCTAGCAGCGCCAGCGGAATCACGCCTATTCCGTCGGGGCGTCGGTAGGCGTTGGGTCCGGTATTGATGATGATCGCGTCGAGCAAGTCCGCCCGCAGGTGGTCGGCCAGCCAGCGAAGATGCGCGGTGTCTCGATCTTCCACTGTCGCAGCCAGTTTCACCTCGATAGCGAGAACCCGACCGTCGTCACGCACCACCACCAGATCGATTTCGTGGTCACCGTTGCGTGTCCGGAGGTGCCCGACGGTGGCCTCGGCGGCCTGGGCAGCGACCCGTACGCAAAGCGTGACCAAGGATTCGAAAAGATGCCCGAGCATGCCCCCGGCCCTGGGGCCGCTCGGCTTACCTTCACCGCCGAGGAGTGTATCCATGGACAAGCCGAGTAGACGTGCCGCCAACGCAGGGTCGGCCAGGTGATGCTTGGGCGATTGGGCCAAGCGCGCCAACGGGTTTCCCGCGGGACCCCATGCGGGTACCGGGTCCAGAAGCCACAGCCGAGTAAGCACATCTCGATACGCGATGCTCGTTGAACGCGCCGGTTTGTCACTGACACCGGCGGTGGCCGCATCGAGGACTGCGGTGTAGCTGGCCGTCGTGGATGTGGCCGCCGCGTAGGCACGCAACCACGCCAACATGGCATCAGGCTTACGAACGGCGAGCCCCTGCTCGGGCACGTCCCGATCAACGACATTCCGCAGGTACGAATCAAGCTGAAACTTCAATGCCCGCGCACCGAGGGTCCGCATACCCGGGAAACCCGATGCCACGATCTCATGCGTGTAGTCGACCAGCCGGACCTGCGTCGCCCCGGCGAGCGGAAGCCGTCTCCCACCAAGCAATTCGCCAAGAGTGACTGTCGGCGACGCGATCCCCCGCTCTGACAACGTCATGGGGCGCATGCGGAGCCGTCCAATACGCCCCGCGCCGGAGTGGGCCGTCGCCCCATGTCGGGGTGAAGCACTCCCGACAAGGAGAAACTGGCCGCCAGATGGATCGTCGTCGACAGCCCGGCGCACGACATCCCACACCTCGGGAACCTTCTGCCACTCGTCGATGAGCAATGGCCGCGGCCGAGTCATCAACAGACCCGGGTCGGCGTGCACTGCCTCATAGTTGGGCTTTGCATCGAGTCGTAACACGCCGACGACTCGCTGCTCGGCGGTCGTCGTCTTCCCTACTGCCTTGGGGCCGTCGATGGCGATCGCCGGTACTTGTCCGAACAGTGCGTCCAGTTCGCTGTCTATGGCGCGCCTGGCGTACCGCATAGCCTCAATCATACAATTAGCAGGCATTGAATCAGTCAAATAGCATGAACTGAATCAGTCGAATCGCATAACTTAGCCGGTGCCAACCTGCGCTACCCGATGCTGATGTTCAGACCGCTTCCGCACGACGGTTGCTGAGATCGAGAACCCTACGCCGCGGAGATCGCGGCCAAGAATCGGATACTGATGTTCGGCCAAAGCTCGTCGTCCGCGAGCGGTTCGGCGCTGTGCTGCACTCATATCTCACAGTCGCTACCGGATCGACAGAGCCCTCGACGGTGAACGGTGTTGAGCACCCAGCACCGTCACGCCCGACATCGAGGGCTCCGTCTTCACCTACCCGGAAAGGAATGCCCGACCGGCAACCCGTTGGCCCGAACCGAATTGACGTCGGTTTCGCGCCCAAAAATCCATCGGGACTGCGCCACAGGAGATTTGGTCGCCCGGACCACGTACAACGGCGCTAGCGGTGCAGTCGACCGTGTGGTTGGGCTGATCGCCCGCGCACTAACCGCAGTAAACCCAGCAGCAGGACTGCGCCAAAGATTGCAGTGAATAGCGTGAACCACCATCCGCCGCTGGCGGTGTCAACCACGAAGCTGAGCAAGAAGCCGCCAAGGAGTGCCCCTACGACGCCGATGACGATATCGAGTAACAGGCCTTCTCTGGTCTTCATGATGAGGCTGGCGATCCAGCCTGCAAGTGCACCGATAATTATGTACCCGATCCAGCCAACGCTGGTCAGGGTGCTTGAGCGAGCCAGAAACTCCTCAGCAAACGTACTAGTCATTTGCGTACTCCCTTTTGATGACGGTCTCGGTTAGTCTCGATCCGCGAGCGGACGCGAGATCCACTGCCGTGACAACAGATTTGAATGAAGATCAGTGGATGTATGGTGGCGTCGGCCCGTACGGCGTTAACTTCATGCAACACCTCCCTCGGGATGTCCGACTACACCCCTAGGGGTGTATTTGAACACCGTCACGCCGCGAGCCCAACGCCAGCTACCGCGTCCTTGCGACCGCGTAATCGAAGCGTCGCGTTCGAGATCGCCATCAGGCGGAGTACGCCCATGTCGACCGGGATGTTGCCGAGAAAATCAGTGAAACGCTGTGACCTGCGATTTCTTGGTGGAGCTAAGGGGACTCGAACCACTTGCGAAACAGCAGTAAACACGTCTTAAGCTGCGGAAACACTCTCATGTCATCCCCGCCCAGGCAATCCCAGACAATCCCACGATATGCGGAAATACGCCGACCGATTGACGGCGTCAACGACGAACGAGGTTTAACGTGACAGCACCAGCGGCTACGCTCACCGGCATGGGCTACCCGTCGCCGTTGCCACCTCCTGGCTGGTATCCCGACCACGCTGGCCTGGGGCAGAGGTACTGGGACGGCGTGGAGTGGATTGGCCCACCGGTGCCGCTCGCCCCCCAACCTCAGCAGCCGGCGGCGTTCGTCGTGACCGGCCCCAACCATGCTCTGCACGCCATCCTGACGTTGTTCACGTTCTGGGCGTGCGGCGGATGGGCCTGGGTGTGGTTGATCATCGCGATCAGTGACAAGCGGCAGGTGCGGCCGATCAACGCGTACGGCCAGTTGCAGCCACCGGCATTCGGGCCGCCACGATATTAGGAGGAAGCGATGATCAGAGGGCTACTCGCGACTGTTGGCGTCGCTGTCACCGCGGCGGTACTCACTGTTGCCCCCGCGCACGCTGACGAGAATGGTTACGTCGCCGACTTGAACGCGGTCGGTGTGCCGATGCCGGCCGGGCCGGCGCCGATCATCGGCGGCGGGTATCAGGCGTGCGGCGCGATCCGGGGCGGCATGTCGGTCGAGACCGCGGCGACCCAGTGGGGACTACTCAGTGCGCAGTGGGGACCGGCGATCGTCGCCGCAGCGCAACACAACCTCTGCCCCGACACGATCCGCTGAAACACGGAAAAGCCCCCGGCGGCCGTCAGGCCAACCGGGGGTGCGTGATGTTTTGTATTGCTCAATGAGTCATGGGGTCGCTTTCGAAGACGACGGTCCATCGTCGGTGGCGTGCGAGGCCGAATGCCCAGTGGATCGGGTCGGCCTGCGCCGCGATCGCGTTGGCGACGTGCAGGGCGAGTAGCGCGATCGCGGCGCGGGTCAGCAACGGGTGCAGCTCCAGTAGGGCGTCGATGCCTTCGCTGATGGTCTCCCCTGCCGGGGCCGCCACGTTGTAGCCGATCACGGCGGCGGTGATCGCGGCCAACGCTTGGTGGGCGGGCCTCACAACGGGCCGGGTTCCTGGTCGATGCTCACGTGTACGTGGCGGTGGTGTCGTCGGGTTGCTTTGCGGCGGTCGTGGCCGGCGCGGAAGATGTAGCCGCTGGTGAACATGCAGGCGGCTGCGGCGATCAGGCCGATGAACCAGCCGAATTGTGGTGGGTGGGAGAAGATTTCGCGTGCCGCGACGGCTCCGCAGTAGATGGCGAAGAAGGCCAGCCCGTACAGGTGTTCGCGGGTGTCCTGGTTCACGGTTGTCCTTTCACTCTTTGCCGCAGGTGATCTCGGGCAGCGGGTTGCGCTGCCGCTTCTCGGCGTTGTCGGCCTGGCGCTGTTTGACGGCCTGCATCTGCGCCATGATCTGGTTGAAGCGGTCGAAGTAGACGCGGGTGACGTCGTACATGTACTGCTGGCGGCGATCGACGCTGTCCCCGATGTTGGGTGGGGCGTTGAGGAGGCGGCGGATCCACTCCGCGTTCGCCTCGAGCAGCTCGTCTCTGTGTTCGCCGAGTTCTTTGGCCAGTGCGGCGTCTTCGTCGTTGATGTCGGCGCGGGCTTTCGCGGCCTCGTAGGATTCGGCCCAGCAGCGGGTGACCTCTTGGTTGAGTTGCCCGGCTTGTTCCTGGGTGCGTTGGGCGGTGAGCAGCACGTAGCCGAGCATGGTGATGGCGATCAACCCTGCCAGCCATGTTTGTGAGATTTTGCCGGTGATGTGGTTCTCGCCGTCGGGGAGCGGGTGGTGGCGGTCCAGCCATTTCGCGCGGGCGTGGGCGTAGCAGCGTTGCCCGCAGAAGCCGGCGGCGGCGCCGATGATGAACGGCAGCGAGTAGACGAGTTCGAGGATGTGCAGCATCAGGATTCACCACCGGGGGGGTTGTCGATCAGCGGCGGCGGGAGGTGCTCGGCGACTTCGGGGTGGTTGGCTTTGGCGACTTCGGCGAGGCGGTCGGCTTTCGTTTCGGCGCGGATCGCTGTCTCGTTGACGTCGAGCATCCGCGTTTTGGCGGTTTCGGCGGCGCTGCGCGCGGTCTTCGCGTCGTTGGCGATCTCGGCTTCGCGTTTCTGCTTGTCGCTGCCGGCTGCGCCGAACAGCCACGCCCCGGCCATGCCGCACAATCCGGTCAGGTAAGACCAGGCCGTCGTCCACGAGGAACCGGCGCAAGTCAGATTCCTTCAGTCCGAACGTCTTTGCGACCTGCCGGATTAGTCGGGCGCCTCCTTGCGCGGTGAGGTAGTTGTCCGCCAGCTCGGCCTTAGGCTCAAGCTCGGCAACCTTCGCCTCGGCCAACTCGGCGCGCTCCGCTTGGTCGGCGGCCGCCCGCAGCGCCTCAGCGTACGTCTGTGGAATAACGAACCGGGGCGACGCTTGCTCGGTGTCCAGAAGGTAGTCGCGGACCCGGTGCGCCACCGAAGAATCACGAAGCAGCATTCCGATACGCAGCACCGCGCGACGGGGATAGAGGGTAAAGCTGCTGGCCGAGGAGGGCACCTTCATGTTGAAGGTCTCCTCGAATTCAGCGCGGCCGATTACCCGGAGGCCGTCATCATCCAGCTCTTCGCGGTTGCGGAGCACCACGGTCTGGATGGTCTTGACGGGAGCTTGATAGAACTCGGCGACCATGTCGGTGGTGACGTGAATGTCGTCCGGCAAGCAGCGGAGCACGCCGACCTTGTCGAGCACATCGATGCGTTCAGCCAGGGCGTCGCGTTCGGCGCGGGACCGGGCTTCGGTTAGATCAAGCTGCGCCGCGGTCATGCTGGCACCTGCTCGCGGCGCTGGCGCTCATTCAGCACTTTTTGCTGTTCACGCTCGATGCGCCGCGCGGTGGGATAGTCGTATGGTCCAGCCATCCGGCGGCGAGCGACCCGCTCAACCATGCGGCGGTTGCTGCCCCTGCGGTGTTCGCGCCAGCGCGCCTCTGGTCGTCGGGTGCACCCGACATATAGGACCGCACCAGCGTCGTCGTATAGCCAATAGACGAAGTGATTGCGCAGGCCGGGGGCGATCCTCTCTGGATGCCTTCCGTTCCCGTGCGGAACGCTCGAAGTCCAGCTACGCCTCGCGCCCATCAGGCAGACCGCCGACTCGCTGCTGTCGCCACGCCAGTACGGGCCGACGGCTTGGCCCGCTCGACGGGCGGCCGCAATGGTCCGTGCCAAACATTCAGGGGTTCGACGCCGAGGGCCTTCGCCCAAGCCGTGAGCAGTCGGTCGCTCGCTTTCTTGTTGCCGTTCTCCACGTTGCTGATCCCGGCGTCCGTGATCTCAACCCCTTGTTCGGCTATCCGTTGGGCAAGGTCGGTCTGGCTTAGTCCGTGAGCTTGGCGGAGATCCTTGATCCGAATCATCGGTCCTAGCGGTTCCATCGCTGGCATAGCGACAACTCTAGACAAGCATCGCTAGTAACGCAACGACAATCGCAGGTTTCTACCGCCGAACTGCAAAACGACAATCTTGTAACTATCGATTCAAGCGCCTGAACTGGCGATAGACTTGTCGCAACCTAGCTGGACTTGTCGCGGTAGTGGGTGGGAAGGTTCGGCCATGACAAACGCGGACACCCCGGCGGCACGACTGGGTCGCCTGGTGCGGGCTCGTCGCAAAGAGCTCAAGCTAACTCAAGCCCAGATACAAGCCAGTCAAGGACCTTCGACAGCAACCCTGCGACTGATCGAAAACGGCCGACACACGGATTTTCGCGCCAGCACCAGCGCTCCCCTTGAACGCGTCCTGCAGTGGGAGCCCGGCAGTATCGACAACATCTTGTCGGGTGGCGATCCAACTCCTTCGCCACCAGGTAAAACAGGCGAGGGCAACCCCGCTGTCGAGCCACTGAACATCCGCTACCTGCGCATCCGAGCTACGCCAGAAGAACGACGATCCCTCGATGACCATGCTTTTCTGCAGGAGTGGGAAGCCGCTCACCCACGACGGCCGGATCCAGCGCTCGGCGTGGACGAAGACGGTAATTGGCTACCGGTCGAGACCACCTTCGAGAATTGGTTGCGGGCGCGCAATCAACTGAGCACACGGGTGCTCCATTACGCCCGCGCTCGGGGGATCTCTTTCAAGGCTGCGGAGGAAGAGTTGCCTCATGTGCAGCAGATGGCTGCTGACGTGGCTAACGGAACCGGACGTCCATGGACGCCGCCTTGGGACCCGGGTGCGGAGTTCGAGGAAGGCGAGCGGCCGTGGGAAGCGGAGTTCTGGATGTATACCGAGGCGCTCCCGTCACCATTCGGCACCGGCGGCTACATCTATCAGCACGGACACACCTACAACTTGGCCGAGGTGCGTCAACGTCGGGAGATAACGGCCCAAGCCGACGAAATCTGGGAAGAAGACAAGGCGAAGCAGGCCGAGGCGTACCACCGACGAATCGCGAACGCTGGCGAACCGGCGGAGGACGCGGAACGGAAGGCTGGATTTGAAGCGTCGACGAAGAAGGCAGTGCCGGCGGCCGACGGCCTTTCTTCGATCGATTTGGCTGCCGATGAGGGCGATAAGGGTCCGCACTTGCCGCCGGGCGAGGAAGAGCAGTCCCAGGATCCGGATTGAATTACAAACTTGTTGTTCCCGGTCAGACGGTGTTTTGTCGGTGCCTACCGGTAGACAGACGCCTATGTTTCATCCGTGGCGCTACCTTGCGATACATCATCCTGACGTTTCGGTGGTGTGGACGGATTTACCTGGCCGGCTGCGCGGCTGCACAGACGGCAAGACCATCTGGATAGACCGCAGTTTGACCCAGGTACAACGCCGGGTGGTGGTTTGTCACGAGACGTTGCACGTTGAGCGCGGCGTGCCGGCGGGTGCTGGTGAAGAGCGGATTGTGCGGTCACTCACCGCGAGGCGCCTGATCGAGGTGGCAGACCTAGTCGACGGGCTGCGCTGCTGTCATTCGGACGTGCACGCGCTCGCCGAGCAGCTCTGGGTTGAACCGAGCGTGGTGAAACAGCGCATGCGGGACCTGGACCCGATCGAAGTAGCCGAGCTTGAGCATCAGCTGAACGGAGACTGGCTGTGGATAGCCTGACCGACCTGGAAACCGCGATCCTGGTATTGGAGCGCCAGTTCTGGCGGTCACCGGGCGCGAAGGACGATGCGATCCGCGACCAGCTCGGATTGACACCGATCCGGTACTACCAGCGGCTGAACCAAATGATCGCGACGGAGGCAGCGTTGGCGTTTGATCCGGTGACGGTCAACCGGTTGCGGCGCGTTTCAGCGCACCGCCGCGGCGCCGTGTAGGGGGTCGCAACCGGCGGTTAGCGGACGCAGGCCAGGCATGCCCAGGTGGTGTGGCCGCCGCGGCGCAAACAGCCGCATGGTTGGTGTCCGACAAGCACCTGACCGCGGGCGGTGTCAGCTGAGCAGCTTGGCCATCACGTCGGCGGCCGCTTGGTGGCTGGTGCGGTCGACGTCGGCGTAGATGTCGGCGGTGACCTTGATGGATTCGTGGCCGAGGTGCCGGGACACGGTGGTGATGGGGACGCCGGCGGCGAGCATCCAGGATGCGCAGGTGTGCCGCAGGTCGTGCGGGGTCGGCCGTGGGTCCAGTTCTGCGGCGGTGACGGCGCGGTCCCACACCTGCGGCTTGAACAGGTGGTAGCGGACTGGGCGGCCGCGGTCGGTGAACACCCACTGTCCGGTCAGGTCGAGCTTCGCGAGCACTGTGGCGGGCAGGTTGATGGTGCGGCGGGATCGTTTCGTCTTCGGGGGGCCGAGTGTGTAGCCCTTCGAGTTGTACTTCCACGCGCGCCGGATCTTCACCGTCCCCGCGGCGGTGTTGATGTCGCCGGGTTTGAGTCCGGTGGCTTCGCCCCAGCGGCATCCGGAGGAAACGAGGAACTCGACGAGCGGGCGCCACGGTTCGGTGGTTGCCGCGAGCAGACGGTCGTATTCGTCACGTGACAGCATCCGCATGTCGGTGTCGTCGTCTTCGCTGGTCGAGCGGGGTAGACGGCGGCCGGCCGCGGGATTCGCCGCGATCAATCCTTTCGCCGCGGCGGCGCCGAGCGCGCCGGACAGGAACCCGTACCGGTTGCGGATCGTCTTGGCCGCCGGCACCCGCCCGGTCTTCGCCGAGACGGTGGTTTCCATGCGTTTCACCCAGGCGCCGACGTCGTCGGACGTGAGCTGCGTCAGCGGGATGTCGCCGAGGGTGGGGGCGATGTCAAGGGCAAGGTAGCGGTTGTAGACGTCGATCGTGTACTGCTCGACGCCGGTCAGGCCGTCGATGTGGGCGCGCAGCCAGCCTGCGACCGTCAGCGTCTCAGCAGGCTCGGCGCTGCGCCGGCGGCGTACCGGCTCGAGGCCGTGCATGCGCAGCGCCCGCTCCGGGCCGTGGACTTCGACGGCCTGGCGAAAGATTTCGGCGGCGCGTTTGTCGTCGAAGGGCAGCGAGGATTGGCGACCGTCGATCTTGAACAGCACCGCGTAGCAGATGGTGCCGTCGGCGCGGGGACGCTCACGAATCGACGCCATCAGGCCCGGACGGGCACGCGTTCGCCGCGGTGGCTATGCCCGCACTCCCAGATCGGCTCCTGCCCCATCGCAAACACGGTGCCCTGATACCGGCAGCGCACGCACTGGTAGGTGTACTTATAGCCAACGACTACCGCGCGTTCGCGACCGCTGTCCGGGACATAGAACCCGTGAGGGTTGGTGCAACCGTTCGGCGGGTCAGTCTCGTCATACGTGCCGTTCTTGAGTGCCGCCACACAGGCCGGGTTAGTGCAACCGGCAGCGTTGGGGGCCGACAACAGGGTCTCAGCTTCAACGTCCTGGCGGATCATCCGCTCGCCGCATTCCTGGCACTGCCACGTCTCGTTGTCGATGCGGTAGTGCTGGCAGCTCGGTGAAGGATCGCCTGGCTTGATCGTGATGTACTCGCCCATGTCTGCACCCTACACCGCGTCAACGATTGACAAATGGTTGACAAGCCGTTTTGTGGTACTGTTTCTGCAGTTAAACGGTGGAGCTAAGGGGACTCGAACCCCTGACCCCCACACTGCCAGTGTGGTGCGCTACCAGCTGCGCCATAGCCCCAAATGTCGTGCCAATCGAAGCTACACCACCGGCAACCGTCCATCAAAGCTGCTGGTCATAGGCCCTTGTCCTCCGCCGACGCCTCAGCAAGACCTTCCGGACTCAAAGTATTCAGCCGGGTTTCCGGTCCCAATACCCAGCCGAGAGCAGCGATCAGCAGCACAATTCCGCTGACGCCGAAACTCCAGCCGTAGCTCACGTGCCCGGCGAACCACCCGACCGTCGTCGCACCCACGATGGCCCCGAGATCGGACACCATCTGCACCATCGCCACCGGGCCACCCGCACGCGCCTCGCTGCCGAGGATGTCCGCGACGGCAGCCTGCATCGGCGACATGTAGATGCCCGCTGTCGCGCCACCGACGAACGCCGCGACCAAGAACCACGGCAGCGATGTCACGGCGGCGAGCCAGAGGGTCGCGGCACCGGACGCGGCAAGTCCGACGATGAGCAGTGTGCGCCGCCCGACCCGGTCAGACAGATCGCCGCTGGGGACGACGGCTATCGCATTACCGACCGCGAACATCGCGAGCACCACGCCGATGACGCCGACGCTTCGTCCCATGACGTCGGTGATGAACAGCGGGACCAGCGCGACGCGCAGCCCGAACGCCGACCAGCCGGTGGCGAAGTTGGCCAGCAATGACGACCAGTACGCGCGTACCCGCAATGCCTGGTGCATCGTCACCGTCGATCGCGTCGGCGGACCAGGTGCGGCCAGTTCCGAGTGACGCAGGCTGAAAAACACCACTGCCGTGACGGCCAGCAGCCCCCCGCCGAAGATAAGGAACGGCGCGGCCAAACCCCATCCGGCCGCCAGCGCACCCACTGCCGGCCCACCCACCGCTCCCACCATGAACGATGTGGTGAACAGACCCGCCACCCGTCCGCGGGCATCGGGAGGGCTGATGTGGATCATCAGGCCCAATGCCGAGACGAAGAACATGGTCGATCCGATGCCGCTGATGACCCGGAAAACCAGCAATTGCCAGTACGTGTGAGAGAACGGACAGGCGGCGCTGGCCAGCGCGACGATCAGCAAACCGGCGAGATAAATTCGCCGCTCCCCCATCCGCTGTACCAGGACACCGCTGAGCGGTGCGAAACACATGCGACTCAACGAAAAGACGGTGACCAAGAAGGTCACTGCGTCGATGCTGACTCCGAAGGTGCGGGCAAACGACGGCATCACCGGCGAAATGACCCCGTAGCCCAGCGCGACCATGACGTTGGCCCAACTGAGGATCCAGACCTCGCGCGGCAGTCGGGTAGACCCGTGCCCCCTCGGACGGGGCCGCCGTAGCGAGATGGTCACCCGATGACTGTATTGACCACCTCGCGGGCCGTTTCTTGCACCTCCGTCAAATGCTCGGGCCCGAGGAAGGATTCCGCGTAGATCTTGTACACGTCCTCGGTGCCCGACGGTCGCGCCGCAAACCATGCGTTCTCGGTGACCACCTTCAGCCCGCCGAGAGAAGCACCGTTACCGGGCGCCGACGTCAGCTTCGCCAGGATCGGCTCCCCCGCCAACTCCGACGCAGAAACCTCGGAGGCGGAAAGCCGGGACAGCCGAGCCTTCTGCTCCCGGTCAGCAGGCGCGTCCACCCGCGCGTAGTACGGCTCGCCATATACGGCAGCCAACTCGGCATACCGCTGCGACGGCGTCCGCCCGGTCACCGCGAGGATCTCCGACGCCAGCAACGCCAGGATGATGCCGTCCTTGTCGGTGGTCCACACTGATCCGTCGCGGCGCAGGAACGAAGCTCCCGCCGACTCCTCCCCGCCGAATCCCATGGTGCCGCCGATCAATCCGTCCACAAACCACTTGAACCCGACCGGAACCTCGACCAGTTCCCGGTCGAGACCCGCCACCACCCGGTCGATCATCGACGAACTCACCGCCGTCTTGCCGACGCCCACATGTGCCGACCACGAAGGCCGGTGGGTGAACAGATAGTCGATCGCCACGGCCAGGTAGTGATTCGGATTCAGCAGTCCGCCGTCGGGGGTGACGATGCCGTGCCGGTCGGAGTCGGCGTCGTTGCCGGTGGCGATCTGGTAGTCGTCCCGGTTGGCGATCAGCCCTGCCATCGCCGAAGGTGAGCTGCAGTCCATCCGGATCTTGCCGTCGTGATCCAAGGTCATGAACCGCCACGTCGCGTCCACCAGAGGATTGACCACAGTCAGGTCCAAGCCGAAACGCGAAGCGATCTCGCCCCAGTAGTCCACGCTGGCCCCGCCGAGCGGGTCGGCGCCGATGCGTACCCCGGCCGCGCGTATCGCGTCGATGTCCACGACGTTGGGTAAGTCGTCGACATACGAACTCAGATAGTCGTGGCGCTGCACCAGACTCAACGCGCGCGCCAGCGGCACCCGACGCACTCCCGAAAGCCCGTCCCGCAGAATTTCGTTGGCGCGCTTGGCAATAGCGCCGGTCGCGGTGCTGTCCGCCGGTCCGCCGTTGGGCGGGTTGTACTTGAACCCGCCATCCATCGGCGGGTTGTGCGACGGCGTCACCACGATTCCGTCCGCCAGTCCGGCGTCGCGTCCGCGGTTGTACGTCAGGATCGCGTGGCTGGTCGCCGGCGTCGGCGTGTACCGGTCGGCCGCATCGATCAATGCCACCACATCATTGCCGGCCAGTACCTCCAGCGCCGAAACCCACGCCGGCTCCGAAAGGCCGTGTGTGTCACGGCCGATGAACAACGGGCCGGTGGTGCCTTGTGCCGCGCGATACTCGACGATCGCTTGGGTGATGGCCAGGATGTGAGCCTCGTTGAATGCGCCGTTCAACGACGAACCGCGATGCCCCGAGGTACCGAACGCCACCTGCTGCGCCACGTCCTCGGGGTCGGGACGAACCGAGTAGTACGCCGTCACCAGATGCGGCAGATCGACAAGGTCTTGGGGCTGCGCCGGCTGACCGGCTCGCGGGTGGGCCATGGTCACCAATTCTGCCCATACGCCGCGGTGCCGCCTTAGGCTGCTAGGCGCACACTAGGCACACGGGAGGGAAACAACCGGTGGCACGCCCCGACTCTCGGGAATTGGCAGCGATTTTCGCCGGCGGCGCGCTGGGCTCGCTGGCTCGAGCGGCGCTGGCGACCCTGGCCGTTCCCGATCCGGCGCGCTGGCCGTGGCCGACGTTCGTGGTCAACATCGTGGGCGCGTTCCTGGTCGGCTACTTCACCACTCGGCTGCTGGAAAGGCTGCCGCTGTCCAGTTACCGACGCCCGCTGCTGGGCACCGGATTGTGCGGCGGGCTGACCACCTTTTCCACCATGCAGGTCGAGACGGTCAAGATGATCGAGCACGGCCACTGGCTGCTGGCGACCGCCTACACCGTCGTGAGCATCACACTCGGACTGCTGGCGGTGTACCTGGCCACTGCCCTGGTGCGCCGGGCGCGGATCCGATGACGACGGTCCTGGTCTGGCTCGGGGTCATGGTCATCGGTGGTATGGGCTCGGTTGCGCGATTCCTGGTGGATCGCACCGTCGTCCGCCGCCTCGGCCGCCCGTTCCCCTACGGCACGTTGACGGTCAACGTCACCGGTGCCGCGCTGCTCGGTTTCCTGGGCAGCCTGGCCCTGTCCAAAGACGCTGCGCTGCTGGCCGGCACCGCCTTCGTCGGCGCCTACACCACCTTCTCCACCTGGATGCTCGAGACTCAGCGACTCAGCGAGGAACGCCAGCTACCGGCGGCGTTCGCCAACATCGCTGTCAGCGTGGCGCTCGGACTGGCGGCTGTGGTGCTGGGGCAACGGATCGCGGGCCTGATATGAGCGAGCAGAGCCTGAAACTCACCGCGTACTTCGGTGAACGGCAACGTGCCGTCGGCGACTCCAGACGATTCCTGGCGGATGCGATGCTGGATCTGTTCGGCTCTCGTGGCATCGCAACCAGCGTCATGATGCGCGGCATCTCCGGTTTCGGACCCAAAGGCGAACTGCGCAGCGACCGTTCGCTGAGTTTGTCCGAGGATCCGCCCGTGACCATCGCGGCCGTCGACGCCGAGTCCAGGATCGGGTCTCTGGTCGACGACGTCACCGCGATCACCGGCCGGGGGCTCGTGACGCTGGAACGCGCACGGCTGGTCACCAGGAACAGCGGCACCGACGCCGCCACGCACATCGACAGCCGAACCGGCGATGCCGCCAAGCTGACCGTGTACGTCGGCCGGCAGGTACGCGTGGCCGGCAGGCCCGCCCATCTAGCTGTCTGTGAACTGCTGCATCGGCATGGATTTGCCGGTGCCACAGTGTTTCTCGGTGTCGACGGCACCGCCTACGGTGAGCGGCAACGGGCCCGGTTTTTCGGGCGCAACGTCGATGTCCCCCAGATGATCATCGCCGTCGGGCTACCGGCGCAGGTGTGGGCCGCGACCACCGAACTCGCGCAACTGCTTCCCGACCCACAACTGACCACCGAACGCGTGCGACTGTGCAAACGCGACGGCGAACTGTTCGCCCGTCCCCAAGAACTCCCGCCGGCCGACAGCCGGGGCCGCCCTCTGTGGCAGAAGCTGATGGTGCACACCACCGCGGCGACCCTGCACGAAGGTCAACCGATCCACCGCGCCATCGTCCAGCAACTGATGCGATCCGGGAACGCTCGCGGCGCCACGGTGCTGCGCGGCATCTGGGGTTTCCATGGCAACCATAAACCGCACGGAGACAAGGTCTTTCAACTCACCAGACAGGTCCCGGTCACCACCATCGTCGTCGACACACCGCAGCACATCGCGCGCAGGTTCGACGTCATCGACGAGGTGACCACGCGACACGGACTGGTCACCAGCGAGATGGTCCCCGCGGCCATATCGCTGAACGGCACCCCACCCGGCACCGAGACCCCACTCGCGGAGTATGACTACTGAAATGACCGCTGCACTTTCGGTGCCCAAGTCCTGGGACGAGATAACTCCCGGCTGGATGTCCGCGGCGTTGGTCAGCCACTTTCCCGGCGCGACGGTCGAGTCGGTCACCGTCGCCGGTCGTGACGACGGCACCAACCGCCGGGCCCGTCTGCAACTCACCTACTCCACCGGCGCCGGGCCGGCCACGGTCTTCGCCAAGGCCGCCGACCCCGCCCACAAAGACATGATCCTTATGACCAGCGGCATGTTCCACGAGCCGCGCCTGTTCATGAACAACGTCGATCTACCGCTCGAGCACCCCGTCGTCTACACGGCCCTGATCGATGAGGACGACTACGACTTCGTGATGATCATGGAGGATCTCAACGCGCGCGCCGCCGACCCTCGTGATGCCACCCGTCCGATGTCGGTGGATCAAGCCGCCTCGGGCGTGCGTGGACTGGCTCGACTGCACGGCAAGTACTGGAACGAGCGCCTACCGACGTATCCGGCGCTGCGCTGGCTCGAACCGTTTCTTCCTTGGGACGGAATGCAATACGCTCCCTTGCACGAAGCCCAGGCGCGCCTGGGTGACGACGCACCGGCCGAAGTGCTGTCCCTGACCGCCGACCGGCTGATCGAGTCGATCTGGAAGCCCTACATCCGGACCCTGACCGCCGGACCACAAACCCTGCTGCACGGTGACCCGCACATCGGCAACACCTATCTGCTACCCGGGGGTGAGGTGGGCTTCCTGGACTGGCAGGTCGCCCGCCGGGGCAACTGGTCGCTGGATCTGGGTTATTTCCTGCAGGGCGCGCTGACCGTTGCGGACCGGCGCGACCACGAACGTGAACTGCTCGAGGTCTACCGCGCCTCGCTCGGGCTGCCCGGCGACGAGACGCCGAGCAGCGAGGAAATCTGGCTGTGGTACCGGGCGTCGGTGGCGCACGGACTGGCCATCTGGCTGTGCACCGCCAGCGCGGGCGACCTGTGGCAACGACCGGACATCGCTGTCGCACTGGCGCAACGGTATTCGGCGGCCTATTCCGATCTGGACACTGCACAGGCGCTGCGCGACATCACCGCCTGATCCATCTTTCGGCGAGTGCGGCAATCCAGTCGGGCACCGCGTCGGCGTCATCCGGCGGCGACTCGACCAGCACCAGCTCGTGCACGCCGAGCTCGGCCAACGCCTCGACATCGTCGGGTCGCGGACTGCGCAGGGCAACCGAGAGCCGCAACTCACCGGGACTGCGGGAGTTGCGCGAGCAGACGCAAAATCCCCCGTTTCGGTACGAAACCGGGGGATTTTGCGTCTGCTCGCGCCCAAAAACTCGCCCCCGGACTCAGTAATGGTAGGTGTCCGTCGGAGCTGGCGAATGGCCTTGATCGTCCTCGAAATCCGACACCTCGATCGCATAGGACCTGGCCAGGTCCAGGATCTTGGTGGCCCGGGCGATGCGCGGCAAGTCCGAACCATTGCGGATCTCGCCCCCGTCGCGTTCGAACTCGGCGAAAAATTCCTTGGCCCAACAGATTTCGTCCTGCGACGGGGACAGGCCCTCGTTCACCACCGCGCATTGATCCGGCGACAGGCAGATTTTGCCCGTCATCCCGAACTCGACCGAGACCGCGGTCGCCTCGATCAGCTTGAGCGGATTCGAACCGATGGTCGGTCCGTCGATGGCGCTGGCCAGCCCGGCCGCCTTGGCCGCGATGGTGAAGCGGGACCGCGCGTAGGCCAACGTGGACGGGTCTTCACCGAAGCCGGTGTCTCGGCGGAAGTCACCGATGCCGAACGCGAGCCGGAAAGTGCCCTTGGCCGCCGCGATCTCGGTGATGCGTTCCAGTCCCCGGGCCGTCTCGACCAGCGCCACGATCGGCACGTCCGGCAACCGCTTGGCGGTCTCGGTGACATGGTCCACCGACTCGACCATCGCCAACATCACCCCACCGACCGAGGTACCCGCCAGCTGCGCGAGATCGTCGGCCCACCAAGGGGTTCCGAATCCGTTGATCCGGACCCAGTCGTCGTTGCCGACCGACAACCAACGCACCACGTTGTCGCGGGCGCTGACCTTGTCCTTCGGCGCTACCGCGTCCTCGATGTCGAAGACGACGATGTCGGCGCGGGAGCGGGCAGCGGCATCGAACCGGTCGGCGTGGGTGCCGTTGACCAGCAACCAGCTCCGGGCCAGGACCGGATCGATGCGTGAGCCGACGTCGGCGGGGTCCGTGATGTCGGTATCGCCCTGTTCATACACGGACCCAACGCTACAGCTGAGCCCAAACCGACTTCGTCTTCATGTACATGTCGATGCCCTCCCGGCCGAATTCGTGACCCCATCCGGACTGCTTGTGGCCGCCGAACGGCACGTCGTGGTCGAACACCAATTGGCAGTTCACCTGCACGCTGCCCGCTTGGAGTCGCTTGACGATCCGGTGGGCGCGGCCCAGGTTCTCCGTCCACGCGGTGGCCGCCAGACCGTAGGTGGTGTCGTTGGCCAGGGCCACCGCCTCGTCCTCGTCGTCGAACGGCAAGATGCTGACCACCGGACCGAAGATCTCCTGCTGATACAGGCGCATGCCGGGGTCGACGTTGGTGAGCACCGTCGGATGAACGAAGTACCCCTTGCGGTCCAGCCGGTACCCACCGGTGACCACGTCGACACCGTCGCTCTTGCCCTCGTCGATGAAGCCCATCACCCGGTTCAGTTGTTTCTGGCTGATCAGCGGGCCGCTGACGCAGCCCTCCTCGCTGGGCGCGCCCAATTTGAAGGTATTCGCCATCATCGAAATGCCTTCCACGACTTGGTCATACACGCCGCGCTGGGCGAAGATCCGCGACCCGCACACGCAGCCCTGCCCGGAGTGCACGAAGATGCCGAGCGAGGCCATCAGGACGGCCTTGTTCATGTCGGCGTCGTCGAAGATCAGCACCGGCGACTTCCCGCCCAATTCGAGCGTGACCTTCTTCAGGTTGTCCGCCGAGGCTCGCACGATCTCCTTGCCCACCTCGGTCGAACCGGTGAAGGCGACCTTTTCGACGCCGGGATGCGCGGTGATCGCCGCGCCCGCGGTATGGCCGTAGCCGGTCAGCAGGTTGACCACACCCTCGGGTACGCCGGCCTGATGAATCAGCCGGTCCAGCAGCAGCGCCGACAGCGGTGTCTCCTCGGCAGGCTTGACCAGCATGCTGCAGCCGGCGGCCAACGCGGGCGCGAGCTTTGCGCTCGCGTTGAAGATCGGACCGTTCCACGGAAAGATCAGCCCCACCACCCCGTAGGGCTCTTTCAACGTGTAGGCGTGCATGTTGACGAAGGCATCCGTGGCGATTCCGTCGGTCTTCACGTCGTAGGCGACGCCGTTGATCTTCGAACACCACCCGGCGTAATAGCGGAAGAACTCCGAGCAGGTGGACATCTGCAACTGCGCCTGCATCAGCGGCATGCCGGTGTTGAGCGAGTCGAGCTGGGCGAACTCCTCGGCATGCTCGTCCATCAAATCCGCGATGCGCCACATGATCTTGGCCCGCTGGCGACCCGGCAGCTCCGACCAGACACCGGACTGAAACGACTCCCGTGCCCGCCCCACCGCCTGGTTCACCGCGTCCTCGCCGCAATCGGTGAACTCGGTGATCTGCTCTTCGGTCGCCGGATCGATGACCGGGATGACGTCTCCCGTTCCGGGGCGTTCCCGAATTTCGTCCAGTACCGTTTGCACGGCCATCGTCGATCCCCTCTCGTCATCGAATGCTGAGCACCTGCTTAGCACCGTGGGTGCGGTGGGGTCAAGATTCGGCCAATCCAGTGCCCGAACATGCTTGGATGACGACGTGGCAGCCATCAGTCGCAGCCGAGCCATCGCCGCGCAACCTCGGCAGGTCTGGGATGTTCTGGCGGATTTCGGGGGCCTGTCTTCCTGGGCCGACGACGTCGACCATTCGTCTCTGCTCAATCAGGGCAGTGCCGGGGTGGGGATCGGCACCACCCGTCGGGTGCAGATGGGTGCGAACACGTTGGTGGAGCGCATCACCGAGTTCAGCCCGCCCGAGACGCTGGCGTACGACATCGAGGGTCTGCCTGCCCGGCTGGGCGCAGTCGCCAACAGTTGGTCGGTGCGCCCCGCCGGTGCGACGACCACCGTGACCTTGACCAGCACGCTGAGGATGGGAACCCGGCCAACCGCGCCCCTGGCAGAACGCGTCTTGCTGCGCGTACTGGCCAGGCAGTCCGAGAAGCTGCTCAGCGGGCTGGCCGGACGATTGGAGAACGCACATGTCTGACCGGCCCGACATCGTCATCCTGATGACCGACGAGGAACGCGCCATACCGCCCTACGAGCCGGCCGAACTGCTCGCTTGGCGCCGACAGAAGATGCCCGGTCGCCGCTGGTTCGACGAGCATGGCGTCAACTTCGCGCGCCACTACACCGGATCGCTGGCCTGTGTGCCGAGCCGGCCCACGATCTTCACCGGCCAGTATCCAGACCTGCACGGCGTCACCCAGACCGACGGCATCGGCAAGCGGTTCGACGATTCCCGGTTGCGTTGGCTGCGCGCCGGAGAGGTGCCGACGCTGGGGAACTGGTTTCGCGCGGCCGGTTACGACACGCATTACGACGGCAAGTGGCACATCTCGCACGCTGACCTGGAGGATCCGCTGACGGGCGGGTCCCTGGCCACCAACGACGACGACGGCGTCGTCGACCCGGTCGCGGTACAGCGCTACCTCGATGCCGACCCGCTGGCTCCCTACGGCTTCTCCGGCTGGGTGGGTCCCGAGCCGCACGGGGCCGGCAACGCAAACAGCGGTTTCCGGCGCGACCCGCTAATCGCCGATCGCGTCGTGGCTTGGCTGACCGACCGCTACGCGCGGCGCCGGGCCGGTGACCCGAAGGCGCTGCGCCCGTTTCTGTTGGTGGCCAGCTTCGTCAACCCGCACGACATCGTGCTCTTTCCTGCCTGGGTCCGCCGCAGCCCCGTGCCACCGTCGCCGCTGGATCCGCCGCCGGTGCCGCCGGCTCCCACCGCCGAAGAGGACCTGTCGAGCAAGCCTGCCGCGCAGATCGCCTTCCGCGAGGCCTACTACTCCGGATACGGCCCGTCGCCGGCGATCAGCCGCACCTACAAACGCAACGCCCAGCGCTACCGAGACCTCTACTACCGTCTGCACGCCGAAGTCGACGCACCGATCGACCGGGTGCGCCGAGTTGTCACCGAAAACGGTTCGGAGAACGCCGTTCTGGTGCGCACCTCCGACCATGGCGAGCTGCTCGGTGCGCACGGCGGGCTGCATCAGAAATGGTTCAACCTCTACGACGAGGCCACCCGGGTGCCGTTCGTCATCGCCCGCATCGGCGAAAACCCCACCGTTGCGCGCACAGTCGAGGCTCCCACATCGCACGTCGATCTGGTTCCGACACTGCTCGGGGCGGCTGGCGTGGATGTGGAGGCGGTCGCGGCGACCCTCGCCGGGTCGTTCTCGGAGGTGCATCCGCTCCCCGGCTGCGATCTGATGCCGGTGGTGGACGGGGCGTCGGCCGATGACACGCGTGCCGTCTACTTGATGACCCGCGACAACGTCCTCGAGGGCGACACTGGCGCGTCAGCGTTGTCTCGTCAACTGGGCCGTGATGTGAATCCGCCTGCGCCCCTTCGTATCAGGCTGCCCGCGCATGTGGCGTCCAACTTCGAAGGCCTGGTGGTACGCGTCGAGGACACGGACAGCGGAGCAGGACATCTCTGGAAGCTGGTCCGCACCTTCGACGACCCGGCGACCTGGACCGAGCCCGGCGTGCGCCACCTGGCCGCCAACGGGATCGGGGGCGAGGCGTATCGCAGCGATCCGATCGACGACCAGTGGGAGCTCTACGACTTGACCACCGATCCGACGGAGACCGAAAACCGCTGGGCTGAAACCGAACTGCTCGAGCTGCGTCGGCACCTACGAATGCGGCTCAAGCAGGCACGAGCGTCATCTGTGCCGGAGCGCAACCGGCCGTGGCCGTATGCCAACCGGCAGCCACCGACGGCCGAGTCCACCGGTCTGGCGCGCCGGGTGCTGTCGCGCTTCAGGTAGCGGGCTAACCCGACGACTGGATCGACGCGAGCAGCTTGTGCGCTCGTTGGGCGCGCTCGGCGTCTTGTGACATGACCTCTTCGAAAAACGAAGCGACGTCGTCCAAACCAGCGTTCTTCGCATCACGAACGTACTGCCCGTAATCGTGGCCGGCCTTCAATGAGTGGTACTGCACCGAGATCAAATCGAAAGTCACATCGTCGATTCCGGTTTCGCCAGCAGGCATATCCGTACTCCTTCACAAATCTGTTGATCCGTCAGTCCTACCCGCGCGCCGGGTGCCTAAACAGTTCTCAGGACTGCAAATCCAGTGCCGCGCCGATCAACGCTAGATGACTCAGACCCTGCGGCAGATTACCCAGAAACGAGTTGTCCTCGGGATCGATCATCTCGGAGAACATCCCGATATCGTTGCTCAGGCCAACGAGTTCGTCCATCAGCTCGCGCGCTTCGCCGTCACGGCCGACATAGTGCAGCGCCGAGACGGCCCAGAAGGAGCACGCAGTGAACGCACCTTCCCGTTCTTCACGCGCTCCGCTGTACCGGTACAAGAATGGCCCCTCGCCGAGGTGCCGGCGCAGCGCGTCGATGGTCGACGACATCCGTTGTCCCCGTTCAAATCCGCTACCAGCGTGCAACAGGATCGACGCATCCAGCTTGCCGCTGCCGGGATACCACTCATATGCGCCCAACTTCTCCGACCAGCACTTCCGCTCCACCCAGTCGCGGATCCGCTTCGCTTCACTCTCCCAACGTCGGGGGTCTCCGGGGATCTGGCCGTCCTCGGCCAGTCCGACCGCGCAACTCAAGGCGTGCCAGCAGCCTAGTTTGGATGACGTGTAGTGCTCCAACTTCTCCAGTTCCCACATACCGGCGTCAGGGTTGCGCCACGCATCACAAGCCTGATCGGCGAAGTCGGCCAGCATGTGTCCGGTGTGCGTGTCCAGCGCATGACCGGCGTCGACGTACAACCGCACCGTGTTGAACAGGTCGGCGTAGATGCTCAGCTGCAGCTGACTGTGCGCCCCGTTACCCGTCACGACCGGGCCGATGCCCCGCCAGCCGGGCGCCTGATGCTCGATCACATCGTCGACCGTTGAGCCGTCCAACCGGTAGAAGACCCCGGTGCCGGCGGAGTGGCGGCGAACCGTGTGCAACAACCAGCTGATCGCGGCGTGCGTTTCTTCCCGAATGCCGAAGCGACGCAAGGCGTCCAGGGTGTAGGCCGTGTCGCGGACCCAGGCGTAGCGGTAGTCCCAGTTCTTGCCGCCCGACATCCGTTCGGGCAAGGATGTCGTGCCCGCAGCCGCGACGGCTCCGGTGGGACTGAAGATCAGCAGCTTGAGCATCAGCACGCTGCGACGCACGGCCTCGTGCCAGGTGCCGGTGCACTCGAACTGACTCGACCAGTTCGACCAGTGCTCGATGGTGCGGTCGAGTCCGTCGTCGATATCGTCCACGGCCGAGAGCATCAACGGTTCGTCGTCGCTGGCCACCATACCGAGTACCCGCCGCTCTCCTGCGGAGATAGTGAAGGTGCCGAACATGGCCTGATCGGTGACTTCGAATTCCATCTCTTCGGAGACGGTGACGCCGAGGTTCAGGTCCGCCAGCCGCAACACCGTCCCGTGCGGGGTTTGCCTGGCCCAAGGTGAAGCCGTATCGAAACGTGTTCCCGGCGCGACGCGCCACCGCATTGGCACCTCCCCCTCGACGCCTTCGACACGCCGCACCAGTTCGGTCCACGGCAGGCGTCCGTTCAATCCGAGGTTGAGCGCGTCGGTGACCCGGACTCGGCCCGAATCGGTGTCGAACACGGTCTCCAGAACATTCGTTTCGGGCAGATATCTACGCCGGACGGTGAACCCTACCGATGGCGCCAGTTCCAGCCGTCCGCCGTTGGCCGAGTCCAGCACCGCAGCGAACGCCGGTATCGAGTCGAGGTTGGGGATCGGGAACCAGTCGATGGCACCGTCTTGGGCGACCAATGCGATGGTGCGACCGTCCCCGATCGGCGCGTAACTGCGCAGCGGGACGAAACCGTCGTCGCGGCACGGCGAATCGCTCGGCGTTGAGATGACGGGATCCAGTTCGGGTGCCGGCACGCCCTCGCGTTCCCCGATTGGCACCCGATAAACCGGGTAGCCAGGGATCCATGGCGAAGATCGGATACTTCCTGTCCTGCGAGCAGTTCGGGCCCGCACAACTGGTCGACCAGGCCAAGCGGGCCGAAGCGGCCGGCTTCGACGCCCTGTGGATCTCTGATCATTTTCACCCCTGGAATGACGAGCAGGGGCAGAGTCCGTTCGTCTGGGGAGTCATCGGCGCGCTGTCACAGGTGACGTCGTTGCCGGTCACCACCGCGGTCACCTGCCCGACTATCCGCATCCATCCGGCGATCATCGCCCACGCCGCCGCAACGGCCGCCGTCCAGCTCGATGGGCGCTTCATCCTCGGCGTCGGCAGCGGTGAAGCACTCAACGAGCACGTCCTGGGTGATCGCTGGCCCTCGGTCGGAGTGCGGCAGGAAATGCTCGAGGAAGCCATCGACGTCATCCGGCTACTGCACAAAGGCGAGGAGGTCAGCCACCATGGCAAGCACTACGAGGTTCAGGAGGCGCGCATCTACACTCGCCCGGACGAACCGGTACCTATCTATGTATCCGGATTTGGTCCGCAGGGCGCCGAGTTGGCCGGACGCATCGCTGATGGCTACTGCCTGGCGATGCCTGAAGCCGATCTGGTGACGGCGTTCCGGGAGGCCGGGGGCGGTGACAAACCGGTCCAGGCAGGCACCAAGGTCAGCTGGGACCGCGACCCCGACAAGGGACTCGAGGTTGCTCACCGGCTTTGGGCCAATGAGGCGCTGCCCGGTCAGGCGGCCCAAGTTCTGCCGCGGCCAAGGGATTTCGCCGCGTTGATGTCGCTCGTGAAGCCCGAACAGGTGGGCGAGAACGTCACCTGCGGACCCGACGCGGACAAGCACGCCGCCCAGGTTCGACAGTTTTTCGACGCCGGGATCGACGAGGTGTACGTGCAGCAGATCGGACCTGACATGGAAGGGTTCTTCACGGCGTGGGAACGCGAAGTCCTTCCGCAATTGCGTCAGTGAGCGACGAATTCAAGGACAACTGTTAGGTTGACGCCGTTGTCGATCGGGAGGTCGCTGATGGCGCAATCACTCGATGCGCTGATCAAGCAGGGCGAAGGTGAGCAGGAGGCCGTCGACCTCGGCGACGGCATCTTCATGTCGAAGAACATCGCCAACAGTTATCTGGTCACCACATCCGAGGGCAACGTGCTGATCAACACCGGCACCGACTTCGAAGCCGCGGCGATCAAGGCCCGGTTCGAGCGCGTCAGCAACGCGCCGCTGCAGGTGATCACCTTCACCCAGGGCCACCCCGACCACGTCGGCGGCTGGGATCTGTTCAACGCAGCCGGCGTGGAAACCGTTGCGCAGGCTAATCATTCCGACGTTCGGGAATACTGGCGCAATCTGCATCCGTTCTACGCGCGCCGGATCATGACGCTGTGGGGGGCGTTCGTCGACGTGGATGCGACGGCCGTGCAGCTCCCGCCGGATCCGGTGTTGACCACCGCTTTCGTCGACAGTCATGCGTTCGAGCTCGGTGGCCGGCGCTTCGAGCTCTACGCCACCCCGGGCGGTGAGACCACCGACGCGCTGGTGGTGTGGCTGCCGACCGAGCGCACCGCTTTCATCGGCAATCTGATGGGCCCGTTCTTCGGACACGTGCCGAATCTCTACACGCTGCGCGGCGACAAGATCCGCAGCGCAATGGCTTTCATCCATTCGGTGGACCGGGTGCTCGCACTCGAGCCGCAGACGCTAGTCAATGGACACGACGTCTTCCGGGACGCCGCGCAAATCCGCGACACGATGACCAAGGTCCGCGACGCCACCACCTACCTGCGCAACCGCACGATCGAAGGCATGAACGCCGGTGCCGATCTGTGGACCTTGATGCGTGAGGTGGTCTTGCCGCCCGAGCTCGCGCTGCCCCAGGTCCACGGCAAGGTGCCCTGGATCGTGCGCGCGATCTGGGAGGAGCATGTCGGCTGGTTCCGATACGAGTCGACCACCGAGCTTTACGACGTTCCGCCCTCCTCGGTGTGGCCGGATCTCGTCGAACTCGCCGGCGGTACCGGTCCGCTGATCGCACGGGCACGCGAACACGTCGAGCGCGGCCGTGCCCTGCAGGCGTTGCACCTGATCGACATCGCACTAGCCCAATCCCCCGACGATGCCGCGGCGCTCAGCGTCAAACACACTGCGCTGCAACACCTCCTGACGAGCTCGGGCCGGGAGAACTTCAGCGAGGTGCAATGGCTGGAACAAGACATCGAACGCACCTCCCCCGACAGGGACGATCAGGGCCGCCGAACGAAATAGGTAGCGCTGCCCTGCGGGCGTAGGGTGAGGACAACAACAATGAGGACGGGGCAAGCGTGGTTATCGAAAATTGGTCTGATGCGCCCGAGATCCACCCGTCGGAGATTCGGGTCGGTGACACCATCGGGACGCTGCGTCCTACCGAATGCCGATACGTGGTCAAGCTCATCAGTGGGCCACAGACAAGTCCGCGAAAATGGACGTTCTTCGGCAACGACGAATATGGGCAGCAGCACAACGGCACATTCCGCGACAACGATCTGGTCCGCAGGTATGCCAAGTCTTCGTGACTTCTGCTGAAAAGCGTTCGCGGGAAAGGAGCTGACTATTTCCAGGTTTTCTCTACCCGAGCAGGCGCCGGACGGTCTGACCTCGCCGGTGACAGCCAAGGTCATGAAGTATGCGGCCAAAGCGCACGTCGCGGTCTTCAAACTGACCAACGGGCGCATCGGCAAAACCTGGCGTGTCGGCGCGGGATTCCACAAACCGGTGCCCACACTGCTGCTCGAACATCGCGGCCGCAAGTCCGGCAAGTTGTTCACCACGCCACTGGTGTATCTGCAGGACGGCGAGAACTTCGTCATCGTCGGCTCGCAGGGTGGCATGCCCAAGCATCCGCAGTGGTACCACAACCTGGTCGCCAACCCGGACACCCAGGTCCATGTGACGGGCCGGCGCAACGTGGGCGTCCGGGCGCACGTGGCCTCGCCGGAGGAGCGGGCGGAGTTGTGGCCGAAACTGCTCGATCTCTACGCCGACTTCGCGAAGTATCAGAAGTGGACCGACCGGGAGATCCCGGTCATCGTCCTTTCCCCGCGTTAGCGGTCAGCCGGAACAGCGCGCGGTCCAGCGTCGGCAGGATCTCGGTGATATCGATCTCGCCGGCCGCGAAGCGGGCCACCAAGCCGTAGGCCAGGTTGGACACGATCGGCGGCAATTCCTCCACCAGGTCCGCGTCGGTCCCGTCGAGCACCGCCATGGTGGCGGGCAGCACCGCGTCCAGTCCCCGGCTCACCAACGACTGCCCGCCCGGCGCCGACCGCGCCCGAAAGTACGCCCGCAGCATCCCCGGATGGTCTTCCCACGGTCCGAAGATCGTGCGGAACACGCGCATCAGCCCGTCGTAGACGGATTCGTCGGGCTCAGACTCCTGGTCGGCCAAACCGGCATACCTGTTCTCATCCATCCAGGTTTGCAGTGCAGCCTGAATCAGGCTGTCCCGGTTGGGAAAACGCTTATAGATGGTAGACAGCGAGGTCCGCGCGCGCCTGGCCACCTCGCGCAATTGCACAGCGTCGTAGCCCTCGGTTTCCAGGATGTCCACGACAATGCCCAGAATGCGATCGGGGCGCCGTTCCGCCTCCCCGGCCATCACTTCAGCGCTGACCACGAATTCCCCTTGCCGTTCGTCAGTAACACGGTTACGGTACCTGGTGTAACGAGGTTACTCAACGAGGAGGACGGCATGACCGGCCGGGTTGCAGACAAAGTCGCGTTCGTCACCGGTGCGGCCCGGGGGCAGGGCCGCAGCCACGCAGTGCGGCTGGCACAGGAGGGTGCCGACATCATCGCCGTCGACATCTGTCAGGGCTTCGAGAACTCCCCCGCCCCCGCATCGACGTCTGAAGACCTCGCGGAAACCGCCGATCTCGTCAAAGGTCTCGATAGACGGGTCGTCACTGCCGAAGTCGACGTCCGCGACTACGACTCACTCAAGGCGGCGGTGGACAACGGCGTCGAACAACTCGGCCGACTCGACATCGTCGTCGCCAACGCCGGCATCGGCACAATCGCGCCCAAGTTGCACAAGATGGACGAGGGCCTCTGGCAGCAGATGATCGACGTGAACCTGAGCGGTGTCTGGAAGTCAGTGAAAGCGGCTGTGCCGCATCTACTTTCGTCTGGGGGCGGCTCCATCGTACTGACCAGCTCGGTAGCCGGCCTCAAGGCCTACACTCACACCGGTCATTACAACGCCGCCAAACACGGAGTGGTCGGGCTGATGCGTTCGTTCGCCGTCGAGCTCGGCCCGCAGAACATTCGGGTCAATACGGTGCATCCCACCCATGTGAACACGCCGTTGCTGATCAACGAGCAGACATTCCGGTTGTTCCGGCCGGACCTGGAGAATCCCGGCCCTGACGACCTGGCACCGATCTGCCAGACGTTCCACACCCTGCCGATCCCCTGGGTCAACGTGGAGGACATCAGCAACGCCGTGCTGTTCTTGGCCTCCGACGAAGCGCGCTACATCACCGGTGTCACCCTTCCCGTCGATGCAGGAAGTTGCCTGAAATGACCGTCACCGCCGAGACCGGCGTCTACTACGACCCCTACGACGTCGATATCACCGCCAATCCGTACCCGATCTTCGCGCGCCTGCGCGACGAGGCTCCGCTGTACTACAACGAACGCTATAACTTTTGGGCGATCTCGCGGCATGCTGATGTGGAAGCCGCTCTGTCGGACTGGGAAACGTTCTCCAACAGTCGAAGTGACATCCTGGAACTGATCCAGTCCAAGTTCCCGATGCCACCCGGTGTGATGATGTTCGAGGATCCGCCCAAGCACACCATGCTGCGCGGCGTCATGTCCCGGGTGTTCACGCCGCGGCGGATGGCCGCGATCGAGGACCAGATCCGCAGCTATTGCGTCCGGTGCCTCGACCCGCTGGTCGGGTCCGACGGCTTCGACATCATCGCCGAACTGGCGTCCATGATGCCGATGCGGGTGATCGGCATGCTGCTGGGCATCCCCGAAGAAGAGCAGATCGGGGTGCGCGACGCCAACGACGCCAACCTGCGCACCAAAGCCGGCACTCCCATGAAGGTTGCCAATCCCGACGCGATCGCCGACGGCCGCATCTACGCCGACTATGTGGACTGGCGCGCCAAGAACCCCTCCGACGACCTGATGACCTCGCTACTCAACGTCGAATTCGAGGACGAGAACGGTGTCATGAGAAAGCTGACGCGCAAAGAGGTGCTGCATTACACGCAGGTGGTGGCCGGCGCGGGCAACGAGACGACGGGCAGGCTGATCGGCTGGCTGGCCAAGGTACTTGCCGAGCATCCCGACCAGCGACGCGAAATCGCCGCGGACCGTTCGCTTTTGACACGCGCAGTAGACGAGACGCTGCGCTTCGAGCCGACCGGACCGCATGTCGGCCGCTACACCATCCGCGATTTCGAGATGTACGGAACTACGGTGCCGGCGGGCAGCGCGATCCTGCTGTTGTTTGGTGCCGCCAATCGAGACCCGTTGCGGTACGACAATCCCGACGTTTTCGACATCCACCGCAACAACATTTCCCATCTGACGTTCGGCAAGGGCGTGCACTACTGCCTGGGCGCGAACCTGGCCCGCCTGGAAGGCCGGGTCGCGCTCGACGAACTGCTCAACCGGTGGCCCGACTGGGAGGTCGACTACGACAGCCTCAAGCTCGCGCCGACGTCGACGGTGCGCGGATGGGAGCGGTTGCGGATCCTCGTGTGAGGGCCTTGGCCCTCACTCGAAGTCTCCTTGCGCCACAAGACATTCGAACCCGCTACTAGGCGTCCGCCGGCGCCTCGACACTCCGCTTGTTCGGACGCGCCGCGCCCCACAGCCCCACGCTGATCCCCAGCGCGGCCCCGCCCAGCCCGATCAGCCGCTGCGCGGGCTTGAGCTGATGATGCACGCTCAACCCGCCGAGCAGGTCGGCCGCATCCGCGCCGCCGGAGGCCAGGAACCACCCGCGCGTGTTCTTACCGCGCAGCGCCGCGGCCGCGAGCAGACCACCGATCAAGGCGTCGCGATATCCCATGGAACGCAACAACAATTGCGCTGTGGCGGTTTGGTCGTCCGGATCTCCCCACAGCTTGTTGGAGTTGACGGGATCGACGAGGAAGGAGATGCCCGACGCCAGTCGGATACTGCCCGCTATGAGTGCGGCACGATCGATCGACATGGCCGGAGCTTAGTCTGCCTCTACACCGAACCAGAAGGAGCGCAGGGATGACGACCGTTTCGGTGCCACCCGGGCGGTGATGAGAGGGTTGGTATCCATGCAGAACCCGTTCGCAGACCCGCTACGCCGGTGGGCTCTCGGCCGTAGCCGGCGCGCGCCCGCGATCGATTCCGTCGAGGAGCTCGAGGACGACGAGACCAAGGCCACCGATGCCGCGCTCGACACCGTCGACCTGCCGTCCGCTGACCCGGTGCTGTTGCTGCAGAAGATGGAGAACCGGCTGGTCCGCAACCACCTGGCCAACGACGTGTTGAGCACCGAGCAGGTGCGCAAACTCCGCTACATCCTCAACTTCGCCCGACTCGCCGACTTCGAACCCGGCGCCGCGGGCCCCGGTGGCACCCGCGGACGCGGGGACGTCTCGGTGGGTGCGGAGATCGGCCCGTGGCGGTCCAGGGTCGTCGACGCGCTGTATGAACCACTGCGGGAGGAGTCGAACCCGGTCAAGGCGTTGACGGCGGCGCGGGACGTGCTGGCCGCGCTGAGTGAGGACCAGGACGACCAACGAGAGGTCCTCATCGACCGTCACCGCAACGACTTCTCGTCCGCCGAACTCGACGCGGAGGTCGGTTACAAGAAGCTCGTCACGGTCCTGGGCGGTGGCGGAGGCGCCGGCTTCGTCTACATCGGCGGGATGGAGCGACTGCTGGAGGCGGGCCAGGTACCCGACTACATGATCGGCTCGTCGTTCGGATCGATCCTGGGCAGCCTGGTGGCCCGCGAACTGCCGGTGCCGATCGAGGAGTACGTCGCCTGGGCCAAGACGGTGTCCTACCGGGCGATCCTGGGACCAGAGCGGTTGCGTAGGCGGCACGGCATGGCCGGTCTATTCGCCCTGCGTTTCGACCAGTTCGCGCACGCCCTGCTCAGCCGCACCGACGGCGAGCGCATGCGCATGTCCGACCTGGCCATCCCGTTCGACGTGGTGATCGCCGGTGTGCGCAAGCAGCCGTACGCGGCACTGCCGTCTCGATTTCGCCGTCCCGAATTGGCCGCGTTGCAGGGGCGTTCGATTCCGTTCCGTCCCATCGGGATCGGGCCGTTGGTGGCGGCGCGTATGTGGCAGGTCTCGGCCTTCATCGACCTGCGGGTGGTCAAGCCGATCGTGATCAGCGGCGACGAGCCCGCACTGGACTTCGACGTGCTCGATGCCGCTTCGTTCTCGTCGGCCATTCCCGGTGTGCTGCACCACGAATCGAGCGACCCCCGGATGCTGCCACTACTGGACGATCTGTGCGCCGAGCGGGACGTCGCGGCGCTGGTCGACGGGGGTGCCGCCAGCAATGTTCCCGTCGAACTGGCCTGGAAGAGAGTGCGCGACGGCAAGCTGGGCAGCCGCAACGCGTGCTACCTGGCGTTCGATTGCTTTCACCCACAATGGGATTCGCGGCACCTGTGGATGGCGCCGATTCTGCAGGCGATCCAGCTGCAAATGCTGCGCAACCTGCCCTACGCCGACCACCTGGTCAGGTTCGAGCGCACCCTGTCCCCGATCAACCTGGCGCCGTCCGCCGGCGCCATCGACCGCGCATGTCGATGGGGACGCAACAGCGTCGACAAAGCGATCCCGGTCACGTCGGCACTCCTGCAACCGACGTGGTGGGCGGGCGACGCACCGGCGGCCGCAGGGACAGACCACCAGCAGCGCACGAAGGGGGTTGGGTCGTCAATGAGTTCGGTGATGGCAGCCATTCAGGCACCCGGCGGACGGCTGGCGAGATGGCGGGACCGCCACCTGACCTGAAGCCCATGAACCCGCGGACTACCATGACCTCATGGTCGACCCGGGCGCCGACTACAACACCGGCACGAATACGGACTCATCGAGTCTGGCGTGGTCGAGCGGCACCGAGGTACCGGACATCCAGGGCACGCCGACGGGCGAGGCGCGAGACGGCCGAGGTGCGGACCCCGAACCGGCGATCGTCGAGCAGTCCTGGAGCGTGGTGTTGGGCAGGTCGATCGCGGTTTTGTTGATCTGCATCGGAGTGGCGGCGGTGATCGTGGTCGTCGGCCTGTTGCTGCTCAAGGACGATCCACCACCCAGCGCCACGCCGGCGCGCACCACCACGGCGCCCGCCACCACGACCGACATCGCCTCCACTCCGGATCAGGACAGCCGGTACATCGCGGCGCTCAATGAGACGGGCGTCGTCTTCCGAAACCCTGACGTAGCCGTCTCGAACGGTAAGGCGGTGTGTCAAAGCTTCGTCGCAGGACAATCGGCCGAGCAGATAGTGGCGGACTTCCGTGCGGCCAACGCCGAACATCCCGAATATGCCGACAACGCCGAAGCGATTGTCGGTGTCTCCGTTCGTGCGTACTGCCCGCAATACGCAAAACAGGTTGCTACCTACTGACCTCGGAGCTGATCGACCCCACGGGCGGCTGTAAGGCCAGACATCAGTCAGTAACCGCCCGAAACGCGCTGACCAACGCCGACAACACCTCGATCGCCTGCGCAGGATCGGCCGGCAACGTCCCCGCGAAGCGGATGTCGGTGGCCCCGTCCGCCAACAGCTGCGGGACCACCGCGACCGAAGCGCGAGCGTCAATAGCGTGACCCGGGCCCTTGACCAGCGTCGCGGAACCCTGGACCTGCAGATCGCTCGGGTCCCCGCCGGCGTCGGCGATCGCGGCCTTCATCGCCGGGACGGATCCCTTCAGATCACCGATGGCCGGACCCCAAGGGATCCAGCGCTTTCCGAATCGGCTCAACCGTCGGGCCACCGCCGGATTCACCGTGCCGCTGACCCAGATCGGTATGCCGCCGGGTTGCAGCGGCTTGGGCATCTGGTGAATGCCCTCGAAGCAGAGTTCGGCTGAGCTGTAGTCGGCGCGCTGCTGGGTCCACAGTGTATGGCACACCTCCAGGGTGTGATCGAGCAGGCGTCCGCGACTCCGGAAGGGCAGCCCGACTGCTTCGTATTCCTCGCGCTGCCAACCGATTCCGACACCCAGGTCCATCCGCCCACCGGACAACGCGTCGATGGTGGCCAGTTGCTTGGCCAGCACGGCCGGACGACGCAGGGCGGCGAGCAGCACGCCGGTCGACAACCGGATCCGGCTGGTGGTGGCCGCCACCGCCGTCAGGAAGATGAGCGGTTCCAGCCAATGCCCGTCGGGTCCGGTCGGTTGTCTGCCGCCGGCGGTTCCCCCCGCGGAGGGGTCGCCGTACGCCTCGAGGTTCTCACCGAAGACGACGTGATCGGAGACGACCACCCGGTCGACGCCGGCCGCATCCATGGCGCGCGCCATGTCGATGGTCGCGGTCCAATCCTCGTCGGGGCGGTCGCTGAAGGTACGCAGATACATCGAGAGTTTCGGACGACCCGTCATGGGTCACGAGCCTACGGCCCGCGAGCGTCCCGCCGCGCCTTCTGCTGCGCGAGCAGACGCAGAATCGCACGATCGCGCGCGATCCAACGCGATTCTGCGTCTGCTCGATGCGCACGCGGCACCTTCGATAACCACATGCCGAGAGCGGTCAGCTGGAGCCGCAGCTTCGCCGAGGTTGATCCCAGCGGTCGGTCACCACGACGTCCGACAACGGCTTGCGCCGCACCGGATGGTGTCCACCGCGCGGCCAGCCGACGGTGAGCAGCGCAGCGATCTGCCAGTCGGCGGGCATGGCTGTCACGGAACGCAATTCCTGCTCACACGAGTAATGCCACAGCGTGATCGCGGCACCCAGACCCTGAGCCCGGGCGGCGAGCAGAAAGTTCTGCACGGCGGGAAAGATCGAACCGCCCTGCTGCAGTTCGGTGGCCCCCGGTTGAGGTCGGATGCAGAACATGACCAGTGCGGGTGCCGCGCCCCCGATCCGGGTGTGCTCGGCCATCGTCTTCAGCGCGCGCGACTTCGGATCGTCGGCCCCGTCCTGCGGTTCGGTCAGGTCGTAGTACTCGGTCATCGCCTGCCACGTCTTCGCGGCGCCACGCGTCACCACATCGCGCGCCTGCGTGGACTCGAGAACCACGAACTTCCACGGCTGTTGGTTGCCTCCCGACGGAGCCCAGGTAGCGGCCAGCAGACACCGTTCCAGCACGTCGTCGGCAACCGGTTCGTCCCGGTACCGCCGCACAGCGGAACAGGTTGCCATGAGTTCCCACACATCCTGCGGTGGAACGGATTTCGTGCTCATGTCCGGGCCTGTGCCGTCGGCGGCAGCACACCTCGCCAGGTTCCGCCGCGCACCGGGCCGGTGACCAGTGGCAGATCCAAGGTCGACAGCAGTCCCGGCGGTGCGGCGATCACGGCGGGAATGGCGTTGAGTTCGCGCATCACGGTCGCATAGGTCAGTCCGCGCATGTTGTTTCCGCGGCCGTGCATCTCGACGTCGACGGTGTAGGTGGGCAGACCGTCGATGATGACCCGGTATCCACCGTGCGGCGATGGGTGACGAGGCCAGTGCGGGGCGGAACCCTCCCCCATCCGGGTGATGTGTTCGAGCACCACGCGTTCTTCACCGTCGACCATGCCGGCGAGCTTGAAACGCATGCCCCCCATGGTTCCCGGCTCGATCCACCCCGAGGCAACCTCGTAACGCTCTGCGGCCAGCCACTTCTCGATGGTGGTGTGAACGTCATCGAGCGGCAGGCCGACGCCGTCTGCGACCAGGTGCACGATGGGCGCCCACAGGGCGGAGAGCCGTTCGGTGTCGAACAGCGGTGCCGGATGGTCGGGCGGATGCCCGAATCCCATGAAGTCGAACATGATGTCCGGTTGGTCGATGGGGCCGTAGTCCAGAATCTCCAACATGGTGATCTTGTCGACCCTACTGCTGAACGCGGTCATCGTCAGCGCCACAACGTCATTGGCCCAGCCGGGGTCCACACCGCTGTTGAAGAAGCTGGCGTTTCCCTCGCGGCAGGCGGCCTCCAGCAGCTCGACGGTCTCCTTGTCGGCCGCGGGCGGGTAGCACATCGGCACCAGCGAGGTGCACACCACGTGCTTGCCCGCGCGCAGACAACGCGCGATGTCCTGCGCGGCTTCGCGATAGCGGTAGTCGCCGGACGCGAAGTAGGCGACCACGTCGGCGTCGCCCGCCAGCGCGGCACCGATGTCGCGGGTAGCGATCACGCCGGTCGGTGGCATTCCGCAGAGCTCACCTGCGTCCTTTCCGTCCTTGGCTTCGGAGTGCACGACGACACCGGACAGCTCCAGCCCTGGGTGTGCGATGACTGCCCGCAGCGCACCCACGCCGACCTGTCCAGGGCCCCAAAGGATTACCCGCGGCTGCTGCGCACTGTCTGCCATGTGCACCCTTCCCGATCCGTGGTCATGCCGGCGATGTCTCAGGGCGCACTCCATAGCGCGCGTCGGCAGCCCGGTCCAGTGCGACGGCAGGCTCGCCGTACACCATTGCCCAGCCGCGAACCCGGCGATAGTAGAGCTGGATGTCGCATTCCATGCTGAATCCGTATCCGCCGTGGATGTGCAGGCTGCGACGTGTCGCGTCGCGTGCCGTCTCGTATGCGAACGCGAATGCCATCGCCGCCAGTTCACGTACCCGGGCTGGCTCGTCGGCAAAGGCACACGCCGCCTTCAGCGCAAGCAACCGGGCTCCGTCGGCGGCGGTCGCACTGTCAGCCAGGGGGTGTGACACCGCTTGGAACTTCCCGATCGCAGATCCGAAGGCGTGCCGCTGTTTGGCGTACTCGACCCCGATTTCCACGGCTTTGTTCGCCGCGCCCGCCAACGCGGTCGCGGTGAGCGCCAGCCACAGATCGAGGCCGCTCGCGAACAGCTCCCTCGCACGGTCACCGTCGGCGAGCACGATGCGGCTATCGGGAAACACGATGTCCGCCAACGGCATCGAACCCAAATTCGGCACAGCAGTGCGGTGCTGTCCGAGCGGCACCGCCACGAGCCGGCCGTCCACCATCGCCACCACATGGTCCGCGAGGGCTCCTGCGGGGACCAAACCCAGTCGCCCACCGCGGCCGGCGCGCGGTGCAAAGGTCACCAGTCGATCCCCCGTGAGGGCCTGGCTGAGCAAACTGGCGCCGCCGTCCCCCGCGGCCGCAAGCAACCGGGCGGCGACCTGCGCTTCGATGAGCGGCGCCGACGCCACGGCTCGGCCGAATTGTTCGGCGGTCAATGCCAGGTCGAGCACGGAAGCACCCCACCCGCCGGCTTCTTCCGCGACGGCCATCGCTACCGCACCCACGTCCTGCAACGCCTTCCACAGCACGACATCGAAACCCAGTGGCTCGGCGGCTCGTACCCGCTCAGCCGACGATTCACGGGCGAACAGGGCGAGAAATGAACCCACCAGTTGCCGCTGCTCGCCGGTCAGGCTCAGGTCCACGTCTGCAGGTCCCATCACAGGCGGATATACTCGCTCTCAAAATCGAGAGTAACATTACCGCCTGCGTCGAGGGATCGGGTGCCCATGCATTTCCAGCTCGACCCGGAGACCGAAGCCTTCCGGGACCAGGTGCGTGCCCACCTGCGTGAGGTGCTGACCCCGGAGTTCGAAGAGCGGATCTACCGCAGCGGCGTTGCCCACGACGACGATTTCGCAAAAGGACTCGTCGAGAAGGGTTATTTTGCCCCCGAATGGCCCGTCGAATGCGGCGGACAGGGCCGCAACGGGTGGGATGCGCAGGTCGTCAACGAGGAACTCATGCGCTTCGACGCACCCATGTACCTGTCCGAGACCACCCGCATGGTGGCCTCCATCATCCGCGCCGTCGGAACCAGCGAACTGCAGGATCTCATCCTCGACGGCGCGATGAACGGCGACATCACGATCGCCCTGGGCTTCACCGAACCCGAATGCGGGTCAGACGTCGCAGCGGCGAACACCAGGGCGGTGCGGGACGGCGAGCACTGGGTTATCAACGGCAGCAAGATGTTCACCACCAACGGTCACCTGGCCGACTACGTGTTTTTGCTGACACGCACGAACACTCAGAAGCCGAAGCACCAGGGGCTCACCATGTTTCTGGTCCCGCGCGACACCGACGGCTTTGCGGCGCAGGCGATTTGGACGCTGTCGGGAGAGCGCACCAACGTTACCTTCTATTCCGATGTTCGAATCGGCGACGAGTGGCGGGTCGGCGAGGTCGACGACGGGTGGCGAGTCATCGGGTTGTCGCTGCAGGACGAGCATGCATCCGGTTGGGGTCCGCACCTGGCGCGGCTGTTGCACCACGCGGAGCGATGGGCACACACACCGGACGACGGCGGCGACTCACCCATCGAAAGCACGGACGTTCGCCGGCGACTGGCCCGGGTCGCCGTCGAGAACGAAGTGTCGATGCTGCTCCAACGCCGCTGTGTGTGGTTGCTCGAGCAGGGCGAGGCCCCGGTGGCCGAGGGCTCGATGTCGAAGATCTTCAGCACCGAAGCGCTCGAACGGGCGAGTCAGGACATCATCGAACTCGTCGGCCCCGACGGCGTGCGCAGCTATTTCGAGCCGACCGCACCCGAGCAGGGCCGGTTCGAGCATCTGCTGCGATTCTCGTTGGGCACCACGATCTATGCCGGGACCAGTGAGGTGCACCGCACCATCATCGCGCAGCGCGGACTCGGTCTACCCCGTTAGCTTCCGCGCTCGCCGGGGCGACGCGGTGCGCGCGGTCGACTTCCGCGGCGCGCGTGGTTTCGGTTCCGCCACAGGCGGACTGACGGCCTGCTTGCACCACGACCACAGCTCGTCCTCGGTCAGCTTGGATCCTTTGCCGCCCAGGTGGAATACGCCGATCTGGGCCAACGCCGTCAAGGTGGTGTTCAGCAGCGTGGTGAGTTGGGCGGGGGTCAGATCGTTGCGCACCAATCCTGCTCGCGCGCAGGAGGTGATGATCTTGGTCAACAGTTTCAGGTGCGGTTCCCACACTTTGGCGAAGTCGGCGGGCCGATTGATCTCCAGGCTGAGGTTGTAGATAGTCATCACCCGGCCGCCCACCGATTCCGACGACTCGGCGCGATACAGGACGCCGCGACAGAACGCCTCCAGTTGCTCCATCGGCCCGTCCGCGGCCGCGACTTCCTGCCGGATGTTCTCGGTGAATTGACTGGTGACGTTCTCGTACAACGCCAGCATCAGTTCTTCCTTGCCGGCGAAGTGTTGGTAAAACGCCCGCAAGCTCAAATTCGATCGGTCGATCAAGGTTTGGATCGTGAAGTCGGCTTTGCCCGACTCCTCCACCAATTCCAGCGCCGTGGCCAGGAATCGGGAACTGCGCGCGAGAGCCCGCGCTCTCGCCGAGCTCAGGCGCCGCTCGATGGTGCGTTCCTGCCATGTGGTCGGCGGCTCGACTTCGGGATCGACGATTTCCAACTCGGCTTCGGAAGCGTTGCCGGCACTCTTTTTTGCAGCCATGGTCAGCTCAGAATACTCGCAGACCCCCAGAACCCGCATGCTGCCCACACCAGTTCATGCAGTACCCTGGAAACGGCCATTCTCGCTGAGGGGAAATTCGGTGTACGGCCATCCTCGTAAGGAGTGCGACGTTGAGCGCAGACATACTGATCGTCTCACCGGACGACCATCTGGTGGAGCCGGCCGACTTATGGACCAGCCGGCTTCCGGAGCGCTATCGGGACATCGGGCCGCGGATCGTTCGCACCCGCGGTCGCATGGACCCGACCGTCACCTCCGATGTGGCGTTCATCGAGGACGAGGACGGCCGCGACGCCGACATCTGGCACTACGAGGACAAGACCATCCCGATCCCGCTGATCAGCGCCGCCGCCGGGTACGACCTCGACGAACTCACCACCGACCCGATCACCTACGACGAGATGCGCCCGGGCTGTTACCGTCCGGCCGACCGGCTGGCCGACATGGACATCGCCGGCATCGAGGCTTCGGCGTGCTTCCCCAACACCCTCGTGCGGTTCTGCGGCCAACGCTTCCTGTACGGCAAGGACAAGGAGCTGGCGAAGCTCTGCGTGGAGGCCTACAACGACTTTCAGATCGACGAGTGGGGTGGCAGCTCCAACGGCAGGTTGATCCCGCTCGGCATCATCCCGCTCTGGGACGTCGAACTCGCCGCTCGTGAGGTCGACCGAGTGGCCGCCAAAGGCATGCGCGCCGTGTGCTTTTCCGAGTTGCCCTCTCGTCTCGACCTCCCGTCCATCCACAGCGGCTACTGGGATCCGTTCTTCGCCGCGTGCGAACGAAACCAGGTGGGCATCATGCTGCACATCGGATCGAGTTCGTCGCTCACCAAGTCCTCCCCCGATTCTCCCCATGTCGTCACCAGCGCGCTGATGGCGGTGAACTGCACTATTGCGCTGGTGGACTGGCTGTTCTCCGGGAAGCTCATCCAATTCCCCGACCTGAAGATCGCGTTCGCTGAGGCGCAAGCCGGCTGGATCCCGTACTACCTGCAACGGGTCGACGAAGTCTGGGAAGACCGGCGGGCGTGGGGCGGCATCCACCCCTTGCTCACCGAACCGCCCAGCAGCCAGGTGCCCGGGCGGGTCTACTTCTCCACCTTCGGTGACCCGGTCGCGTTCCGCATTCTCGACCTGGTCGGGCCGGATCAGTTGATGTTCGAGACCGACTACCCCCACAACGACACCAACTGGCCGAGAAGCCTCGAGGTCGCCAACAAGGCGACGGCCGGCCTGGATCAGGAGACCAAGCGGAAGGTGTTGTCCACCAATGCGAAACGGTTCTTCGGACTCGCGTAACCACTGAGGGTTACAACGCCTTCCATTCCGGTTTGCGCTTCTCCAGAAAGGCACGCGGCCCCTCGATGGCGTCCTTGGTCAGCGCCACCTTCATGCGGTAGTTCTCCGCAAGGAGTTCCGCCTCGTAAATGGGCAGCGACAATCCCTTTCGCACCGCCATGCGCGAACCACGCACCGCCAGTGGCGCATTCGAGTTCACCACCTCGGCAACCTCCCACGCCCGGTCCATGAGCTGTTCGTGCGGTACGACTTCGGTGAACACTCCGAGGTCATATGCGCGCTGAGCGTCCATTCGCTCATGCCTGCCCATCAGCACCAGCCGCATGGCGACCGGCAGCGGCAGGATCCGGGCCAGCCGAACGGCTTCCCGGCCCGAGGACACCCCGATGCTCACGTGCGGGTCCATCAGCGTCGCCTGCTCGGACGCGATGGTGATGTCCGCTGTCGTGACCAGGTCCATACCCGCTCCGCACGCAATGCCGTTGACGGCACAGATGATCGGCTTCGTCATCTGCAACCACGGCGGCGTGGCCTCCTGCGGGGCGTCCCACTGCCGCATCGAACTCAGGATGGGTTCGCCCTGATTGTCGATACCGGCCGCATTCTCCATGTCGTGGTCCGCGGCCTTGTTCACGTCCGCGCCCACACACAGCGCCCGTCCGGCGCCGGTCACGATCATGGTCCAGATATCCTGCGAGTGCTCGATTTCCGCATACGCGACCGCAAGCTCGGCGATCATCTCGTCGTTGATCGCATTGAGCACCTGCGGGCGGTTGAGGGTCAGACAGGCGGTGTGCTCCCGGACCTCGACGTCGATGGTGTCGAATTGTCTCACCTGGCGGGACTCCTGTTCTCCCACAACCCTTCCGAAATGACTGCGGCACTCGGGCGGAATCCGAGTATGTCGTGAAATCTATCGCAATACCGGGGCCAGACATCGGGATTGAGCAGACGTGGCGGCACGCCGCCGCTGAATATCGTCTGCCACTGTGTGGCCGCGGCAACCGCGATGTCGTGTGCGGCTTCGGCGGTGATGCCCGCCGTGTGCGGCGTTGCGACGACGTTGTCCAGGCGCAACAGCGGGTTGTCCTGCCGCGGTGGCTCGTCGTGGAACACGTCCAACCCCGCCCCCGCAATCCAGCCATTTGCAAGCGCCTCCAGCAGGGCCGCCTCGTCGTGCACGGGGCCGCGCGCAGTGCTGATGAAGAACGCCGTGGGCTTCATCGCGGCGAATTGCTTGCGGCCCAACAAGCCTTGCGTCTCCGCGGTCAGTGGGCACGTCACTTGGACGAAGTCGGAGCGGGTGAGAAGTTCGGCGAGAGAGACCAGCCGGACCCCACGGCCGCGAGCGGACGCGTGGTCGACGTAGGGGTCGAACGCGAGGACATCCATATCGAACGGCGCACACAACTCCACCAGGCGACTACCGATGGCACCGAGGCCGACCACGCCGAGGGTCTTGCCGAGCAGTTGGGTGCCTCGCAGCGCCAGCCGGTCGTCGAGCGTTCCGGCACGCAGCCGCCGATCGGCGATCGTGATCTTCTTGGCCAGGTCGAGCATGAATCCGAGCGCGTGTTCGGCGACGGCCTCGGCTCCCGGACCGGAGTTGTTGCACACCGCGATCCCCGCCCGGGTGCACGCCTCGACGTCGATCACGTCGTAACCGGCGCCCGCCGAACACACCGCCAGCAGGCGGTGACACCGTCGCACCAACCCGGCGCCCACCAACCACTGCGCCCCGTCGGCAAACGGCGCGACGTCGGTCCGGGTCGCCACCTGATAGCCGTGCGCGGATTGCAGTGCCGCCCAACCCGGCTCGGGCGGGCCGTCCAATTCGAGCCGCACCAGGTCGACGTCGGCCAGCTCCAGCATGTCGCCGGCCACCGGATCGGTCCACCGCTCGTAGACCAGTCGCGGACGGACAGTCATCGCTTGATCTTGGGTTTGGCCTGAGCAGCCTTGAACATGTCGGCCAGTGCCGTGTCGACGTTGCGGTAGTCGTTGCGCGCGATGGCGCCGTCCCGACCCTCGACCACGTCGTAACCCAACCTCAGATCCTTGTTCTCCATGTGGAAATACTCGCGTCCGATGGGTAGCCGCCGGTCCTCGCGCGGCACTTCCATCCAGGCGCGCAGGAAGCAACGCGCCTTCTTCGGATCGGTGCTGCTGACGAAGTCCGACCTGGAATGGCACATCGCGAAGTTATTGGCCACCGCCGCCTCGCCGGACTCGAGACGAAACTCGACTTGTTGTTCGACCAGCACACTGCGCAACAGTTCTACGGCCTCGGTCTGTTCGGGCGTGAAGTCACGGCCCAGCGTCTTCATGGCGGGCAGGATGCTGCTGTAGGTGAAATTGATGCAGATCCGCCCGTCGATCTGGGAGAACACCGGCACGTCGTAGGGCGTCACGTCGGGTTGATCGTCCGGCTGCTCGCTACGCCGATGATGCGGAAAGCCCTGATACAGAACATCAAGCAGGTCCGGACGTTCGCTCAGGATGCGATTGTGCGCGGCCGGCCCACTGGCGAACTGACTCTCTCCGCCGGTAGCTGCCGGATAGACGCACAACAGCGACAGAATGTCGGCGGCGTCGTTGTGCATTGCCAACTCCGCTCGCGACTTGGTGCCTCGGGCCGGTTGCACGCCGCCGGGCAGCACCTCCTCCTGGACCCGCACCATCCGATGCCCGAAGGAGTTGTTGGACACCAGGTAACCCAGATGGGTGCAGAACGCCCAGTAGATGCGTTCGAGCTCCTCGATCGAATGCTGCTCGACGGGAAACCCACGGACACATGCCAGTCCCTTGCCGAACATCAGATCCTGGTACAGCCGCGCCAGGTCGTCGTCGAGATCCGGATGCCGGGCGTCCTCGGGAGTGATGGCGTCTCGGTCCTTGTGCGCGGTCTTGGCCAGAATCGATTCCAGCGCAGCCACGTTGCGAGCCGACAGGTCGAAGGTGAAATCTTCCTTCCTGGTGAAGTCCGCGCCGGTCCAGGCCATCGGGTCGGTGACTCGTTCGGTGTAGATCGCGGTCGGCATCCGGTCCTCCTGTTGTCGTGGCGTCGCCTACTCCGACGGCCCCTCCAGTTCGCGAAGCGCCGACGCGCGGGCCGCGGCCGCTTCGGTCATCATCCCGATGTCCGTCCCCGCCGAGATGAATCGCAATCCCAGTCCTACAAAGCGTTTCAGCAGGTCAACGGACTTGATGCCAGCCACACCGAGCGCCACGCCGTGGCTACGACAGGCCGCCGCGACCGATTCTACGGCACGGTGGAAATGATCATTCTCATACTGCCCGTGAATGCCCATCTCGGCGGTCAGATCGCTCGGCCCGATCAGGATCATGTCGATGCCGTCGACCGCCGCGATCGAGTCACAGGCCGCTACTCCCGCGCGCGTTTCGATCATCAAGGCCACGACAGTCTGACGTTCCAACACCTCGGCCAGTTCCGCGGCCGTCCGTGGCGCGTAACCGCTGACCGGGTTGGGGCCCGAGATCGACCGGTGACCTACCGGCGGAAAGCGTGCCGCGCTAACGACGTCCGCAGCCTGTTGGCTCGAATCAATGTGCGGCACAATGACTCCCACGGCACCCACGTCCAACACCCGGGCGATCAGACTCGCGTCGTGGGAGGGCACCCGAACCAGGCCGGAGATGCCGGCACCGAGCGCGCCGGCGCAGAGCAACTGCGTTGTCTCCAGGGAGGTGGCGGTGTGTTCGAGATCGACGTAGACGGCGTCGTACCCGCAAGCCGCAGCTATCGCGGGTACCTCCGGGGTGCGCGAACTCTGCAGCGCCAGACACAGCACCAGCGCCTCACCGCGCAGTGCGTCACGCAAGGCTCGGGTCATTGCCTCACCGTAGCCGATGCGAGAATAGCTCTTGCGTATTCCGGTGAATGGCCGTTATCGGCGGCTGGCCCGATGTGGTAACCATAGCTATGCCGTCGGACCGCGTCGCAATCGTGGGGGTCGCGCTGTCCGATTGCGGCCGGGTTCCCGACAAGACCGCCATGGCTCTGATGGCCCAGTCCTCGCGCCGGGCGATCGCCGACGCGGGCCTCACCAAAGACGACATCGACGGGTTCGGCGGTCACGGAACCTTGCTGCCGCCGGTGGAAGTCAGCGAATACCTCGGCCTGCGACCCGCGTGGGTCGACGCGACCAACGTCGGTGGCTCGTCGTGGGAGGTGATGGCGCGGCACGCGGCGGCGGCCATCGCCACCGGCGAGGTCGACGTCGCGTTGTTGACCTACGGGTCGACCGCACGATCGGACGTCAAGCGTCAGACCCGCGCATCGGCCGCGGCCATCGGTACCGCAGGCGCGCTGCAATACGAGGCACCCTACGGCGCGACGCTGATCGCCAAGTACGCCATGGCGGCCAGGCGTCACATGATCGAATTCGGTACCAGCACCGAACAACTGGCCGAAGTCGCCGTTGCGGCACACGAATGGTCGGCGATGAACGAGGACGCGTTCGACCGTGAGCGCATCACCGCGGCAGACGTCGCGGCCGCGCCGATGCTGGCCGATCCGTTCACCGCTAAGCACGTCTGCCTGCGTACCGACGGCGGTGGCGCGCTGGTGCTGGCCAGCGAGCGGGTAGCCAAAGACTGCGCACGGGAACCGATTTGGATTCTCGGTACGGCAGACGCGACGTCACACGTGAGCATGGGTCAGTGGCCGGACTTCACCACTTCGCCGGCCGCGGTCTCAGGGCCTCGGGCGTTCGCGCAAGCGGGTGTCACTCCGGCAGACATCGACGTGTGCCAACTCTACGACTCGTTCACCTCGACCGTCCTGCTGACCGTGGAGGACCTGGGTTTCTGCGCCAAAGGCGAAGGCGGAACGTTCATCGGATCAGGCGCGCTGCGGCCCGGCGGGGCGCTGCCCACCAACACCGACGGCGGCGGCCTGGCTTCGTGCCATCCGGGGATGCGGGGGATGTTCTTGATGGTGGAGGCGGTGCGGCAACTTCGGGGCGAGTGCGGCACCCGCCAGGTCCCCGATGCGAGGCTGGCCTGTGTGCACGCGATGGGCGGTTTCTTCACCCACAGCGCCACAATGATCCTCGGGAGGCAGTAGTGAGCGCGGACCGGCCGACCATCGACGCCGACAGCCAAGCCTGGTGGGCCGCAGTCCAGGACCAGACGTTAACGGTCAACACGTGCCGGTCCTGCCGGCAGGCGTCGTTGTATGTCCGGCCGTTCTGTCCGCACTGCTGGAGCGAGGACGTCGAGTTGACGCCCGCGACCGGGCGCGCCCGGCTCTACACGTGGAGCGTGGTTCATCAGAACGCGGCACCGTTCCACGCGCGGACGCCCTACGTGTTGGCCATGGTGGATCTCGAGGAGGGCCCGCGTCTGATGACGGTCGTGGAGAACTACCCTCCCGAAAAGCTCACTGCCGGAATGGAATTGGTCGTAGCATTCCGCCGGGACGACGACGGTTTCGTCGTCCCGGTGTTCCATGCCGCCAGCCATTGATATAGCGCTCTTCGGCGGCTATCCGCGGCGGGCTGAATCGTGCGACTATGGGTGTCGCCGTATTTCTCGATGGCCGGGTTGGAGGACAACGATGTCGTATCTAATCACCGCACCAAACCTCTTGACGGCAGCAGTCGCAGACGCGGCGGGCATCGGCTCCGCGATCTGGGCGGCCAACCAGGCGGCGTTGGCTCCGACGAATACCGTGCTGGCCGCTGCGGCCGACGAAGTGTCGGCGGCGATCGCCTCGCTGTTCTCCGGTCACGCCCAGGCATACGGAGCGGCCAGCCTGCAGGCGGCCGCGTTCCACGAACAATTCATGCAGGCACTGGCCAACGCCAGCAAGGCTTATGCCTCCGCCGAGGCGATCAACGCCGGTCCGTTGCAGCCCCTCGTCGACCCCATCTTGGGCGCGATCAATGCGCCGACGAATCTGTTCCTGGGGCGTCCCTTGATCGGTGATGGTGTCAACGGCGTGGCGGGCACCGGGCAGGCCGGTGGAGACGGCGGGATTCTGTGGGGCAACGGCGGCGCGGGCGGGTCGGGTTCGCCGGGGCAGGCGGGCGGGCGCGGCGGCAACGCCGGACTGTTCGGCAATGGCGGTATCGGCGGCACCGGTGGTCTGCGTGGCGCGGCCGGTGGTGCCGGTGGCACGGGCGGGTTGTTGTGGGGGAACGGCGGGGCCGGCGGCACCGGAGGACTCGGCGGCAACCTGTTCAGCTTGACGGTGCCCGGCAACAACATACCGATCCCCGGCGGAACCGGCGGAGCCGGCGGCGCAGCCTATCTGTTCGGCGCACCAGGCGCGACCGGCGCGACCGGGAACGTCTCCTCGGTGTTGTATGTGACAGAGACACAAGCCGCGGCCGCTTACGCTCTGGCCACGCCGGACGCGAATTTCCTGCTGATCGGCACCGACGGCACGAATCTGAGCAGGGTCCTGGCGCTGGGCGCCGGCCCCACCGGGACGCCCAACTTCCACGCCCTGATGACGCAGAGCACCACGTCCGCGTCGACGATCATCGGGCACACCACCATCTCCAACCCGTCCTGGACCACCATCCAGACCGGTGTGTGGGGCGAGACGACGGGCGTGAGCAACAACATCTTCACGCCGTGGACGTACGACGACTGGCCGACCGTGTACAACCACCTCGAGAACGCCTACGGCGACCAGGTCAACACCACGGTCATCGCCGACTGGAACGTCATCACCGAGATCGCCGCCGCGGGCTCCAACCCCGCCGACAACATCGAATTCGTCCCGCAGGTCGCGGGCGACCCGGACTGGCTGGCGACGACGGACCTGGTCGGCCAGAAGGCCCAGGCCGCGATCCTGGCAGCCGACCCAGACAAGGGCAATCTGATCTTCGCGTACTTCACCGGGCCGGACGTGAACGCCCATGCATGGGGCGGTGATTCGCCGCAGTACGCACAGGCGCTGCGAAACATGGACGCCAACCTCGGCCTCGAGTTGGCGGGGCAGCCGGAGGCGACCCGAGGCCTGTTGGGTGCGGTCGCCGACTGGGAGGCCGACCTTTCCAACAACGGCGAGGAATGGACCGTGATGGTGGTCACCGACCACGGAGAGGTAGGACCGCCCCAGCCGTTCGGCATCACCCACGGCTTCCAATCTCCTTTGGAGACAGCGTCATACGTGATCTTCGACCAGGCGTACGCCAACCCGCTCACGACAGACGGCTGGATCAACAACTCGTGGCAGATCGTGAGCACGACGCCGACGATTCTGGATCAGTTCAGCCTTCCGACGCCGGGCTATATGCAGGGTGCGCCGGTGACGTCGCCGGTCTACGCCGGCACCTACGTCGATCCCGGCGCCAACCTGTTCAGTGTCCTCAGCGCCGACTTCGCCGCCCAGGGCTACCCCGATGTGCCGGACAACCTCCGACTGGGGTTGCGGACCATCGCGTCCTCGATTCCGTACTTCATGTACGAACCGATCCAAGGCATCGTCGACGCGATGCCGGACTTCTTGCAGCTACCGGTGTCCTGGATCGGCGCCGGGGTCTACCAGACGGTGAACATCCCCGCACAGATCGTCGTCCGGTTCACCGGTGTGACCGGCAACCAGATCATCCCCCCGATACTCAACCCGTTTCACAGCTAGACTCGCCCAGGCGTTCGCCGAACAACCGGGGCCGACCCGCCGCCAGCGCGGCGAGTTTCCTGCGCTCGACCTTGCCGTTGGCGTTGACCGGCAACGGTTCTGCCCAGATCACCAGTTCCTCGGGCAGTTTGAATTTCGGCAGTCCACGGGACAGCAGCGCCGAGGCGACGTCACCCAGAGACAGTTCGACCCCCGGTCTCAGCACGATAGCCAGCGCGAGGCGCTCGCCGGTGGTGGTGTCGGCCACCGGATAAGCGGCACACTCACGGACCCCGGCGATCCCGGACACCACCTCTTCCACCTCGGCGACCGGGATTTTCATGCCGTTGCGGATCACGATGTCTTTGATCCGGCCGACGACACGCACTCGGCCGTCGGCGATTTCGGCGACATCACCGGTCCGAAACCAGTCGCCGTCGAAGGCGAGCTCGTCGTCGGCGCTCTCGGTATAACCGAGGAACGCATGTGGACCCCGGATACAACACTCGTTCGGATCCGCCGTCGACCCGACCCGCACCTCGACGTCGGCGAGGGCCACGCCGTCGTCGGCATGCCTGGTGTCTCGGGGCTCGCCGCGCAGACCGGCCGTGCTCACCGGGACCTCCGAGGAGCCGTAGGCGCGCATGACGACGATGCCGAACTCGTCCTCGATGCGCTCGACGATCCGCCGATGCAGCATGGTGCCGCCGAGGAACACCGCACGCAACGGGACCGGGTACCGCCGCGCCGCCGCCTCGTCGAGCATCCTGTCCAGCAACCGATCCGGTCCCCCGTACCACGTCGCACCCGATGCGACCGTCAACTCACAGGTCGACACCGGATCCCAGCGTTCTTCGAGCACCACCGGTATCGCCAGCATCGGCGCGATGAACAGTGCTTGCACCACCCCGGTGACCGACGCCAGCGGACTCACCAGCAAGATCCGGTCCTGCGCCGTGAGCCCCGCCGCCGCAATGTAATTGACCGACGCCTTGGACAACGTGCTAAGCGAGTGGATGACCCCCTTGGGTCGCGACGTCGTACCGGAGGTGTACAGCACGAGACACGGTTCGTCGGCTGGGCGGGACGGCTCGATACCACCGGTGGTCAAGCTCCCGACGGTCTCGATCCACTGCAGGGGGATATCGCCGGGCGGCGCCCAGTTCGGGGCCGCCCCGAAACGGGCACCCGCCCGCGCGACGATCTCCGCAATTTGTGCTGCACCCGCGCTGCGCGCCACGAGCAGAGCCACCGCGTCGATGCGCAACGCGGCGTGCACGGCCACCGTCGATTCGACGTCGTTGCCGACGACCAGCACGACGGAATTGCCCGCCGTCACACCGGCGTTCAGCATGACTCGAGCAGCGGCGTCGATGCGCTGATCCAGTTCGGCATAGCTCAGTTCGGCACGCCGATCGATGACCGCGGGCCGGCCGGGATGCCGCGCCGCGGCGAGCCGAACCGCATCCGCGGGCTGCGCCGACCAGAATCCGGCCGCGCGGTAGCGGGGCCGCAACGCTGCGGCTCGCCGGTGCGCATTCTCCAGCAGGCCCACGACGCCCTCCGATGCAAATGACTGTTCTCGATTGGGTAAATGTAACCTCTCCCCATGCCGACAATGACTTTCGACAACCAGGTGGCGGTGGTGACCGGTGCGGGCGGCGGGTTGGGCCGTTGCCACGCTCTCGAGTTCGCCCGCCGCGGCGCGAGAGTGGTGGTCAACGATCTGGGCAGCGCGGTCGACGGCAGTGGGACGTCCTCGTCGGCGGCCCAGTCGGTGGTCGACGAGATCGTGGCCGCCGGAGGAACCGCGATCGCCAACAACGACTCGGTGGCAACCGAGGAAGGCGGCGCCGCGATCATCGCAGCCGCGATGGACAATTTCGGGCGGGTCGACATCCTGGTGAACAACGCGGGGATCCTGCGCGACGCGGCGTTCAAGAACATGACCGCCGACCAGGTCGACGCGGTCATCGGAGTGCACCTCGTCGGCACGTTCAACGTGACCCGGGCAGTCTGGCCCGTCATGCGGGATCAGAACTACGGCCGCATCGTCCAAACCACCTCCGGCACCGGCCTTTTCGGAAACTTCGGGCAGGCCAACTACGGTGCGGCCAAGATGGGCCTGGTCGGGATGATGCACGTACTTGCGATCGAGGGTGCCCGCAACAACATCGCGATCAACGCGATCGCGCCCATCGCCCGCACCCGGATGACCGAGACGATCATGGGTGAGTCGGGCAAGGTCATGGACCCCGAGCTCGTCACTCCGGTGGTGCTCTACCTGTCTCATCCCAGTTGCGACCGCACCGCGCACATCTACTCGGTGGGCGGAGGAAAGGTGTCGCGGGTCTTCGTCGGCATGACGAAGGGAATCCAGGACGCCGCCCTGACGCCGGAGAAAGTGGCGGAGTCGATAGACGAGATCGATGACAGCGCCGCATTCACCATTCGGGGCGGACCCGCCGCCGGCTGACCCGCGGCGTCAGCGCCCCGAGAAACGGGGCCGGCGCCGCTCGGCGAACGACGACAAGCCCTCCTGAAGGTCACTCGTGCGCGACACCACCTCCTGAGCCCACGCCTCCTGCTCGAAAGCACGGTCACGTCCCGATTCCGACGAGACCGCCAGTAGCCGCTTGGTCAAGCCGAGCATCACCGTCGGGCCGGCAGCCAGCCGCAATGCGAGCTCTTCGGCGGTCGCATCGGTATCGTGCTGCGCCACCACACGATTGACCAATCCGAGGCGTTCGCAGGATGCTGCGTCGACGGGCTCACCGAGCATCAACAGCTCGGTGGCCTTGCGCAGGCCCACGATTCTCGTCAGCAGATGTACAGCACCGGAGTCGGGCAAGATACCGCGATGGACGAACGCCTCGACAAGCCTTGCCTCGGTGGACATGACGACCAGGTCGCAGGCCAGCACCAGGCTGGCGCCGGCGCCGGCGGCAGTGCCTTTGACCGCGGCGACAACTGGTTTGTCGCAGTCCAGGATGGATCCGATGAGCCGCTGCCACCCCTGCTGCAACATTCGCGCCACGTCACCGGGACGTCTCCCTGCGGCCGGCGACGCCGACGCCGACAGTCCCGCCCCGGCGCAGAAGTGCCGCGTGCCGCTCGCGCTCAGCAGGACGGCGCGCACGTCGGGGTTGTCACCGGCTTCCACGAATGCTTCGGTCAGTGCGTCACGCGCCAAGGGCGACAAGGAGTTTCCCACCTCGGGCCGATCGATCGTGATCCGCGCGACGGCGTCGTCGCCGATCCTGACGACGATCCCGGATTCTTCTTCACCCATACCGCTCTACCCCTGCGTTAACGGCGTTTCCGCTTTTCGGGTATCTTAATTTCCACTCTGTCTGGCTGCGAGTCCGGCTACCGCACGGGCCACAACGAGGAGGCAGTGCGATGGCCGAGACCGGCCGGATCACCGATGAGGGGCTGGCCCGATTGCGCGCCACCATCGGTATCGCCGTTCCGCACACCCAGCCTCCGCACTATTTTCGTCCGAACGAGGACGCGTTCCGCCATGTCGCCGAGAGCTACGGCGATTCCAACCCGTTGTGGGCGGATCCGGAGTACGCGGCCAAGACCGTCTGGGGCGAGTCTGTCGCCCCGCCCGCTCTTGTCGGCGGCGACACGCTGATCGGTGAGGACGAGGTTGCCGCGCTGTCCGACGAACAACGTGCCCTGACCAAGGGTGACCCGCTGCGCGGTGTGCACGCGTTCTACGCCTCGTCGGCGCGGGAATGGTGGGCCCCGTTGCGCGCGAATCACCGGGTGTATCGGCGTAATGCGCTGGTGGCGGCGCTGGACAAGTCCAGTGAGTTCGCCGAGCGCGCCATCCACGAGTGGTCGGCCCAGGTGTTCCGGGACGACGAGGGCACGATCTTGGGCGGCCAGTACCGCAACATGATTCGCACCGAGCGCAGCAAGGCGCGGGGCCGAAAGAAATACGACGTTGTCGAGCCGAAGACGTGGACCGCCGAGGAGATCGCCGAACTCGACGAACGGTATGCGCGCGAGACGGTGCGCGGTGCGGACCCGCGCTGGTGGGAGGACGTGAACGAGGGTGACGAGGTCGGACCACTGACCAAAGGGCCACTCACGGTGACCGACATGGTGTGCTGGCACGTCGGCATGGGCACCGGGATGTACGGTGTCCGGCCGCTGCGACTGGCGTGGCGCAACCGGCAGCGCATCCCCCGCTTCTACACGCTCAATGAACACGGCGTCCCGGATGTGCAGCAGCGGGTGCACTGGGACCCGAGTGCGGCGCGAAACGCCGGTAATCCCAACACTTTCGACTACGGTCGGATGCGCGAGACCTGGCTGATCCATCTGTGCACCGACTGGATGGGTGACGACGCGTGGTTGTGGAAACTCGACTGCGAGTTCCGGCTGTTCAACTATGTGGGCGACGTGCACACCATCACCGGCATCATCGCGCGGAAGTATCTCGCCGACGGCGACCGTCCCGCCGTCGATCTCGAGCTGGCCGCGACCAATCATCGGGGTGAGGTCACCGCACCCGGTCACGCCACGATTCTGCTGCCCAGCCGTGAACGCGGGCCGGTTCGCCTGCCCCACCCGCCCGCCGACGCCACCAACCTGACGGAGCTGCTGACGGCGGTGTCCGCGCAGTTCGCCGAGCGCTGACGCATGGAGTACCGCAGTGTCCCGGGACTTCAAGCCGCACAACACGGCTCGACATTGCGGCTGACGCTGGACCGCACCGATCGCCGGAACGCCGTCGACGACGTGATGCTCGATGCGATGATCGGCCACCTCGCGGCATCGGGAACAGACGAGTCGGTGCGGGTCATCCGCATCGATGCGCAGGGACCGGACTTCTGCGCCGGCTCCGACCTGATCGCCAACAACGCGAAATCAGAACGCAAACCCCGAGTCGGAAGCACGCAGCGGCGGTTGCCCAACAAGGCCAACCGGCTCATTCCGCTGATGCTGCAAATCCAGGTGCCGATCGTCGCGGTAGTGCGCGGCTGGGCGGCCGGCCTCGGATTTCACATCGCCATGGCCGCCGACTTCTGCGTGGCTGCCGACGACGCCAGGTTCTGGGAACCGTTCATGGCTCGCGGGTTCACCCCCGACAGCGGTGCGGCATGGTTGCTGCCCCGACTGATCGGCATGGTCCGCACCCGCCAGCTGCTGATGCTGGGCCAGGAGATATCCGGGACCACCGCGGCGGACTGGGGCATCATCCACGGCAGTGTCGAGGCAAGCCAATTGGACTCCGACGCGGCCGAACTCGTGTCGATGCTCGGCGAAGCCCCCACCGTCGCGCTGGGTCTGACCAAATGGCTGTTGCACAGCGGCCATGGACTCGACCTCGACCGCCATCTGCAGAACGAGGCCATGGCACTCGAGTTGTCCAGCCGCAGTGAAGACTTCCGCGAGGGTATGGCCGCATTTCGGGACAAGCGCGACGCGAAGTTTCAGGGCCGATGACACGACTTCCGATCACCAGCAACAGCGGCGTCGCGGAGGCCGTCGCGGCTGTCGAGCAGTGGGTCGCCGACCAGGTACCGGCGGCGTGGCGGTCGGCGGCCGCGCGGGGTCCGAACGCCTTGCGCGCCAACCGCAGCCCCGACGAATACCGGCAGTGGTACCCGGTCTTCGCGCAGTCGGGTCTGGTCGTCCCCACCTGGCTACCCGAGCACGGCGGACTCGGTGTCACAGGCGAAGTCGCCGGTGCCGTAGAAGCAGTGCTGCGGCCACTGCGGCTGACCCGACTCAATCCGCTCGGCCTGAACAACGCGGCGGCGGCGCTGTTCAGCCACGGCACCGAGGAACAACGGCGACGTTTCCTGCCGCCGATCGTGCGCAACGAGGAGAAGTGGTGCCAGCTGTTCAGCGAACCCGGCGCGGGATCCGATCTCGCCTCGCTCGCGACCCGCGCGGTGCGTGACGGTGACGATTGGGTGATCACCGGGCAGAAGGTCTGGACCACCTGGGCAGACGAGGCCGACTTCGCAATCCTGCTCGCCCGCACCGACCCTGAGCAGCCCAAGCACCAGGGCATCACCTACTTCCTGCTCGACATGCACCAACCCGGCGTCCAGGTACGGCCCCTGCGCCAGATCACCGGCGAATCCGAATTCAACGAAGTCTTTCTCGACGGCGCCCGGGTTCCCGACGCACATCGAGTCGGCGACGTCGACGACGGCTGGCGGGTCAGCGCGGCGACGCTGTCCAGCGAACGGCAGATGGTCTCGGGCTCCGGATCCGGTGGCATGGGCCGTCTCGGTGGGTTCAGCGCCGAACGATTGATCACCCTGGCTCAGGAGACCGGCCGCTGGGACGACCCGGTCATCAGGGTCAAGGTGATGCGGCTGTGGGCCCAGGAACAGGTCCGCGGCTGGACCAATGTGCGTGTGCGCAAAGCGCTCTCGGCCGGACAATCCCCCGGCGCGGCGTCATCGATCGGCAAGGTGCATCAGGCGACCCTGAATCAGGAGATTCAAGATTTGATGGTGGACCTGCTGGGGACGTCCGCGGTCGCGTGGCCCGCCGGCGACGATCCGGACGAGTTGCCACCCGAGGTCCATGGCATGTTGCGCAGCCTGGCCAATGGGACCGAAGGCGGCACCACCGACATCAACAAGAACATCCTCGGCGAGCGGGTACTAGGCCTGCCCAGGGAACCGGATCCGTGGAAGGGTAAGCCCTGGAAAGAGATTCCGCGCTCGTGAGCACCTACGAACGCCTGATCGTAGAGAAGTCCGACGGCATCGGCTGGCTCGTCTTGAACCGGCCGCACGCCGGCAACGCGTTCGACGCACTGATGCTCGACGAGCTGGAAGCCGCATGGGCCGACCTGGACACCGATCCCGAGGTGCGGGTGATCGTCAACACCGCCAACGGCCGGTCGTTCTGTACCGGGATGGACGTCGTGCAAGTCGCCCGCGACAAGCCAGCCATGCGAAGGCATTCCCGGCGCACCAGGGATGCCACGCTGAGGATCTCGTCGTGGCACTGCCAGGTGTGGAAGCCAGTCATCGCGGCCGTGAACGGCGTGTGCGCGGGCGGGGGGCTGCATCTGGTGGCCGACGCCGACATCGTGATCGCCGCCGACACTGCGTCCTTCGTCGACCCGCACGTATCGCTGGGTCAAGCGGTGGCTTATGAGGCGATCACCCTGTTACGCAAGTCGCCGATGGAAGCAATCACCCGAATGGCATTGAGCGGCAAAGGTGAACGCATCTCCGCCCAGCGCGCCTACGAGTTGGGGATGGTGTCCGAGGTGGTGCCGGTCGAGCGGTTGCGCCCCACGGCAGAGCGGCTCGCCGCGACCATCGCCACCAATTCACCGACGGCCATGCGGGCGACCAAGAAAGCGCTGTGGCGAGCGCTGGAAGTCGGTTTGACCCAGGCGCGCAGCGAAGCCGCCGACGAGATCTGGCGGCTACGCAACCATCCCGACCACGCCGAAGGTGTGCGGGCGTGGCGGGAAAAGCGCGTTGCGCAGTGGCAGCCGCTGTCGGATGTGGCGGAACTCCGATGACCTATCAGCGGCTGATCGTCGAGCGGCACGGTCCCGTCGGCTGGATCATCAACAACCGACCGGACCGTCTCAACGCATACGATGCCGTGATGCGCGCCGAATTCCCCAGAGCCTGGGCGGATCTGGATGCCGACCCCGCTGTCCGCGTCATCGTGCACACGGGCAACGGACGGGCCTTCCAGGTGGGTGCCGACGTCGAGGACCTGGACGGCGAAGCCGTGCAGCAGTTCCAGGAGACGATGCGGACACTCGACCTCAAACTCACTGGCTGGCACTGCAACGTCGCAAAGCCGGTCATCACCGCCGTCAACGGTGTCTGCGCGGGCGGCGGACTGCACTGGGTGGCTGACGCCGACATCGTCATCGCCGCCTCTGATGCGTCGTTCGTCGACCCGCACGTGTCCATCGGTCAGGTCTCTGCGCTGGAAACCATCGCGTTGATGCGCAAAGTGCCCGCCGAGGCCGTGTTACGGATGGCCTTGGTGGGCAGCCACGAACGGTTGAGCGCACAGCGCGCTTACCAGTTCGGCATGATCAGCGAAGTCGTCGATCCACCCGAAAAGCTGCGTGACGTGGCGCAGGCACTCGCGGAAAAGATCGCCAGGAATTCGCCGGCCGCAATGCGGGCCACCAAACGGGCATTGTGGGGTGCGCTCGAGTACGGTCTGACCGACGCGTGCCGGGCCGGTGCCGAGCACCTGACGTCGATGTGGGGTCATCCGGACCAGAACGAAGGACCCGCCGCATTCGCGGACAAGAGAACACCTAATTGGCAACCGCTGGAACCAGATTCATGAGCCTGGCCGTCCTGCTCGACGGGTTACCCGACGTAGCGGTACATACGCTCGCAGGCAACGTGACTGCCGGCGAGCTGTCCGCGAGCGCCGAGGGGCTCGGCGCGCTGCTGACCGAGTCGGGGTTGACGACCGGACAGGTCGTCGCGGCGATGTTGCCCAACGACGCGGTCACCGTCGCCGCACTGTTCGGCACCTGGCGGGCGGGTGGGGTCTACACCCCACTCAACCCGCGGGCCGCCGACTCCGAACTGGCCGCTCAGCTCGAGATCCTGCGACCAGTCGCGGTGATCACGACTCCCGATCTGCGGCAACGATTTTCCGGCTTCGGGCTGACCGTCGTCACCGGCGCGCACCTGCAATGGTCGGCGGATCCCGCGGCGCGGCCCCTGACTGACCCCCGCCAGTACGACGACGATGTAGCGCTGCTGCAGTTCACCTCCGGGACCACCGGGCCGCCCAAGCCGGTGCCGTTGCGGCACGCGACCGTGCTCGACCTGATCGATCGGCTCCTGGCGAAACTTCGCGGCCCGAAATCCGCTGCCGGCGCGCTGACGAGGACACCGATGCCGAATCTGGTGCCGTTGTCGTTGTCCCTGTGGGCCGGAATCTACCAGGTGCTGTTCGCGTTTCGCGCCGGCTCGGGAGTGGTTCTGATGGACCGCTTTTCGCCGGCTGACTTCGCGGCGCTGGTTCGCAGACACCAGCTGCGTTCCACGGTGTTGCCGCCGGCGGCGTTGACGATGGTGCTGCACGACGGAGCGGTGACCGATCTGTCGCCGCTGAAGATGGTCCGGTCGATCACCGCTCCCCTGTCGCCGACGCAGGCCCGCCGATTCCGAGATAAGTTCGGCGTGCTCGTGCTCAACTCCTACGGCCAGACCGAACTCGGCGGTGAAGTCGTCGGCTGGTCGGCCGCCGACGCGCGGGAATGGGGCGAAACCAAACTGGGCTCGGTGGGACGGCCGCTGCCGGGCATCGACGTGACCATCGCCGACGACGAGGTGCTGGTCCGCACGCCGACCACCGCGGCACGCGACGTGGATCCCGCTTTCCTGGACCGGTTGACCGACGACGGGTGGTTCCATACCGGCGACCTCGGCTGGTTCGACGACGACGGCTTCCTGTGGCTGGACGGCAGGGTGTCGGACATGATCAATCGCGGCGGGCTGAAGGTGTTTCCCGGCACGGTCGAGGATGTGTTGATCGGAGCCGACGGCGTGCGGGATGCGGCGGTCGTCGGAGTTCCCGACGAAAGGCTCGGCGAGGTGCCCTGGGCGTTCGTGGTCCGTGCCGATCCGTCGCTGACCGAACCCGACCTCGTGGCGTGGTGCCGTGGGCGATTGACACCGTATCGCATCCCGGTACGGATCGTGTTCGTGGATCAGCTGCCGCGCAACGACGTTGGCAAAGTCGTCAAACGTGAGCTCGTGGCACTCGCCGACGTGACGCAGGCGCCTGTGCGGCACTGAGAATAGTTGATTTCATTGCCCCGCACATGGCTCCGGCGGGGTGCGAGAACCTGTGTTCTCGGATTCGGATATAGTGATCTCCGAACCTGCGGAGGAGGCGGCTATGGCGGACGGACGGGCATTCGAGGTCTGGGATGCCGACAACCATATGTACGAGACCATCGACGCCTACACCCGCTATCTGCCGGAGAAGTACTCCGAGGCACTGAAATTCGTCGACATCAACGGCCGCAAGAAGCTGCAGATCCTCGGCACCGTCACCGAGTGCATTCCGAACCCGACCTACGAAGTGATCCCCACCCCCGGCGCCTGGGCCGACTACTACCGCGGAATCAACCCGGACGGCAAAACCCTGCGCGAACTCGCCAACCCGATCCGCTGTCCCGATGAATTCCGGCGCCCCGACCTGCGCCTGGCGTTGATGGACCGCCAAGGTGTCGACGGCGCGGTGATGTTCCCGACCACGGCGGGCATGCTCGAAGAACGCACCAAATCCGACACCGAACTCACCCACGCGGTGACGCACGCGTTCAACCGCTGGCTGCGTGACGACTGGACCTTCAACTACCAGAACCGCATCTTCGCGGTGCCGGCGATTTCGCTCAACGATCCCGCCAAGGGCGTCGAGGAACTCGAGTGGTGCCTGGACAACGGAGCGAAGACGGTATTGATCCGGCCGGCCCCCGTCCCGCGTTCAGATGGCACTTCTCGCTCCCCGGCATTGCCCGAATTCGACGACTTCTGGCGCCTCGTCGAGTCGTCGGGCATCTCGGTGCAGATGCACAATTCCGATGCGGGATATGACCGCTACCTGAACGACTGGGAAGGCGGCGACGAGTTCCAGGGCTTCCAGCTGACCAAGCTTCGCGGGTTCATCTACGAGGAGAGCCGGCACATCTTCGACACGCTCGCGGCATTCATCGCCCACGGCGTGTTCGAACGCTTCCCCGGTCTGCGCATCGGCGTGGTCGAGAACGGCGGGTCGTGGGCACAGCGACTGATGGAGGTCTTCGACCGGGTGTACCGCAAGAAGCCCCGCGAGTTCAGTGAGCACCCATGCGACGTCTTCCGCAGGCACGTGTGGGTCAACCCGTTTCACGAAGAGGACATGTCCCATCTCATCGACGTGCTCGGCGCCGAGCGCGTGATGTTCGGCTCGGACTACCCGCACCCCGAAGGCCTGGCCGAGCCCGCGGAGTTCGTCAGGGAGCTCTCGGATCTGCCGGAGGCGACCGCGGCCCGGGTTATGGGCGGCAACCTCAAGGAGTTGATCGGCGTCTGAGGGGCCTGGTGCGTTCGGCGTGAATCCTTGGCTTTGCGCGTGAATCCTCGGCCTTGCGCGTGAATCCTGGGCCTTGCGCGTGAATCCTGGGCCTTGCGCGTGAATCCTGGGCTTTGCGCGTGAATCCTGGTAGGTATTTCGCCAATTTTTCCGCCGTGGCTTCACCCCGAAAGCCGTCACTTCACAACCAACGCCAGGGATTCACCCCGAAAGCCGTTTAAGTACGACCGGGATACGGCCAAACACCATTTCCCGGCGAGTCGACCGCCCCGCCAGGCCCAACGACCAGACCGGTCGGCCACGAGGACTAGCGATAATCAGCCGCTAACAATGACGAGCCGAACAGAGGTGAACTTGCGCTTGCGGATCCGCCAGCCGTCACCGGTGCGCACCGCTTCGTCGTCGTAGTATCCGACCGCATTCACCCCAGAGCCGTCTGCGGCGAGTATCAACGCGTCGAGGTAGGTCCGCAGCGTCGCGGTGTCACCGTCGACGGCGACGACCTGGTTGCTCATCCGATGCATGGTGTTCGCGGCTCCCGCATGGGCCAGGTCCATGAACTCGGTGACCTCGGCCGCTCCGGTCCATTGCCCGACCTCGCCGTAGTCCAGCTCGGCATCCGCGGTGAAAACCGTTGAGAGCAGTTGATATTTCCGACTGTCGATCGCAGTGGCGTAGCGAATCGTCAGATCGACAAGCTCGTCGCGGTCGGTCATTCGATGTCTCCGTTCGGGTGTACGACGACCCGGGGCGGCCCCTCGGATCTGCGCGCCTGATCCAAAGCGTCGGGCACGTCGTCTAATCCGATGATCCGGCCGATGCTGGGCAACGGATCGAGCCTGCCCTCGACCACGGCCTCGAGCACGCCGTACCAGTCCTGCGGCATAGGACCACCGCCGAACTGCAGGGTGAGCCCGTTGCGGGTGGCTTCGGTGATGTCGAGGGTGTCGCCGGTGTACCAGCCACCGGCGCAATAGATCCGGCTGTAGAACTCCGCCTCCTTGACCAGGTTCCCGATGAGTCCCGGAGCACCGACGCACTCGAACACGACCGCCGGACCGCCGAGATGGTGTTCGGCCCGCACCTGGCGGAACACGTCGAACACCGACCGTTCGCCCGGATCCACCAAGACGTGCGCACCGAAGTTCGTCGCGGCGAGTTCGCGTCGTTCCGCCTTGAAGTCGGAGACGATGATCGGTTCGATGCCACGGGCGGACAGCGCCGCGACCGCGGACAGTCCGATCGCTCCGGCGCCGATCACGATCGGCGTCTCGCCGGGCTGAATGTTGGCGGCACGCACATAGAACTCGCCGACCGCGAACGCATCCACGACCGCTATGGCATCGCTGGAAACCGATCCGTCGACCACCCTCGCCGTGGCCTCCGGCACGACCAGCAATTCGCCGAAACTGCCTGGCGCGTCCGGGTGTTGACCGATGATGCGCAGACCGCCGGTGCCGCCGTCGACCAACCGGATCGGCATCGACGTGACGCGGGAACCGATCGGAAACGCATCGCTGCAGCCGGGGCCGTGGCCGATCACCTCGCCGACGAATTCGTGCCCCATCACGATGTCGCGGTCGGGGTCGTAGAGCGAGCGGCCCGTCGGGTCATCGACTCCGAGTTCGGGGTGGTCCATGAAGTGAACATCGGAAGCGCAGATCGCGGTGCTGAGGGTTTTCAGCAGCAGATCACCTTGACCGGGAACGGGATCGGCAGTCTCGCGGACTTCCAGCCGGCCGCCTCTCAACACCACTGCACGCAACGCGGCTCACCTCCGCCGACCGTCCAACAATTTTCGGATATTCGAGATAGGTTTCTCAGAAGCCTGGAGTGACCGTAGAAGGCGTCTCCGCGCCAGTCAAGATCGCGGACGAAGTCATGCGGCCTACGTGAACCGCGTCCGCAGTTCGTTCTTCAGCACCTTGCCGGTGAGATTGCGCGGCAGTGCCTGCACCAACTCCAGGCGTTCCGGTGATTTGTGCCGGCTCAACCCCTGCGCCTGACAATGTTCGGCCAGCTCGGCGAGCGTGACGTCGCTCCCGTCCTCGGCAACCACGACGGCGCAAACCCGTTCTCCGGTGCGGGGATCCGGTACACCGATGAATGCGACGTCGGCTACCGCGGGGTGTTCGGCCAGCACCCCCTCGATTTCGAGCGCCGAGATGTTCTCCGCATTGCGGATAATCGCGTCCTTGATGCGGCCGGTGACGACGACGTTGCCGTCGGAGTTGATCCGCCCCCGATCACCGCTACGAAACCAGCCGTCGGCGTCGAAGGCGTCGGCGTCGAGCGAGCCGTCCACGTATCCGAGGAAGCACTGCGGTCCCTTGAGTCGAAGTTCGCCTTCCTCACCGGTGTCGACGTCGCGCTCGTTGTCATCGACGACGCGCACGGAGACTTCCGGCACGGGCCGACCGACGGTGTTATCAAGAATCGCGGGCTCTCCGTCCGGTGGGGGCGAGGTCACGACGGGAAACTCGGTCAATCCCCATGAGTTTGCAACGCCTGCAACGGAAAAGGTCTCGCGAATTTGTCGCCCCAGCTCAGCGGTGATGGGCGCACCTCCCCCAACGCAACCGCGGAGATCGGGAAATAGCGGATCCGTGCCGTGCTCGCGCTGCGCGGCCATGAAGGCCACGAAGAAGGGGGTCGCCGAGCCGAGCATCGTCGGGCGATGCGCTGCGATCGCCTTTGGTGTGAGGACCGGATCGAATACGTCGAATAGAACCAGCCGCATGCCGGTGAGCAGACTTGCCGCCAGCATCGCCGCACCGCCAATGTGTGACACAGGAAAGGCGATCGGGTTGACGTCACTGTTCGACGCACCGAACATGCCGACCACCCCAGCGGACCCGGCGATCACGGAGCGGTCGCAGTGCCGCACGCCCTTGGGTGCTGCGGTGGTACCCGATGAGTAGTAGACCCAGCGCGGCAGGGTTGCTTCCGTCGGCGGCGCGGGTAATAACGCGGGGTCACCGGCGGGAAGCCGTAGGCCGTCGGCGATCGGAGCCGCGTGGTCAACCACTACCACAGTCATCGGCCTATCATTAGCGAGGGCTCCGGCGAGCTTGACATGGTCAAAGCCGCGCCACACACCCGGCACAATAATCACGTTGGTGCCGAGTTGCGCTGTCACGAAGCCGACTTCGCTCTCGCGCCAGATGGGCAGGATAGGGTTCTGGACGGCGCCGAGGCGCGCCAGAGCGACCATGACAACCATCGTCTCCAGCGTGGTCGGCAGCTGCCACGACACTACGGAGCCGTCGCGGACTCCGTCAGCAGCCAACGCCGCTGCCGTTTTCTCCGCTGCTTCGCGCAACTGGGAATTCGTGAGGCTGCGGCCAAAGTCATCAACGAGCACAATGCGGTCGGGGTGGGTCTGTGCTGCGGTTTCGACCAGGCCCCAATACGTTTGGGACATCAGCCGCTCGGTAACAACAGTCGACGTTTCGCGAGGATGTTACGCATTATCTCGGAGCTTCCACCGGAGATCGTATAGGCGCGCGACCACAACCAGCATTCTCGCAGACGTTGTTTGGCCTGCTGCACTTCCGTGTCGTTCGTGACGGATTCGCTTGTGGCGGCGGCGAGTTCGGCGCCGTAGGCCGAAATCCGATGGTAGGTCTCGGCGAAGCTGAGCTTGGCGATCGAGCCGTCGCCGGGTTGGTCGGCGCCGGCGATCAGCCGCTCGACATGGTCGTCGATGAACGACTTCGCCACCTCGACCTCGACGCCCAACTCGGCGACGGCCTGGCGGATGTCGTCGTGCTCCCACGCCGGCGTGCCGTCGACGAGGCCGTGGCGCGCCACCGTCACCAGGTCGTCGATCAGCAGTTCGAGCAGCACCACGTTGCCGCCGATACCGAAACGCTCGAAGTCCAGACCGGCCATGATGATCGACCAGCCCTGAGCCGCTTCACCGACGAGACTGTCGGAACCGACCACCACGCCGCTCAGGAAGACCTCGTTCACCTCGATCGCGTCCCCGACGGTGCGGATGGGCCGGACCTGAACGCCGGGCGCGGTCAACGGGACGGCGAACACCGAAAGTCCGTGATGACGTGACGACGTCGGATCCGTCCGGATCAGCGCCAAACCCATGTCGGCCCAATGCCCGTCGGTGATCCACGTTTTCTGTCCGTCGATGACCCAGCTGCCGTCGTCCTGCCGTACACCGCGGCTGCGGATTGCGGCGACGTCACTGCCCGCATCGGGTTCGCTGAAAAGCTGGCACCACACGTGCTCGCTGCTGCGGATCGGCGGCAACAGAGTCCGCTTCTGCTCCGGGGAGCCGAAGTGCAGCAGTACATGGGCAGCGAGATTGACCTGGTCGACCGGGCGCGGCGCCCGGGCGCGCAGGATCTCCTCGCTGACGATGCGGTCGTGTAGCGGATGATGGTCAGACCTGCCGCCGTACTCGACGGGCCAGTCCGCACCGACGAAGCCTGCCTCGAACAATCCGGCGAACCAGCTGCGCAATTGCGCTTCCTGCGCGGGGTTCTTCGGCGCCCGATGCCCTTCACGGGCTTCGATGGTAGGCGCGTGTTGCGTGATGTGCGCTTTGACCCGAGTTCTGAACGCCGCCAACTGTTCTGCGCTCGGTCTGGGCCCGAAATCGCTCACCAGCCAGCCTCCTCGGCCAACAGGGCCCGGCTCGTCCGTGCGGTGCCGATTAGATGCCCGTTGTCGAACACCCGCCGCAATTCGTAGTGCAGCGGATACTCCCAGGTGAAGCCGATCCCGCCCGACAACTGCATGCATTCGTCAACGGCGGCAGCTGCTTTCGCGGCGACGAAAGCATGAGCCGACGTCGTCAACACTGCCGCGCGGTCCTCACCCGCGGCGAGTGCGCGAGCCGCCCTCATCACGATGGCGCGTGCTTTGACCACGAAGACGAATAGTTCCACCAGCCGGTGCTGAACCGCCTGGAAGCTTGCGATCGGCGCCCCGAATGCGATGCGCTCCTTGAGGTAGGACGTCAGTCGCTCCAGCGTCATGGCGACAGCGCCGACCGAGTCGGCGGCGACGAGCACGCGGGCGACCGCCGACAGCCGACGGGCCAACTCGGCTGGGCCGATCGGCACACTCGGCACGCCGACAAGGTCGACGGACCAAACTGGCCGGGTGACGTCCAACAGATCGCCGTCAGCTCGGCGACACTGTGGACCCGCGCCGTCGATGAGGTGAACACCGTTGTCCCGCAACGCCACGACAAGATCCACCACATCACCACGGACGATTCGCGTGCCGTCTCCCACGGCGATCCCGGCCGTGACGGCACCGCGCAAAAGGTCTGGCAGCCAACGCTGTCTGATTTCCTCGGGGGCCGCGGCGACCGCGGCTGCGGACACCACCGTCCCGAACCACGCCGAGCCATCCTGGGCCCGGCCGAGTTCCTCGGCGACGACGCATGACTCGACGGGGCGCCAGCCGGCACCGCCCAGGGTTTCGTCGACGAGCAGGCCGGTCCAGTCCAGCGCCGCCAGGGCGTCGATGGATTGGCTGTCTGCCCGCTCCGCCAGGAACTTGCGCGCCGACGACCGCAGCAACTCCAGGTCGACGTCGTCGTCCGGCACAGGTACTAGCTCCGAGCGAGCAGCTGATCGGCGTTGTCGCGCATGATCCGTCGCTTGGCGGCGTCGTCGAGCGGGTCGAGCAGCTTGACGAAATCGGCCGGTTCGGCCAGTCCTTCGGCATGCGGATAGTCCGAACCCATCAGCAGGCATTCGTCGTAGCCCAGCCGGTCGACGATGGTCGGGATGTCGTCCTCGGGGTACGGGACCACGCCGACGTGGCGGCGGAAGATCTGCGACGGGCGCTCGGTCAGTTTGCCGCCGATCCAGGGACCGTTGCGGCCCATCCCGCGGCTTTTGTCCATGTGGATGCAGAATTGCGGCACCCACTCCGCACCATGTTCGGCAACAAGGACATTCAGTCCGGGAAACCGCCCGAACAGGTTGTCGAAGATGAGTGCGGACAGGGTGTCCTCGATCGGCCGCTGCCCGTAGATGTTCATCCACTGCCAGGCAGACATGTGCCACGCGGCCGGGTCGGGACTGTGCCCCCAAGCCGGCGAGATGGCCGTGAAATACCAGTACGGCTGGATGTGGAAGACCAGGGTGCAACCGGCTTCCTGTAGCCGCGCGTAGATCGGGTCGAAGTACGGGTCGCCGGGTGAGCGCCCATAGGCAGGCCCCGTCGGTAATAGCACCAGGCGTGCGCCTTGCTCGATGATCGCCTCGGTTTCCCGGATCGACGACTCGAGGTCTCGCAGCGACAACAACGCGGTGGCATACAGCCGGTCCTGATAGTTGAATCCCCATGTCTCGTCGAACCAGCGGTTGAACGAGCGCAGATTGGCATAGAGCGCCTCGGTGTCGTCGACATAGTGCTCGGCGGCCAGGGCCATACCTGCCGGGAAGATGACCGCACGCTCCACGTTCTGTGCGGCCATCACGTTCAATCTCGGTTCCCGCTCCAGGTATTCGGGCTGCATCGGCTGGGGCTCATAGGTCTCGTCCGGGTTGCCCGAGCCCATCTGCTTGAGCATCTCCTTGAGCGAGCCCGGCCGGTAGGCCAGGTCGAAGCCCAGTCCGGCCTCGCTGTTGAAGGTGGCGATCCGGTGGCCGGCGAGGATGACCTCCTTGCCGTCGGCGGCGACGACCGGGGCGATGGCGCGGTCGTGAAAACGCTTGGGAAGGTAGCGAGTGAATGCGTCCCGCGTCTCGTAGCAGTGGGTGTCGCAATCGAATATCCCGTAGTCGAGCTTCGTCACCACGTGGCTCCTCCGTGCGAGAATGGTTATTCTCTATTTCAGCAAAGATACTATCCTGATCCGGCTACACCTATTCGAGGGGCGGACCGGCAGTTGGAGGCAGCGCGTGCCGTCAAGTGACGTCGACGACCTCCGCAGCGTCGTACGCGCCTTTCTGACGGAGAAGTCGTCCAGCCGCACCGTCCGCGAGCTGATGGCGACCGATACCGGTTTCGACGCGTCGTCCTGGCACCAGCTGGCCGCGGAGTTGGGCCTGACCGGTGTCGCGGTACCCGAGGAGTGGGGCGGGGCCGGCGCGGGGCTCGCCGAACTGGCGGTGGTGTTGGAGGAGATGGGTGCGGCCTTGCTGGTCTCCCCCTTCTTCGCCACGGTCGCGCTGGCCACCCCGGCGATTCTGGCCAGCGCCGACCGCACCGCCATCGAGAGGTACGTCCCGGCGTTGGTCGACGGCACGAGCACCGCGACGCTGATCCTCAACGGCCGACTCGGGGCGTGGGAACCAGACGCTGTGACGTTGCGCGCGCGGCGTGACGGCTGCGTCCACCGGATTCATGGCACGGCACCGCTCGTGCTCGACGGGCATACCGCAGATGTCGTTCTGGCAGCGGCAAATACCGAAGCCGGCGTCTCCCTGTTCGCGGTCGATGCCGGAGCGGAAGGACTGCATCGCACGCGGTTGGCCGGACTCGACCGTACCCGCAAGGTCGCCCGTCTGGACTTCGACGGCGTCGCGGCGGAGTTGATCGGAACCGACGGTGCTGCCGCGCCCGGACTGGCGCGCACCTCGGATGTCGCCATCGTCGCACTGGCCGCCGAACAGGTCGGCGCAGCGCAACGCTGCCTCGACATGGCCGTCGGCTACGCCAAGGACCGCATCCAATTCGGACGGCCGATCGGCAGCTTCCAGGCTGTCAAGCATCGATGCGCGGACATGTTGGTGCTGGTCGAGGGGGCGCGTTCGGCGGCGTCGCACGCGGCCGACGTGGCCCAGACCGATCAGCTGGCCACCGTGGCCGCGGTCGCGAAACTGGTCTGTTCGGAAGCCTTTCTCCGGGTTGCGCTGGACAACATGCGCATCCATGGTGGTATCGGATTCACCTGGGAGCACGACGCCCACCTCTACGTCCGCCGCGCCAAAGCCACCCAACTGATGTTCGGGACCCCCGACTATCACGCGCAGCGCCTGGCAGTACTTGTCTCCGCAGTGAAAGGACTCACGTGAGCGTCTCGTTCTCCCTAGAATTGCCCACCCAGCGAGTCGAGAAAGTAGCCGAGTTCGTCTCGGCCGACGCCATTGCCGACATCGCAAAGGCTGCCGAGACAAGCGGTTTCGCCGCAGTGCACGTCACCGATCATCCGGCGCCCGACGCCAAGTGGCTCGACCACGGCGGTCACCACGCCCTGGACCCGTTCGTCGCACTGTCATTCGCCGCCGCCGCGACGACCGACGTCAAGTTGCTGACCAACGTCTATATCGCGGCCTACCGCAATCCTTTTCTGGGCGCCAAGTCGATTCAAAGCCTTGCTGTGCTGTCCAATGGGCGGCTCATCCTGGGCACCGCTGCGGGCTATCTGAAGCCGGAATTCAGCGCGCTGGGAATCGATTTCGACAACCGGGGCGCGCTGCTCGATGAAGCGCTGGACGTGTTGGGCAAGGTGATGTCCGGTGAGGACACTGCCTATCACGGCACGTCGTTCGCCTCCCGGGGGGTCCGGTTGCGCCCGTTGCCCGAAACCCTGCCACCGGTGTGGGTTGGCGGCAACAGCAAGCCGGCCATCCGCCGGGCGGTCTCGCGCGCCCAAGGGTGGGCGCCGTTCAACACGTTCGGCTACGCGACCGCGTCACGGACGGCGGAGATCGCTACGCTCGATGATTTGGAAGCCGCCATCGACTGGGCCAAACGGTACGCGGTCGAGATCGGCCGGACCGAACCGCTGGACATCTGCTTCTCGGCCGGGAATCTGTTGGACGACAACAGATCGACAGACGAGCGCCATGCCACCATCGCCCGGCTCGAGAAGGCCGGCGTCACGTGGCTCACTATCGCTCCACCCGGTGCGGACCGGGCCGAGGTGATCGAGCACGCCCGGGCCTTTGCCGAGGAGTTCATCGCGGCGCGATAACGTCTATTCTCATGCCGCAACCAAGCCTTCAGGAACTGCTCGATCCCGTCACCACCGCGCTGGTGACGCAGGAATGCCAGGGGGGTGTGATCGGTCCGCAGGCCGGCCTGCCGTTGCTTGCCGAGGAGGCTCGCCGCGAGGCGATCCCGAACATCGCCAAACTGCTCGACGTCGCACGGGCGGCGGGCGTTGCCGTCGTGCACTGCCTGGTTCAGCGCCGTCCCGACGGCCGCGGATCCAACACCAATGCCCGACTGTTCGCGGCAGGCAAGTCCTTCTCCGCCGAACTCACGCCGGGCAGCGCCGGCGCCTCGGTGCTACCGGAACTGGGACCGGTGGACACCGATCTGGTCCTTACCCGCACGCATGGCGTGGGACCGATGTGCGGTACCGATCTTGATTCGGTGCTACGCAACCTGGGCATCAAGACGATTGTCGGCGTAGGTGTTTCGGTCAACATCGCGATCCCGAACTTTGTCATGGACGCGGTGAACCGTAGCTACCAGTTCGTGCTGCCGCGCGATGCAGTCAGCGGCTATCCGCGTGAATACGCGGAGACGGTCATCGACAACAGTTTGGCGCTGCTGGCCACGGTGACCACGACCGAGGCGGTGGTCGACGCCTGGACCGGCAGGTGATAACGTCATTCTCAGTGAGCGTAAATGATCATATTCGCTGCTCAGGAGGAATCTGACATGCCTGCCCGTGCTTTGCCGTACCCGGTTTTCGATATCGACAACCACATGTACGAGACGACGGATGCGCTCACCAAATACCTCCCGAAACAGCACCGCGGCAAGGTCGGTTATGTCGAGGTCAACGGCCGGCCCAAACTCGTCGTCAAAGACCACATCAGCCACATGATCCCCAACCCGACGTTCGCGCGGGTAGCCAGGCCGGGCAGCGCCGAAGATTACTTTCTCGGCAACAATCCCGAAGGGCTGACGTTCCGTGAATTCGTCGGCGAGGCAATGGATGTCATACCCGCCTACCAGTCGCCCGGCCCCCGGCTCGAGCTGATGGACGACCTCGGTATAGATCGCTGCGTGATGTATCCCACCCTGGCGAGCCTGATCGAGGAACGGACCACCGACGACGTGGTCCTCACCCATGCCATCATCCACGCGCTCAACGAATGGATGCACGAACACTGGACATTCGACTACCAGGACCGCATTTTCGCGACCCCGGTGATCTGCCTGCCCCTCGTGGAGGAGGCCATCAGGGAGTTCCACTGGGGTCTTGAACGCGGTATGAAGACCTTCCTGGTCCGCCCGGCTCCGGTGCCCAGCCGCTTCGGCGGGTCGCGCTCCATGGGCCTGCCCGAGTTCGACCCGTTCTGGGAAGAGGTGGTGAAGGTCGGGATGCCGGTCACCATGCACGCCTCAGACAGCGGTTACCAGAAGCACCTCATGGAGTGGGAAGGCGGTGACGAGTACCTGTCGTTCAAGCCGAGCGCGCTGCGTGAGGTGGTGATGGGTCACCGCGCGATCGAGGACACCTTGGCGGCGATGATTTGTCATGGTGCGCTGTCGCGGTTCCCCGACCTGAAGATCCTGTGCGTCGAGAACGGCAGCGGCTGGGTCAGAAACCTGCTGGAGCAACTGAACACCGCCTACCGGATCATGCCGAAGGAGTTCGACGAGCATCCGGTCGAGGTGTTCAAGCGCAACATCTACATCCACCCGTTCCTGGAAGACGACCTCAAGGGGATCGTGGACATCATGGGCGAAGACCACGTCATGTTCGGCTCAGATTTTCCGCACCCGGAGGGCATCGGTGACCCGTTGAGTTTCGTCGACAGGCTCGAGGGATTTTCGGAGTCGGCGAGGGCAAAGATCATGGGCGGCAACGCGATGGAGCAGCTGGGAATCAAAGTTCCGGTCTGAATCGCCGGTTCAGTCCCGCCTGCGCACGGGTACGTTCGACCAGCCGCAGACGTTGGACATCGCCACCCGGCGCAACCCGCGGCGGTCAACCTCGTACTCGGGGACGAGGTCCAGTAGAGCGTCCAGTGCAATGCGGCTTTCCATTCGCGCCAGCGCAGCCCCCAGACAGCTGTGCACGCCGTAGCCGAACGCGAGATTAAAGCCCATCTTGCGTTCCCGGTCAATGTCCAACCGGTCCGGATCGGGGAACATCCGCTCGTCGCGGGTCGCTGAACCCGTCACCAGCAGAACGGCGGCGCCTTCGGGGATCGTCGTGCCGCGCAACGTCACATCTCTTGTGGCGGTGCGGATCTGGTACTGGGACGGCGCCTCGTAGCGCAGCAACTCTTCGATCGCCGCGGGGATCTTGCTGCGGTCCGCACGCAACTTCTGCCACTGGTCGGGAAAGTCGGCAAACGCGACCATGGCGTTGCCGATGAGCTTGGTCACCGTCTCGGCGCCGGCTCCGCCGAGCATGGTGGCGAATCCGGTGATGTCCACATCGCTGAGCTTCTCGATCTGACCGTCGCGTTCGATCTCGGTCTCGATGAGGCGGCTGATCATGTCGTCCTGCGGTTCGGCGCGGCGCTGCTGAACCAGGTTGTAGTAGTAGACACCCGTCTTGACTGAGGCCTCGTAACCCGTCCTGGTGGTGGTGATGTCGCCGGGATGGCGTTCCAACAGCAGGTCGAGCCAGACCCGGATCTGGTCGCGGTCCTGTTTGGGCACCCCCAGCATGGTCGTGATGACCTCGTTCGGAAACAGTGCCGAGAAATCCGCCACCGCGTCGAAGGATGTGGGGTCGAGAGCTTCGATGCGTTCGTAGACCTTTTCGCGCACCATGTCTTCCAGCGCCGCGATGGCACGCGGGGTGAACACGTTGCTCACCAGCCTGCGCATCTTCTGATGCTCTGGCGGATCCATCGAGATGATCACCTTGGGCACCGGGATCGCGTTGTCATGGGCCTTCACCATGTCCAGCGTCGCGCCCTTGGCCGACGAGTAGGTTTCGTGATCCTTGGTGGCGGGAGCGACGTCGTGGTAGCGGCTCAGGGCCCAGAAGTCCCATTTGGCGTTGTGGTACACCGGCGCTTCGTCACGAAGACGTCGGTAGGTGTCGAAAGCCCCGTTGAAGAAGTCCTCCGAGAACGGGTCGAAGTCCAGGGAATCACCGGAGACGGCCTGTGGCGACGGCACGCTCATAAGATCGCCCCGTCGCGTGGTTCCACTCTGATGACCTCCGCGCCCCACTCGGCCAGCACTGCCCCGGCCGACGGTACGAAAGTCCAGGCGGCAAACTCCAATGCGCGGACTCCGCTGAGTACCTCGTCGACGGGAATGTTGCCCTCCGATGGTTACGTGGCATCAAAAACATACGTCTGCATGTTCTGAGAATGGCAGTTCTACCCTGATCGTAACCAATGTGAGGACGCGTGCTTCACGGACCGGCCGACAGCCGCTCGCCATCACCGCGTTCTATCCGCTCGTGAGAACCGATGTTCTCGGCTTTCGCGAAACCTACTATCCTGCGTATGTGCCGTTTCCGAATATCTCGCCCACCATTCCGGAGCTGGTGAGATCCGGTGCGGCACGTTTCGGCGACAAGCCCTTCCTGATCGCCTGCGACCAGGAATTGACCTACACCGCGCTGGATCAGCGCTCCGCCACCCTGGCGAGCGCGCTGATGGCCGAAGGAATCGGCAAGGGCGACCACGTCGGGATCCTGCTGCCCAACTGTGTCGACTGGGCACTTGCCTGGTTTGCCACCACCCGCATCGGCGCGGTCGCCGTCCCGCTGAACACCTTCCAGAAGTCATCCGAGTTGGCATGGGCCATTCGCCACGCCGATCTCAAAGCCATTCTGACGTGGCCGAGTTTCCGCAACAACGACTTCCTGGCGAGGCTGGAGGAAGCGCTGCCGGGACTGTCCGAACAACGCAACCCCGGTCGGATCGCGGTTCGCACTGCGCCTTTCCTGCGCACTGTCGCCGTGTTCGGGTCAATGGCGCGGGGCTGGACCACGATGCTGAAAACTGAAGGCACGCTGTCGGGTACCGAGGCCGACTTTCTGGTCGACGTGGAATCCTGCGTCACGCCCGCCGATGAGGTGTCGATCGTTTATACCTCCGGCAGCACCGGTGACCCGAAAGGTCCCGTCCACACCCAGGGCGCTCTGGTTCGCCATACCTACAACCTCACCTTCACCTACGGCGTCACACACGACGACGTTCTGTTCACCGCCATGCCGTTCTTCTGGGTGGGTGGATTGATCACCGGTCTGCACGCGGTGATCCACCACGGCGCGACGCTGGTGACCCAGCCGGCGTTCGACGCGGCAGAAGCATTGGAACTCATCGAGCGCTACCAAGCGACCATCACCCTGGGTTGGCCGCAACAGGGTAAGTCTCTGGCCGAGCATCCCGAATTCCCCTGCCGCAATCTGAAGTCGGTGCAGCGCACCAGCATGCCCGCGATGGTGCCGCCGCAACGTCGTCCGGCGGGACCCAACGCGTTGGGTATGACCGAATTGTGCGGCAATCACATCGGAGTCGATCCCTACGTACCGCAGCCGCCCGAGCGGTCGGGAACCGGCGGAGTTTCGATCGAGGGACTCACTCACCTCTTGGTCGATCCCGCCACCGGGCAACCGGTGCCCCGCGGCACGCCAGGCGAAATCTGGGTTCGCGGTTATTCGTTGATGCAGCGCTTGCACAAATGTGAACGTGAGGAGGTGTTCACAGCTGATGGCTACTATCGCACCGGTGACTGCGGCGTCGCGTACGACGACGGCTGGATCACTTTCACCGGCCGGTTGGGCGAGTTGATCAAGACCGGCGGCGGTACCAACGTCACCCCCGCCGAAGTCGAACTCGCGCTTGCCGATTGCGAAGGCGTGCTGGAGGCATACGTGGTGGGGGCCGAGGACCCCGGCCGCGGAACAGTCGTTGCCGCGGCGGTGGTACCGCGCGGGGCATCGCTATTGGACGGCGAAGCCTTGCGCGAGCAATTGCGCAGCCGGTTGTCGGTCTACAAAGTGCCGAAATTCATCTGGGTCGCCGCGAAGCACGAGTTGCCGTTCACCGCGACCGGCAAGGTCAAGAAGTCCGCATTGGCACAGCGACTCAGCGAGATGCTGCGAACGCACGGGCATCACTCTGCGCGGCAACGCGGCTAACGGTAGAAGGGTCCCGGCTTGCTCGCCGGAGAGTCCTGCGACGCGCAGAGCCGGCGGCGCGGCGAATGACACCAGTCCCCAGCCCACTCGCGCCGGTACCCGCCTATCGGCGATTGCGGATTCTGGGTCAACGGCATTCGTCTCGACCACCAGCCGGAAAGATGCGTTGGCACGAAACACAAACAAGGTCGCTATGTTGGCAGGGACTCGATTGATCGGAGGATTCATGGACTTGGGTTTCCAGGGCGCGACGGCCGTCGTCACGGGAGGCAGTAAGGGAATGGGACTGGCGATCGCCGAAACCCTGGGCGCCGAAGGCGCTTCGGTGGCGATCATGGCGCGCGGTCGATCCGCGCTCGAGTCCGCGGCCGGACGCATCAGCGCTGCCGGGGCTCCGCGGGTGCTGCCGATCAGCGTCGACATGGCCGATGCGCAATCTATCGAGTCCGGTTTCGCCTCGGTGCGCGATGCGTGGGGCAGCCTGAATGTGCTGGTGCACACCGTCGGTCCGAGCGCAGGTGCGTTCGATGACCTCGACGACGACGACTGGCACGCAGCCTTCGATCTGGGCACCATGTCGGCGGTACGTTCGGTTCGGGCTGCGCTGCCGATGCTCCGATCCGCCGACTGGGCGCGCATCGTCACCCTGTCCGCGCACTCGATTCAACGTCAGAGCGCACGCCTGGTCGCCTATACGGCCGCGAAGTCGGCGCTGTCCAGCTTTACCAAGAATCTGTCGAAGAGCCTTGGAGCTGAGGGGATTCTGGTCAACTGTGTCTGTCCGGGAACGATCGTGACGGCCAGTTTCACCGAGATCCTCAAGGATGTGCTGGCCGCCGACGGTCTCGATTCTTCGAATCCGCACGACGTGATGAAGTGGGTCGAGAACACGTACGGTCACCCATGCGACATCGGCCGTGCCGGGCTGCCCGAGGAGATCGCGTCGGTCACCACTTACCTGGCATCCCGTCGCAACGGCTACGTGACAGGCGCGACCGTCAACGTCGACGGCGGTTCGGACTTCATCTAGCTCTGACAGCGCTTGTCACCGCCGTCATGTGAATCCCATGTGGCGCAAGGGATACCCGTCAGGGCAAGGGGGATTCCCGCCTCGGGCAGCCCACACAGCGTGCCGGCGTCGACCCCCGCTTTTTCTGTGTCGTACACGCTAACGCCCGCCAGTTCCAGGTCCGGCCGGGTCAGCACGTGCCGCAGCGACATCATGCCGGTGATGCCGGTCGCCCATTGGATGACGCGGGTCATCCCCACACCACGTCGAGTCGGGGCGGTGAGCGGAACATGGTGCCGGTCACATATGGCCGAGCCGCCTCGGGATCGAGCCTCAGGCCGGGCAATTCGTCGAACAGGGCGTTGAAGATCTTGATGCTTTCCAACCTCGCCAGGTGCATGCCCAGACACACGTGTGCGCCGTGACCGAATCCGATGTGCGGCTTGCGTTCTCGAAAGATGTCGAAAGATTCGGCGTTTTCCCAGCGGGTTTCGTCGTGGTTGGCGCTACCGAGATTCAGCATCATCGTTGCGCCCTTGGGGATGTTCACCCCGAAGAACTCGACGTCAAGAGTCACTTCGCGCATGAAGTTCAACAGCGGGGTCTCCCACCTGATGCCCTCTTCGATGGCCTGCGGCAACAGGTTTCGGTCGTCGCGAACCGCGTCAAGCTGATCGGGGTGAGTCAGTAGCGCCATCGCCAGACTGGCCGTCGACCGCGACGTGGTTTCCGCACCCGCCGGCAACAGATTACGCATGAACCCATAGATCTGCTCGTCGGACATCTTGACGCCGTCGATCTCGGCCTGCGACAGGATGGTCACCATATCGTCCTTCGGCGACTTGCGCCGGTCGGCCAGCACTCCGGTGAAATACTCTTTCATTTCCGCGGAGGCCTTCATCGCGGTTGCCATGTCGCCGCGGAAGCCCAGCAGGTCGATCGCCAGTCGATGGAATTCGCCGATATCGGACTCGGGCAACCCGAGTAGGGCCGCGATCACCCGCACCGGAATCGGCATGAACACCGTGTCCACCAGATCGGCCCGTCCGTCGTCACGGATCTTTGCGATGGTGCGATCGACCAACGGGCCCACAAGTTCGGCGTCCCAACGTTTCATGGATGAACGCGCGAACGCGAACTCGTGCAACCTGCGATAGATCGCGTGCTCAGGTTCCTGCATCTCCAGGATCGTCGGCCCCTGCAACGGCCGCACCACGTCTTCGTAGCACCGTGTGCTGAAGGTGATGTTGTCGGTGAAGACGCTTTTGACGGCGTCAAACGAGTATGCGGTGTACGTTTTGCGCCCGTTCCCCATGTCTTCGGGTACGCCCATCTCCGGCCACCCCGGGTGCACCGCACCTCTGGCACGCAACTCACGCAACAGCGGATACGGGGTGGCGTCGCCGTCGGCACCCATGCCGGCGTTGAACTTCGCCTGCGCTTCGCGGATGCGCTGATCGATGCCGTCGGTGACCGTCCGTTCCGTCATGCACCCTCCTGCCGCGCATCAACCTACAGCCCGTCGGTTGCAAACCTACATGATGTATGTTGAACCAACCAGCGGCGAGCCGAAACCCCAAAAAGCAACCTGGAGCATTCGATTGGCCATTCGAGTCGTGCAATGGGCCACCGGCGCGGTAGGCCGCGCCGCGTTACAGGAGCTCATCGAGAATCCTGATTATCAACTGGTCGGGGTGCTGGTGTACGACCCTGCCAAGGCCGGCCTGGACGCCGGCGAATTGTGCGGACTACCGCCTGCCACCGGAGTGACGGCCACCACGGACAAGAACGAAATCGTCGCGCTGAAAGCGGATGTCGTCGTGCACGCCGCCAGCAAAGCGCACACCGTCGAGACCAACGCCGAAGACATCTGCCGACTGCTGGCGGCCGGCAGCAACGTCATCACGACTACCTCCTACAACCACCTGCCTACCTACGGCGCCGACACCGAGGCCGCGTTCGTGGCGGCCTGCCGGACGGGCGGGTCACGGTTCCACGCCGCGGGTGAGAACCCGGGCTTCATGTTCGAGCGACTCGTCGCGACTGTGACCGGGCTGAGCAAGACCATCGACCGCATCGATCTCTATGAAGCCACCGACGTCTCGGCCGTCCCCAGCCGTCCGATGCTGGTCGACCTGATGGGCATGGGCCGCCCTCCCGAGGACGTCACCGTCGACTCCCCCATCATCAAGAAGCTCGACATGGCCTACCGGCAGGCGCTCAACGCCACCGCCGACGTCCTGGGAATCGCCCTGTCGCACATCGACGTGTCGGTGGACGCCACCACGCTGCCCCACGACATCGAGGTGCTCGCCGGCACGATCGAGGCCGGAACTGTTGTGGGACAGCGGTTCTCCTGGGTAGGCCACTGGTCGGGCCGACCGCTGCTGGCCATCCACGAAGAATGGGTGCTGACGCGCGAGCTACCGCAGTGGGGCATGGCACCGCTGGCGCCGGGCGAGAAGGCGCCGCTGATTCGCGCGGTCATCAAGGGCGTCCCCAGCTTCGAATTGCAACTCGACGTCGGCTGGGACGGACAGTCGCCCACGGGCCAGCACGCCATGCCAGGTCACCTGATGATCGCCATGGGAGCGGTGCGCGCCATTCCGTATGTGCTGGATCAACCGTCCGGAATCGTGACGGCCCCGGTGTTCGGTGCGATCCAGCTAGCCGAACGTGACCCCGACCGCGCGTGAAATGTGCTCACTCGGCGCGGCATGAAAGACGTGTGCCGAACCGTCCGGCAGCACGCGCCGGGCCACCAGATAGTCCGACCCCAACCAACCTTGCCGGATGTAGCGGCCGAACCGCAGAAATGTCCCGGGCGCCCCACTCGCCGACGGTATGAGCTTCACCTGTTCGATTCCATGCTTGACGCCTTCGCCGGTCAGCGGGCGAGCCGCCGCCAGCCCGCGCACGATGACGGTCGCCGCGTCGTAGGACAGACCCGGCATGGAATGTCCCGGCCGCCGACCGTAGCGCTTCTCGAACCGGTCCAGGAAAGCCTGGCCGACCGCATTGCGCTCGTCGTAGCTGTCCAAACCGACCCAGCCCGAGAGGTGACGCATCCATTCGGCGTTGATGTGAGCCATTTCGAACGCGGTCGTGGTGTACCGGGCGGGATCCCAGCCCGCGGCCAGCAGTGCGTCGCTGAATCCCCACAACCCGTGCCCGAACCCGACGTGGACCACGGCATCGGGCTCGGCGGCACGCAGCGCAGCCACCGCCTCGGTCTTGTCAGCCTCTACCTGTGGGATGGCAACCGTGGTGACGACCTTCAAACCCGCCGCAGCATAGGCTTTTTCCGCAAACGACAGATACTCCTTGCCGATCAGCGACGCCTCGTAGGCGATGGCGATCCGCGAATGACCGTCACCGATCAGTACCGCGGCCAGCATCACCGGCTCCTCGGCCATCGACCCGTTGTTCAATGCGAAGCACCACTCGCCCAGCGCGTTTTCCGATCCCGACAAGGTCAGGATCGGCACCTTCGCCGTCGCATCGACGTGCGACCGCAGCGGCACCACATTGTCGGAGACCCAGGGTCCGAAAATGGCCAGGCACCCTTCGGCCACCAATTCGTCGAAGCCGCGTTCCACGGCGTGATAGGTGCCGTTGGGAAGTCCGACGACGTTGCGCTGAATCAGCTCGACCGGTCGGTCGATCAGTCTGGATTCCAGCGCTTCGTCCAGCGCCAGTCGCAGCGCGGCCACGGTGTTGTTGTCGGTGTCGCCGCTCGTCGGATAGTCGTTGAGCAACCCGACCTTCAATGGTGCGACCGACCCGTATGCGCGAACCCCACCGTCTGCCATACTCGGCAACATACATCACGAATGTTGCGTCGAACGGCGCCGCGGCGCATTCGGCCGGAGCTCAACATACAAGCTGAATGTTGTTACGATCATCGGCATGGCGCAGCGGGGCGGTTCCCACGACGATCGCCGTGCGCGCGGCGACCGGACCCGGCGCGACCTCGTCGCCGCCGGCCGGGAATTGTTTGTGGCGCAGGGATATTTCAAGACGAGCATCGGCGACCTGGTGACCAGGTCGGGCGTCGGCACGCGCGGCGCCTTCTACCACCATTTCAAGGACAAGGCCGAACTGTTCCGCGCCGTGTTCGAGGAAGTGGAGAACGACCTCACCTTGCGTTCCATCGCCGCTCCGCCGCCCGGTGCGGACCCCTGGGAACGGCTCACCCGCGGATTACACGGATTCCTGGACGCGGCACTGGAACCCGAAGTTCAGCGGGTGATGCTCGTCGACGGGCCGGTGGTGCTGGGCTGGCAGACCCTGCGCAGCATTCAGGAAAGCAACAGCATCGCTCTTATCAACGAAATGGTCCGCGCGGCGATCGCCGACGGGATCATCGACGATCAGCCGATCGAGGAGCTCACCCACATGATCGTCGCCGCGCTCGAAGAAGCCTCCAGACTCGTCGCGCATGCCGCACATCCCAACCGGGCTCGTCGCAGAGCCGCCCAGATCCTCGACCGTCTCCTGCTCAGTTTTGCGGTCCAACCCCGAAAAGTCCTGCGGCGGTGATTCATTGGCTCAAGTCTTGCAACCGACTCGGATGTGCGGAAATGTTTGCTTCCGAAAACCAGATACCGCCCCTCCGGGCGCTGATACGTTCGCTTCCACCCACTGCATAAGGAGACTCGTGCAGCCTCGACCCATGATCCACGGCCCGACCGGCACGAACAGGGCGAACCACCATGTCTAGCGGTCGGGATCGGCCGTTGCGGGTTGCGGTGGTCGGGGCTTCGGCAGGTCTGGGCCGGTGCATCGGCACCGGGCTTGCCCAGCGCGGCAACCAGGTGGCACTGCTGGCCCGTCGGTACGACAGGTTGGTCGACGCCGCGAAGGAAGCGGGCAACGGCGCGGTGGCCGTTGCGTGTGATGTCACCGTTGCCGAAATCTGCCGCGAGGCAATCACTGAGGTCGTCGACGCCCTGGGCGGTCTGGATGCCCTGGTGTACACGACGGGGATGGGCGTTCTGGCGCCGTTGCAAGAGGTGACGGCAGAACAATGGGCATTGTTGTTCGCCACCAACGTCACCGGAGCGTCCCTGGTCACCGCCGCCGCCGCGCCCCACTTGGCCGCGACGGGCGGTTCGGCCGTCTACCTTTCCTCGCTGAGCGCGTCCTACACCACGCCATGGCCGATGCTCGGGTCCTATGCCGTCACCAAGGGGGCGCTCGACAAGCTGGTCGAGGCGTGGCGCATCGAACACCCGGAGATCGGCTTCACCCGCCTGGCCGTGGGCGACAGCCTCGGCGGCGCCGGCGACTCGATGACCGAGTTCAACAAGAACTGGGATCCCGACGTCCTGGAGAAATCCATCCGATTTTGGATGGAAAACAAATACATGCTGGGCGGACTCATCGACGCCGAGCATCTGACCGACGTCGTGGACAACATAATCCGTTGCGGTAACAGCGGTTTCATTCCCTATCTGACACTCGCTCCGCGCGCTTCCAGCGCAGTCAAGGAACTCCGCAAATGGTGACGACCCGAGGGAGACGGCGATGAAGTCCAAAGCAGCGGTGCTGCGCGGAGTCGGATTCGACTGGGACGTAACAGAAATCGAACTCGACCCGCCGCATGCCGGTGAAGTCCTGGTCAAGATGTCCTACGCAGGCATCTGTCACTCCGACGAGCACTTTTACACCGGTGACAGTGTGCCCACCCCGGAGATGGAGGAGATGATGCGGGCAGCCGGCCGTCCGGTGCCCGAATGGTTCCCCCTGCTCGGTGGCCACGAGGGATCCGGCGTCGTCGAAGCGGTTGGGCCCGAGGTCGGGACCTTGAAACCCGGTGATCACGTTGCTGTCTCGTTTCTTCCCGCCTGCGGCAACTGCCGGTGGTGTACCACGGGCCGCACCTATTTGTGCGACGTCGGTGCCGACATCCACAGCAAGGCCATGACCACCGACGGCACTCACCGGCGCCACCTCGACGGCGAAGACCTGATGGCGATGATGCAGGTCGGAACCTTCTCCGAATACGTGGTGGCCTCCGAGCGATCACTGGTCAAGGTGCACGACTGGATCCCCCTGGATGCCGACTGCCTGGTTTCCTGCGGTGTCACAACGGGATTCGGGTCGGGCTCGGTGGCCGCGGGTACCGAAGCCGGCGACACCGTCGTGGTGATCGGCGTCGGCGGAGTCGGCATGAACGCGGTCCAAGGGGCGAAGGTCGCCGGCGCCAAGCACATTGTGGCGGTCGACCCGAACGAGTTCAAACGGCAGATGGCACCGGCCTTCGGGGCCACCCACACCGCCGTCGACACCGGCGCCGCACTGGAACTGGTCGGCGAGATCACCTGGGGCGTGATGGCCGACCGGGTCATTCTCACGCCGAACGTCGTCCCCGCGGACATGGTGCTGATCGCCATGATGTTGGTACGCAAAGGGGGCACCTGTGTACTGACCGGGGTGCCCAAGCTCACCGAGTTGATGGTGCCGATGGTCCTGACCGACATGATCTACTCCTGCAAGACGTTCAAGGGCGCTCTCTACGGCGAGATGAATCCGCGCGAAGCCATGCCCCGTCTGCTGTCGATGTACGAGGCGGGCCTGATCAAGCTGGACGAGCTCATCACCCAGAAGTACAAACTCGACGACATCAACGAAGCGATGAAGGACCTTCGGGCGGGCAAGAACATTCGCGGCGTGATCGCATTCGAGTGACTGGGGTGGGGCCTCATGACTTGCCGAAGGTGCGTTCCTCCCACCACACGGCCAGCCGCGGGTAGTGGCGCGGCAGCAGCCGCACCAACAGGTCGACACCCCGGGCGTCGTTGCCGATGAGCACTCGGCCCCGATTGGCTTCCACGGCTTTCACGATGCCCTCGGCCGCCTTCTCCGGTGACATCTTCAACAGTTTCTCGTTGTAGGCCTCGGCCCGCTTGAGCTGCTCGGGACTGAGCTCCTTGCCGGCCCGTTTGGCCTCGTCGAGTGCCGCGGTGGCGATGTTGGTGCGGATACCGCCGGGATGGACGACCATGACCTGAACCGGATGGCCGGCCGCCAGCATCTCCGCCCGCAGCGACTCGGTGAAGCCACGCACCGCGAATTTGCTTGTGCAGTAAGCACTCATCGAGGCCTGCGCCATCAGCCCGTTGAGACTGGACACATTGACGACGTGCCCGTCCCCCGACGCGATCAGGTGCGGCAGGAACGCTTTCGTCCCGTTGATCACGCCCCACAGGTTGATCCCGATGATCCGCTCGTAGGTCTCGTAGTCGCAGTCGACGACCGGCGCCGCACCGCCCGCGACACCCGCGTTGTTGTAGAGCTGGTGGACCACTCCATAGTGATCCACGATCGACGCGGCGTAATCGTGGACCGCCTCGCGATCGCTGACGTCGAGAACGTCTTCGTGCGTGTCAGCTCCGAGATCTCTGGTCTGCCCGGCGGTTTCGGCCAGACCTTCCTTGTTGACGTCGGAAAGCGCCAACCGGGCGCCGCGCCGTGCCAAGCCGACGGCCAGAGCCCGGCCGATACCCGAGCCGGCGCCGGTGACAACTGCAACCTTGCCTTTGACCGATCCCATCGGTGGCCGCTACCGGGCTTGACCGTTGAGGGCCAGACTTGGTTGGACATCAGCCTTCGACGACGTTTGATAGGCGTCGGTGTCGAAGCGCTTGAGTCGTTGCCGGAAGCGGAAGGTGAAGTCCGGCCACAAGGTCGTGTTGTTGCCCTGAGCGTCCAGGTACCAACTGGCGCATCCCCCGGTCATCCAGACCGATCCGGCGAGCTTGCGTTGCAGTTGTTCGTTGTAGCTGTCCTGGATGTCGGGTCGCACCTCGAGACGGGTGATCCCTTCGCGGGTCATGGTGTCGACGGCGTCGACGACATAGTTCAGCTGGGATTCGATCATGTAGACCATCGACGTGTGCCCGAGGCCCGTGTTGGGACCGACCAGCACGAACAGATTTGGGAAACCGGAGATCGCGCAGCCCTTGTAGGCACGCATTCCCTCCTCGGCGAAGACTTTGCTCAGGCTGCGCCCGTCGCTGCCGCAGATGGTGTCGAACATCGGTGAATCGGTGACATGGAACCCGGTCGCCACCACCAGTGCGTCGACTTCGCGTGCGGAGCCGTCCTTGGTGACGATCTTGTTCCCGTCGATCTCGCGGATGCCGTCGGTCACCAAATCGACATGGTCACGGTCCAGGGCCCGGTACCAGTCGTTGGCGATCAGCATTCGTTTGCAACCGATCCGGAAGTTCGGTGTCACCTTGCGCCGCAGCTCGGGATCTTTGATTTCCAGCCGGATCTTGGCGCGTGAGATCAGCTCGAAGGGCTTCATCATCTTCGGGTACTTGGCCAATCCGACGACCTGGGTTTCACGCGCCGTGTAGATGCCGGCACGGGCCAGCCGGAGCAAGCCGGGGATCTTGCGGAATGCCCATCGTTCCGGCCGCGTGAACGGCCGGTCGAATCGGGGCAGCAGCCACGGCGCGGTGCGCTGATAGACGTCGATGTGGGCGACCTTGTCGACGATGGCCGGGACCAACTGAATCGCCGAGGCGCCCGTGCCGATCACCGCGACACGTTTCCCGGTCAAGTCGGCGTCGTGGTTCCACTGCGCCGAGTGGAACAACGTGCCGGCGAAGTCGTCGATACCGGGGATGTCAGGCAGTGACGGCTCGGCCAGTGCGCCGAAGCCACCGATCAGCACATCGGCTGTCAGGTCGCCCTTCGTGGTCGACAGCTCCCACACGTTGTTCTGTTCGTTCCATGCCGCCCGTTTCACATGGCAGCCGAAGACGTGGCGATCCAGCACTCCGGACTTCTCCGCGACACCGCGAATGTAGTCCTGGATCTCCGGTTGAGTGGAGAAGGAACGCGTCCAATTCGGGTTCAGGGCAAACGAATACGAGTACAGGTGCGACGGCACGTCACAGGCCGCGCCCGGATAGGTGTTGTCGCGCCAGGTGCCGCCGACATCGTCACCGCGTTCGAGCACGACGAAGTCCTGGTGACCGGCCTCGCTGAGTTTGACTGCCGCCCCCAGACCGGAAAAACCGCTGCCCACGATCGCGATCCGGCTGTGGCGGGGCAACTCGGATCGCGCCGCCTGTGCGCTGGGACTCGCCGTCACTGTGAACCTCCCGAAGCCCGTACCCGACCCTTCGGTAGGTACCCAACGAGAGACCTCGTTAAAAGGAGTTCACAGCAAACCCGAAAATTCGCTGGTTAGCGCACCACGCCGCGCAGTGTGACCAGTCCGAGTTCCTTGTGGGTGAGGAACCCCGGCGGTGCGTCGCAGACCGCCGGGATCGCATTGACGGGTCCCATCGCCGTCCAGGTGTAGCCGGGGTTTCCGTGGTCACCGTGTTCGTCGGCGGCACCACGCAGAATCAACTCGGTGGACACGTCGCCCTCCACCACCAGGCGGTAGTGGTAGTAGCCGTCCCAGTCGGGACGGGGGTCGATGGCGTCGTGCTCGATGAACGCGTATCTCTCGTGCAGCGTGATGAAGGGCCGGCCGTCCACCCACGCCGTCCATTCGTGTTGCTGGGCGGCCACCGTGCCCTTCTTGATGACTCCCTTCAATCCGGGCATGTCCATTTCTTCGGTTCCCTCATAAGGAATGTCGCGGGTGGCCACTCCCACCTTGGTCTCCGTCGTGAACTTCTCGACAGTCTTGCCCACGCCGTCCACCACCATGGACAGCGACTGCGCGAACAGGGGCCAGGCGGCTCCGAACAGATTCCCCGCTTCGAACTCGGCGGGATCTTTTCCGAACCCCATTTCGTCGAGATATTTGAGCGTGTCCTTGTTGAAGTTCACCACTTCATAGATATGGATGCGGTCGATCCGGCTCGCGATCCGGCACAGCGTCAGCACCAGCAGGTCCGCGGCAAACCCGGGATGGATCCCGCCGCCGTGAAATGACGTGCCGCCCTCCCGGCAGGCCGCTTCTATCTTGTCGACGTCGGCGGCGTTCGTCTCGGTTCGGTACCACCAGGCGCCACCGGAGGCGACGACATTCTTGCCGCCACGAAGGAGGCGGCAGATTTCGTCGATGTCGGACCACAACGGCGCGTAGAACACACAGTCCGCATCCAGCGCTTCCAGAGCTGCCTTGTCGGTTGTCGCGAGCACACCGAACGGAGCGACTCCCACGAGTTCACCGGCGTCCTTGCCGACCTTCTCGGGGCGGCTACAGAGCACACCGACGACCTCGTAGACGGGGTTGTCGGCGAAATGGCGCAACGCCAGCGTTCCCACATTGCCGATGCCCCACTGGATGACCCGATACTTCTTGTCCGCGGTCTGCGTCATCGCTACTCCTTCCACATGAGACCGCGGAGTGCCTCCGCCGGTGGAATCTCGTCCGCGGCAATCAATCCCGCCGGGGCACGACAAACCCAGTCGATGACGTTCACCGCCCGGGCGGCGGTGGAGATGCAGCCGGCGTCTGTCGTATCGAGTACCGGATGCGAGACATGTGTGTTGATCTCTATCCGAGGTTCTCCCTCGGCGACGACGCGGTGTACCCCGGGTTGGCCGTCGGGCGGGTAGGGCCAGTCGGGTGCCGCGGCGCTGGTGAGTCTCGTGATGTGCTCGAGGGTGATCACCGGCTGCCCGTCGACGACGCCTTCGGCGGCGAACCGGACCGCGGCCATTCCGCCCGGCTCCACTTTCATCATGATGCAGTCGATGGGGTCCGGAGTGAACCAGCGTTCATCGCGTTGCCGCACCTCGTCGAGGGTGATTCCGAGATGGTCTGCCAGATTCCGGATCGCGCCGCCGAACATGGACACCACGACACCAGGCAGGAACAGCATGGGCGGATCGTCATCCGGCTTCAGGCCGAAACCCATTGAAGTGCCGGTGAATTCGTAGTCGTCGTAATTCGCGTAGTCGAAGATCTCCTGGACGATGATCGAGGAGACGCGGGTCGTGAGGCTGCACGCTGAGTACACCAGGGTGTCCCCGGAGAACCCTGGGTCGATGCCGTTCACATACAGCGACGCGTTGCCGGCGTCGCACGCCCGCTGCAGCGGCTCCCGCAGCCACTCATCGGCCTGCCGTGGATTCGCAAGCCAAACCAACGACGTGCCAACGACATTGATGCCTGCCGCCAGAAACTTGGTCAGCTGGTCGATGACTTCCATCGGCCGTGTCTCGCCGAGCGCCGTATAGACCACGCAGTCGGCCCCGAGGGCCACCAGGGCATCGACGTCGTCGGTGGCCGTGACGCCGGTTGGTTCGTTCAACCCGCACAATTCGGCGGCGTCTCTACCGACTTTCGCGGGACCCGAGGCGTGAACTCCGACCAGCTCGAGGTCCGGCCGTCCGATGATGGCCCGCAACGAATGTCGACCGACGTTCCCGGTGGAGAACTGGATCACTCTGCGCATCGGCAGCCTTCCTTTAGTAGTCAGGGATCGGCAAGGGCGAGTTGTTCGACTCGATTCCGCCGTCCACGTGGAAGATCGCATTGGTGGCGTAGCAGTCACGCGTGCTCAGGTACACGCACAGACGCCCCAGGTCCTCGACATTGCCCAGCCGGTGCAGCGGCGTGGCCTCCTGCATCTTCTCCAGCGACCCCGGCATCAAATCCAGGCTCGACTGCAGCCCGTCGGTGGCGAACGAACCGAGCGCGATGGCATTGACCCGGATCTTCGGGGCCAGTTCTTGGGCCATGGCGCGGGTCAAGGCTTCCAGGGCTCCCTTGGCGGTGCAGTACGCGGCCAGTGCGCGGATGCCGAAACGTGCTGAGCCCGAGGAGATATTGACGATGTTGCCGTGTCCGGCTTCGAGCATGTGCGGTGCGACGAGCTGGCTCATGATGAACGTAGACGTCACGCACCAGTCGAAAGCGAGCTGGAAGTCTTCGTCGGTGATATCGAGAAACCTTGCGTACGTTGCCCCGCCGACGTTGTTGATCAGGATGTCGATGTGACCGAATTTCTCCATGGCGGTCGAGACGACGCGTTCTCCGTCGGGACGACTCATCGCGTCGGCGACCAGCGCCAACCCCTTTCCGCCGGCCGCCTCGATGCCGTCGATGGTGGCCACGATGTCGGACTCCGTACGCGCGGTACCCACTACGGTCGCACCCGCCTCGGCCAGGACCCTGGCGATGCCCTGTCCGACACCCTTCCCGGCGCCGGTGACGATGGCGACCTGTCCGTCCAAGTTGAACTGCTCCAGTGCCATCCCTGCTCCTCGGCCCGCGGTGACGTCGACATCATCTAACGACTCAAACTGACTTAAGTCAACGATGAAATACAGCAGCGCGTCAGGCTGCTGGCTGGCTTGGACAACGCCGGCGCGCTACTGTTTGCAGTCGGGTTTGACGAGGAATCAGATCGGATAATGACGGCCAGCAACAAGATCTCGGCGCGCGAGACCAAGCGTCTGCAGACGCGGGAGCGGCTACTCGGTGCCGCGGTCGCGGAATTCAAGCGATCAGGTATGGCCGAAGCGGATGTCGCGGCGATCGTGACGGCGGCCGGTGTCGCGCACGGCACCTTCTTCTTCCACTTTCCCACCAAGGAACACGTGTTGCTCGAACTCGAGCACCGGGAGGAACAACGCATCGCGAACCAGTTCGCCCGGTTTCTGGACACCGAGCATGATCTGGAGGGCGCCCTTCGCGAAGCCGTCCGGCTGGTCTCCGGACTGGAACGTCGGCTTGGTGAAGAGTTGTTCAAAGACTTTCTGGCGTTGCACTTCTCGCAGACCCGTCCGCCGGCGGAGGATGGCAGGGACCACCCGGTGATCATGGCGGTGGCCCGGGAGATCGAGCAGGCACAGCAACGCGGCGGCGTAGCTGTCGATGTCATCCCGATGAACAGCGCGGTGTTCTTCCTGCTCGGCTTATACGCGTTGCTGATCACCACGAACACGTGGCCGACCCGCGACGCGATGCTGGACGACTACGTAGCCCGAACGATGCAGAGTATGACAACCTGCTGAACCCCGCTGTTGACCTCAGTCAGTTTGTGGACTAGAACAAGCGGGGTTGAGGGAGGCAAATTGAATCTGCCCACATTGAGCTTTCGCCGCTCCAACGGGGACAACGGAACCACCGCCGGTGGCCGCGACGGGGTGTCCTTCGACGAGCACATGGAGGAATCGCAGCTCGCGCAGCGCCAGGCGGACAAGTGGCTGATCTCGGGCTCCCTGTTGATCGGCACGGCCGCGCTCGGGATCTTCGGCCTCCCCCTGTTCCTGCGGGGAGTCTGGTTGCTCCGGCGGGCGCAGCGGGCGGGATTGTCCGTGCGGCCCATGCTTGTCACCCTGCTCGGTTACCTCGTGATCATCGATGCCGCCATCAACACCGTGGGCTGGGCGCTGGACATGGTGGGCAACCACACCCTGCTGGGCCGAGTGTTGTTGGTGGGCTGGGGCAATATGTTCGATGCCGGCTACTTCTGGCATTTCAACGAACTCTGGATAGGCGGTGCGGCCGGCCCAGGTGAAAAGGGGTGGGAAGTCGGTCTGATCCTGACCGTCTTCACCATGCGGATCGCCGCCGGGATCGGCTTCCTGCAGATGAAGCGGTGGGGGCACCAGTGGATGGTCGTCACCTGCTGGATGGGTGTGGTGATCTGGATCGGCTACGTGTTCAACATGACCATGTACGCCGACGTGCGCTTCGCCGGTGTCATACTCCCCGTCGTCGGTTGGTGGCTCTACGACATCTTCTACATCACGCCGTTTCTGGCGATCCCCTACCTGCACACGGTCAACCGAGAGATCTTCTCCGACTGACTCGTTGACTGATGTCATGAAATTCGACAACAGTGCAACGACAGCGTGCGCCCAAAACCTGGCTTATGCAGGCCGATTTCGTCCATCCGACCACCCCCGGCCGCTTCGCAATCTATTGACTTGGGTCAGTAAAAGGTCTACAAAGAGCACACGATGACGGCACAGATCAGAACGTCCGTACGCGAAGCACAGCGGCTGCAGACCCGCCAGCGCGTGCTGGGCGCCGCGCTCGCCGAGTTCCAGCGTTGCGGAATGGCCGCCGCCGAGATCAGTGCGATCATCAGTGCCGCCGGGGTCGCACACGGCACGTTCTTCTTTCACTTCCCCACCAAGGAACACGTCCTGTTGGAGCTCGAGAATCGCGAAGAGGTCCGCCTCGCCGGCGAATTGGCACGCTTTCTCGACGAAACCCACGACCTCGCCGCGGTCTTGTCGGAGGTGGCGCGATTGGTGGTCGGCCTCGAACAGCGGCTCGGCGGGCCCCTGTTCAAAGACTTCCTGGGCATTCACTTCTCGCCGACGCGTCCCAACCGCGACGAGGAGTGGACGGATCACCCGGTAATCGTGTTGCTGGTCAGGGAGATTCAGCGCGCACGGGACCGCGGTCAAGTACATGCGGAGGTAAACCCGTTCTGTAGTGCGGTCTTGTTCCTGCTCGGCATCTACGGCGCGCTGAGCACCACATCGTCCGGGACCGCTCGCGACACCATGCTGGCCGAGCTGATCGCGACCGCGATCCGCAGCTTGGAGCCCCGGAAGTAACCGATAAGGAGACACCACCCATGGACATGGTTTGGGAGCTGTTGCGGTACGTCGCCGCATGGGGCGGAACCGGTTTGATCATCTGGTTCTGGTACTGGATGTTTTCCAACATCGGGACGTTCTGACCACGTGGCCGAGACCACCGACTCGTCGGCGATGGCGATAGAGCGCAGCTGCGCGTTGACCGCGGTGGCGCTCAGTGAGCAGCGTCGTGGTGGCGCCCGCCTCATGACGGGAGCCAGGCGCGGCTTCGGCTTGAGCATGGCGCTGGACCTCGTCCACGTCCCCTACCCGGCGCTGGCCCGCGACTGGACGCGCCGGACGCTGACTTGCGGGGTAGCGCTGCAATGTTCGCCGTCCAAAGACCGCTTGGCGCACTACCGGCTGAACGACCTGTCGCCGCGCGAGCACCGTGCGCTGGCGCTTGTCGAGGCCGGTGTGGCCCTGGGTTGGGTCGCCGCTCGATGGCCCGGCCTGATGCCCGAGGTCGAACGGGTACTGCCCGATGTGCCCGTCGGCGATCCGGATCTGGATGCGCCGGCGATGTTCGACCTCGCGATCGACCTGGCGCGGTCCGGACAGCAGATCGTCGAGCACCCGCTGCTCGGCATGCTGCCGCGCACGCAGACGAGCGCACGCGGACTGGCCAGTGCGATCAAACGATTCGGCAGAATGCCGTGGACGACGACCCAGCAGCGACATCCCCGTCCCTATTCGGTGCCGGTGGGCGGCGACGGTGGTGTGCGCAACCCCAATCTGCCGCCGCCGAGTCGCCCCGAGGACAACGACCTGGACGTCAATCCCGAACGCAGGCAGGGCATTCCGTATCCGGAATGGAACGCGTGGACGAAGACCTTTCTCGCCGATCACGTCGCGGTGCTGGAACTTCCGCCCGCCGCTCGCACTGGCCATCCGGCACCGATAGCCGAGAACCTGCGGAAATGGTTCGAGGAACACACACATCGCGCGATGACGAACCGGCTCGAAGACGGATCCGACCTCGACGTCGACCAGTACGTCCGCCACTACATCGACATGATGACCAGTCAAGCCAGCGAGCCCCGGATCTTTCGGGAACTGCTACCCAGCAGCCGGGATGTCACCACCGCGCTGCTGCTCGACGGAAGCTCATCGCTCGGCGTGCACGGCGGCCGGATATTCCGCCTGGAACTGGAATGCGCCGACGCGCTGTCTCGCGCGATGACGCTGGCCCGCGAACGGCACGGCATCTTCGTGTTCACCGGAAACACCCGCCATCGCGTGGAAGTGCGCTGCCTCAAGGACTTTCGGGACGGCCGCTTCGTGGCGCCGGGCAGCGTCGGGCTGATGACCGGCGGCTACACCCGGCTCGGCGCACCGATCCGCCACCTGACATCCCGGCTGCTGGCTCAGCCCTCCGAACGCCGTCTGCTCATCGTGATCGGCGACGGGTTGATGTCCGACGAGGGCTACGAGGGCCGCTATGCCTGGGCCGACGTGGCGCACGCGGTCGAGGAAGCCAACGACGCCGGCGTCTCCGTCTATTACGTGGGCGTGGGACCCACCCGAGTCGACCCGCTGCCAGAAGTGTTCGGGTCCCGCCGATCGAGACGGATCAGGCGAGTCGAGGAACTGCCGCGCGTGCTCGCGCACGTCCACCGAGAGTTGGTCGCCGTATGAGAGACACCTACATTGCCAACGGCAACGAAGTGGAACTGTTCGAACAGGCTTACCGCGAACACATTCCGGTCATGCTCACCGGACCGACCGGATGCGGCAAGACACGCTTTGTCGAGCACATGGGGGTACTGCTCAGCCAACCCGTCGTCACCATCAGCTGTCATGACGACCTGACCAGTTCCGACCTCGTCGGCCGGTTCATGGTCACCGGCGGTGACGTGTCGTGGACCGATGGTCCACTGACCAGAGCCGTCAAAGCCGGCGCCATCTGCTACCTCGACGAGGTGGTGGAAGCCCGGCACGACTCGCTGGCGATCCTGCACTCGCTGACCGACCACCGTCGCGCGCTGTACCTGGATCGCGCAGACGAAGTCGTCCGGGCGCCGGACTCTTTCATGCTCGTCTGCTCCTACAATCCCGCCTACCGCAGCTCACTCAAAGAGCTCAAGCCGTCCTTCCGTCAGCGCTTCGCGACCCTGCCGATGAGATATCTGCCTGCGCACCACGAGGCGAAGGTGATCGTGGCGGAGGCCGGCGTGGATCTCACGACCGCGACACGACTTGTGCAGTGCGCCAACGCCATCCGCAACGCTGACGAAGTGTTCCACTTCGAACCGCCGTCGACCAGGGTGCTGGTCACCACGGCCAAGCTGATCGCCGCCGGCGCGTCCGAGATGAGCGCCGCCGAAGCTTGCATCCTCGCACCTCTCAGTACCGACGGGGCGATCAACGACGGCCTGCGTGAAGTCGCCGCGGCGACCCTGCTTGCAGGCGAAACCTCGAACTCCGGAAACCGCTAGGAAGGGCAACGGCATGGTGGATCAGCAAGAGCGCAAACGCAAGAAGGCACTCATCGTCTTCCAGATCTTCATCTACGGCTACCTGCTGGTGATGTTCGGCATCCAGCTGTACATGTCGTTCGCCCGAGGCTGGTGGGATCTGTGACCGCGGTCGTCTCGTCCGGCGACTCCGTCAGCCTCACCGAGCACGACGACGAATCGCGGATCGCGCAACGCCGCGCCGACAAGTGGATGATCGTCGGCGCCGGGTTAATGGGCTGCTGGGCGCCCGGCCTGATCGGGTTTCCCATCTTCATGCGCGGAGTCTGGCTGCAGCGTCAGGCTTTACGCGCGGGCCTGTCGGTGCGGCCGATGATCGTCACCCTGATCGGCTACCTGGTGCTGATCGACGGGATGCTGAACAGCCTTGGCTGGGCGCTGGATCTGGTCGCCAACCACACCCTGATCAACCGGGTGCTGATGATCGGCTGGGGCAACATGTTCGACGCCGGCTACTTCTGGCACTACAACGAACTGTGGGTCGGCGGCGCGGCGGGACCGGGCGAAAAGGCCTATGTGGCGGGGCTGATCCTCACCGTGTTCTCGATGCGGGTCGCCGCGGCGATCGGGTTCCTGCAGATGAAACGCTGGGGACATCAATGGATGATCGTCACCTGCTGGATGGGCACCGTCATCTGGTGCGCCTACGTGTTCAACATGACCATGTACGCCGACGTCCGCTACGCCGGCGTGGTGTTCCCAGTGATCGGCTGGTGGCTGTACGACATCTTCTACATCACCCCGTTCCTCGCGATCCCGTACCTGCACACCGTCAACCGCGAAATCTTCTCCGACTGAGCGCCCGAGGAGCACACTCATGACCACGAAAACACCTGCCACAGAAGACAAAGACGCGGTCGAAGACCTGCCGCCGGGCACCACGCCCTACTACGCGCGGATGCACAAATGGATCAAGCGCGCCGTTCTGGTGTGCCTGATCGCCCTGGTAGTCGAGGGCGCGTTCACGCTGCCATTCATGGCCGTCTACTACGGCTATCCGACGTTGAGTCTCACCGAGATCTGCAGTGAGTTGCTCAAGGTCCGCTACTCCGACGACGCGCTGGAGTGCAAGTACCCCTACCCGCCGCTGGGGCCGCCCGAGGGCGCCGAAGGCAAGGACACCGCCCGCGACGTCTGGGGTATCCAGCCGACACCGAAATACCATCGGCTGGGCTTCCGCGAGTTGGTGCGCATCCACGACGAAAGACTGGCCCGTCAGGCCGCCCAGCAGCAGCAGGCCGGCGCGAAACCGTGACAGGCAAGCTGCGCGTCGTCCAGTGGACCACCGGCAACGTCGGCCGGAAGTCCGTCCACGCGATCGCAGCCAATTCACTGCTGGAACTGGTGGGTTGCTACGCCTGGTCTCCGGACAAGGTGGGCCGCGACGTCGGCGAACTGTGCGGCATCGAAACACTGGGGGTGCGGGCCACCGACGACGTCGACGCGCTGCTGGCGCTGCAGCCCGACTGCGTGGTTTACAACCCGATGTTCGCCGATGTCGACGAGGTGACACGCATTCTGCGGGCGGGGATCAACGTCGTCACCACATCCGAGTTCATCACCGGCCATCAATTGGGCCCGGACCGGGACCGCATCGTCGAAGCCTGTGCGACAGGCGAATCCACGATATTCGGCAGCGGCATCAATCCGGGATTCATCCAGTTGCTCGCGGTCGTCACGGCCGGTATCGCCGACCGGGTGGACCGGATCTGCGTCGTCGAATCCTTCGACACCACCATCTACAACTCCCCGGCCACCGAGATACCGATGGGCTTCGGCTGTCCGATAGACCAGCCGGATCTTCCCGCCGTCACCGAGAAGGGGTCCGGCATCTTCCGCGAGGCGGTGCAGTTGGTCGCCGACGCCCTCGGCGCCGAAATCGACGAATACCGTTGCGAAGTCGACTATGCCCAGACCACCGAGGATCTGCTGCTGCCCGGCGACTGGACGATCAAGAAGGGGTGCGTGGCGGGTATCGACCTGCGGTGGAAGGGAATTGCCGCGGGGCGCGAGATCGCCGAGATGCGCGCGGTGTGGACCAAGGGCCAAACCCTGGATCCGGCGTGGTCGACCACCTTCGGCTATACCGTGACCGTCGAAGGCCGCCCGACCATCAAGAGCACGTTGAGTTTCGAACCACCGCCGGACTTCCACGCCGAGTCTCTCGACGACTACATCATGCTCGGCCTGACCATCACCGCCATGCCGCCCATCACGGCGATACCCGCCGTCGTCGCCGCGCCGCCCGGCATCGCCACCTACACCGATCTGCCGCTGCTGCTGCCACGTGGAGTGCTGGCACGCAACTGAGAGGACGTGAGTTCGATGCCGGATAGAAAATATCGCGTCATTCAATGGATGACCGGGGATGTGGGGCAGGTCGCGCTTCGGCATTTCGCCGACAACCCGGTGTTCGACCTCGTCGCCGTCCTGGTGCACACTCCCGAGAAGGTCGGCAAGGACGCGGGCGACATCGTCGGCATCCCGGCGACCGGTGTCACCACCACCGACGACGTCGAGTCCGTCATCGCCACCGACGCTGACTGCGTGTTCTACACGCCGATCATCATGGACGTCGACACCGTCTGCCGACTGCTGCGGTCCGGCAAGAACGTCGTCACCACCAGCGGATTCTTCCATCCGTCGAAGTATTTCCAGGACGAGGCGGCGCGCATCGAAGCCGCTTGCCGCGACGGCGGGACGAGCTTCCACGGCGGCGGCATCCACCCCGGCTACGCCGGAGATCTGTTGCCGCTCACCCTGGCACGGGTCACCAGCCGGATCGACAAGATCGAGGTCTACGAAGTGGTGAATGTGCTCACCGACGCGCCGCTGGACCATATCGACTGGATGGGCTTCGGCAAGCCGAAAGACGAATTCCTCTCGACGCCAACGGTGCTGGGCATGGCCGTGCCCTTCTTCGGCCAGTCGATGTACATGATCGCCGACGGACTCGGCGTCGAGATCGACGACATCACCTCGGATTTGAGCGTCGCCACCGCAACCACGGACATACCGCACGAGCTGGGCGTGATCCCCCGCGGCACCGTCGCCGCGCAACACCACACCTGGACCGCCCACGTCGAGGGGCGGCCGTTAATCGTTTTCCACGCCATCTACCTGACCGGCGGCCCATCCGATATCGAACCCGCCTGGGATTGGGGAAAGACGCGGTACCGCATCGTGATCGACGGAGACCCGCCGAGCGCGCTGACGCTGGAAGGTGTCGACCCGCCCGGCGGGACGATGACGCATCCCGGCTACAACTGGACCGCGATGGGTGCTGTCAATGCCATTCCCGACGTCTGTGACGCCGCGCCGGGCTGGCTGACCCACTTCGATCTCGGCGTGATCCGGCCGCGCGGGCTGGTGCACAAATGACCGTCACGTCCCGTGCCCCAAGCGTTTTCGATGCCGGGCTGCCGACGCTCGAGTACGACGTCAACGAACCACCGCACGAGGTCTGCGAACGGATCCGGGCGGCGCAGCGACTGGCGCCGATCGCCATCGGACCCTTCGGTCCCGAAGTGATCTCGTACGAACTTGCCCGGGGCATCCTGCGCGACACCCGGTTCGTGATTCCGCCTGGTCTTCATCTGGCCGCCCAGGGCGTGACCTCAGGCCCGTTGTGGGACAGGGTCGTCGGGAGCATCATCTGCGCGGAGGGCGCCGAACACCATCGGCTGCGCAGCCTCGTCTCGAGAGCCTTTACGCCGCGGGCAATCACGCGTCTGCACGACACGATCGACGAAGTGCTCAACGATCTGATCGACGGCGTCGCTGACGCAGGACGCTGCGACATCGTCACCGATATCGCCCGGCACTACCCGATCCCGATCATCTGCGCGTTACTCGGTGCGCCACGCGCAGATTGGGCACAGTTCGAACGCTGGGCCGAAGCAATCTTCAAGATGGTGAACTTCTCGGTCAACCTGATCGACGAGATGCCTGCCGTGCTGCGCGGCTGGGCCGAACTGGATGCCTATGTCGACGACATGGTCGCCGAACGACGGAATCATCTGACCGAGGACCTGCTTTCCGACCTCATCCGCGCCGAGGATGACGGTGATCGCCTCAGTGCCGACGAATTGCGGATGACGGTGGCCGGGTTGCTTCTTGCCGGGACCGATACCACGCGCAACCAGTTCGCCGCCTCCCTGCAGGTGCTGTTGGATCACCCGCAGCAGTGGGCGATGCTGCGCGAGCATCCCGAGCTGGCCATGTCGGCGGTCGAGGAAAGCATTCGTCATTCGCCGGCCGTCTGCAACACCGTCCGCACCGTCCATGACGACGTTGAGTTCGGCGGTTACACCTTCCCCGCCGCAGCATTCATTTTCGTCAATTCCTTTGCGGCCAATCGTGATCCGCAGATCTATCCGGATCCCGACCGATTTGACATCAGCCGCGAGTCGGCACCGGCGGTGCTGACCTTCGGTGGCGGCGTGCACTACTGCCTCGGTGCGAATCTGGCCAGGATGGAACTGGCCGAGGGACTCAAGATCCTGGCGCGCCGGATGCCCGATGCTCGCCGTGTCGGGCCGGCGCCGTGGAAGCCGATGCTCGGCATGAGCGGACCGACAACGTTGCCAATCGAGTTCGGAATGCCCCGATGAGTTCGCGGTTGCATCATGTCGTCTTCGCGGTGGCACGCGAACGGCACGACACCATGGGGCAACTGTTCACCGAATTGGGATTCACCTTCAACGAGATCAGCCTGGACGAACTCGGGATCCGCGTTCTCCTGGACTGGGAGCGCGGCATCGAACTCATCAGCCCGAATCCGGGATCGGCGGCCGAAGTCGCCACTTCCGTAACCGAATTCCTGGCTGCGCACGGTGATGGCATCTTCACGGTCGTGCTGCAAGTACCGAACGCGTCCGGCGCAGAGGACATCGCCAAAGGCTATGGCTCGATCACCCGATTCAGACAGGGATTCGAAGGCGACGGCAACTATCTCGAAGAAATCGACTTGTCCGTGCTCGGCCCGCCGTTGACCTTCCTGTCGACCAACCTGCCGTGAGCACGAACGCCGCCACCGGACTGCAATCGATGCCGCAGTGAAGATCAGCTGAAACAGTGCCGGGGCCGGTCGGTCGCGCTGCCAAGGCACCATACTGAAGCACTGATGGTGAAGATCGGCGTCCAGATACACCCGCAGAACACGACCATGGCCGCATTACGTGCAGGCTGGGAAGGCGTCGACGACCTGGGCGTCGACAGCCTGTGGACCTGGGACCACTTCTTCGCGCCGCTCTACGGCGCCGCCGACGAACCCCACTTCGAAGGCTGGCAGATCCTGGCGGCGATGGCGGTGACGACGTCCAGAATTTCGCAGCTCGGCATGCTGGTGACCGGATGCGGTTACCGCAACCCGGACCTGCTGGCCGACATGGCCCGCACGCTCGACCACCTGTCCGGCGGACGCGCGGTGCTGGGCATCGGATCGGGCTGGATGGAAAGGGACGAGGTCGAATACGGCTACCCCGTCCGGGACCCCGCACAACGACTCGATGTCCTCGCCGAGGCGTTGCCCCGCATTCGCCGCCGTATCGGGTTGCTCCGGCCCGGGCCGATCGGCCGGTTGCCCATCTTGATCGGGGGCAACGGCGAACGGCGCACGCTGCGCCTGGTGGCCCAGCACGCCGACATGTGGAACGGCTACGGAGACGCCGAGACGATCCGCAGGAAAAACCGCGTCATCGACCGGTGGTGCGACGAGGTGGGACGTGATCCCGGCGAGATAGAACGCACCGTGTGGATCGAACGGGCCGATCCGGCCGTGATGGGCTCGCTCGTCGAGGCGGGGGCCGATCATCTGATTCTCGGCCTGCGGGCACCGTACGACTTGCGCGAGGTGGAACGCCTGGTGGCCGGCCGGCAGGCGTTTTAGCCTCCACTGGCCCGGGTATGCGGCCCGTAGCGGCGCACAGCCCCCCGCCCGCGTTCCCAGAACTTCACCTATGGATTCACCTGTGGAGGTGCATCGGCGTGGCCGAGATGATTGTTGAAACACCCGAGGAAGTCGTGGCGTTCCTCAAAGCCCAGCACGACCTGATCGAGGACATGTTCGACCAGGTTCTGCTCGCTTCGGATCCGGAAGCGCGCGAGAAGCCGTTCGTCGAGTTGCGTCAACTGCTCGCCGTTCACGAGACGGCAGAGGAGATGTTGGTGCACCCGCGGGTACGGCGCGAGTTCGACGCCGGGGACGACATCGTGGACAAGCTGCTGCAGGAAGAGCATGACGCCAAAGAACAGCTGTCGAGAATCGAGAGTTTGGACATCACCTCGCAGGAGTTCATCGACGAGTTGACCAAGCTGCGCGACGCCGTCCTTGCCCATGCCGAGCACGAAGAGATCGAGGAATTCGCGAAATTGCAGCGCAACCTCGACACCGAAGAACTCAAGCGGTTGGGCACCGCCGTCAAGGTCGCAGAAGCCATCGCGCCCACCCGGCCGCATGCCGGCGTCGAGTCGGCGAAGCTGAATTTCGTTGTCGGGCCGTTTGCTTCGATGCTCGACCGCGCCCGCGACTTGATTCGTCAAGCGATCAGTTAGGAGCCTCGATGAGCACTCCCGAACCGCAGGACGCCACCGGACAGCCGGCTTCCGAGGAAGAAAAAGATGACAGCGCCGTATCGCCGCCGGCGTATCCGGCCTACTCCACTCCGCCGCCAGAAGGTCTCGCCGGCAACGAAGACGGTTGACGGCGGCCCGTAGACTGAACCAAGTGGCTGTTGCACCGGATACGACCATCGCCCTTCAGGACGGCTTTTTTCGGGAGCTTCCTGAACTGGCGGTCCCCTGGCATGCCCAGGTGCCGCCCGAAGCCCGATTGTTGGTGCTCAACGAGCCGTTAGCCGCCGAGTTGGGGCTGGACGCAACGTGGTTGCGCAGCGCAGCGGGGATGCGCTTTCTGGCCGGAAACTCGGTTCCCAAGGGCGCCACCCCGGTCGCTCAGGCCTATGCCGGGCACCAGTTCGGCGGCTACGTGCCCCGCCTCGGCGACGGGCGCGCGCTGCTGCTCGGCGAACTCGTCGACAACAACGGGCGACTGCGCGACATCCACCTGAAGGGGTCGGGCCGCACGCCGTTCGCCCGCGGCGGTGACGGCCTGGCCGCGGTGGGCCCGATGTTGCGCGAATACATCATCAGCGAAGCCATGCACGCCCTGGGCATCCCGACCACCCGATCCCTGGCAGTGCTGGCCACCGGGCAGCCGGTCGCGCGCGAGACGATGCTGCCGGGGGCGCTGCTCGTCCGTGTCGCGAGCAGCCACCTGCGGGTCGGTAGCTTCCAATATGCCTCTGCCAGTGGGGATCTCGGCTTGTTACGGCGGCTGGCCGACTATGCCATCTCCCGTCACCATCCGGCGGCGGCGCAGGCCGAGAACCCGTACCTGGCGTTGTTCGAGGCAGTGGTCGCAGTGCAGGCATCGCTGGTGGCGCGGTGGATGCTGGTCGGGTTCATCCACGGGGTGATGAACACCGACAACGTGACGATCTCGGGCGAGACGATCGACTACGGACCGTGCGCCTTCATGGAGGCCTACGACCCCGACACCGTATTCAGTTCGATCGATGCCTGGGGACGTTATGCCTACGGGAACCAGCCGACGATCGCCGCCTGGAATCTCGCCCGTTTCGCCGAGGCCCTGCTGCCGTTGATCGCCGACGATGTCAACGAGGCAGTCCCGTTGGTGGAGGAGGCATTTGACGGCTTCCATCAACACCACAGCGCGTGGCTGTCGGGTATGAGCGCCAAGCTGGGCTTAGCCGCCGGCGTCGAAGCCGCCCGGCCACTGATCGACGAGTTGCTGCCCCTGTTGCAGGAAAGCCACGTCGACTTCACGTCGTTCTTCCGTCACCTGAGCGCAGCAGGCGACGACCACATGCCGGCACGCGACCTGTTCGTCGACCCCGCCCAGTTCGACGCGTGGGCGTCGCGATGGCGAGCGCTGGGACCGGATTTCGAGTTGATGAACCGGGTCAACCCGATCTACATCCCGCGTAACCACCTCGTCGAGGAGGCGCTGACCGCGGCGACATCGGGTGACCTCGATCCGCTGAACGGGCTCCTCGACGCGGTCAGCGCCCCTTACACGCCGCGGCCGGGGCTGGATCGCTACGCTTCGCCGGCCCCGGTCGATTTCGGGGTGTACCGGACCTTCTGCGGTACCTGAGTCTATTTGCGTTCCGGCAACTTGTGATTGTCCCAACTGATCAACCGGTCGGGCTCGAAGACGACCCATCGTGCCGAACGCCCGACAGCGGTCTGCGGATACCGGATTCGCTCTTCGTTCTGCGGCTCGCCGTGTCCGCCAGCGTATTTCGAACCCATCTGCCAGCGAACCTCTTCCAGATGGGGGTCGGCGTCTTCGGCTTCGGCATCTTCCAATACTGTTGCCGTGCCCTGGAACATCGCGCCGACGAGCTCGGGGAAGCGCTCGTTGCGATCGACCAGAACGGTGCAGATCGGGCTGCGCCGCAGATTGGCGATCTTTTGGCCGCGGCCGAAGAAGTACACCCGACCGGCGGCCCAGGCGAACCACAGCGGCGTGACGTTGATCCGTTGCCCAGGCCCCACCGTGGCGATCCGCATGTTCCATGAAGTCGTCATCAGCTCGTCCAGTTCCTCGGCCGTCAGACCGAGTGCAGCGGGTATCCGCGCCATCGAGGGCCTCCTTCGATCGGTGTTCTCTGCAAGCAGGATCTCAGCCTGCTCCGAGCATCGCGCAAGATGGTGGCCATGACCGCCGTGTACCGCGCGCCGATGCGATCTCGCTGCGACGACATCGACGTGAGCGCAACCATCGAACGCGCCCGTCGGCTCGGTGTCTGCGGGTTCGGCCGGCTGGTGCGCGGTGCAGGTGAGGAGGAACGGCTGGCCCGGCGGGTCGCGAGGTTCGCCGAGGTGCCCGACGGCTCATTCGTATGGACCCGCGACACCGACGGGTTGTTCTGGCTGGGACGGCTCTGCGGCCCCTACTTCGTCGACTCCGACGACGCAGCCGCCGCGGTCGACCTGGTGCATGTGCGACCCTGTGAGTGGTCGAGCCGCCCACTGACGGAACCGCAGGTGCCCGCCGCGGTGATCGAGACATACCGTCGCGGCGGACGCAACTTTCAGCAGACTCATCACCCGTCGGTAGATGTTGCGACACAACGCATTTGGGACAGTACCCGCCGCTGACCCCTACTTGGTGATCAGGACCTCGCCTTCCAGTCCGTCGGGGTCGCGGAAGAACAGGCTGCGCACGGAACCGAAGTCGTTGACGTTGCCGTCGCTGGCACCGCGCTCCATCAGCCGCCGGCGGATCGCTTCGAAGGCTTCCGCCGACGCCGCCTGCAAGCCGAAGTGGTCGAGCCGACCACGACCCCACATCGGTGTCTGACGGTCAGCCTCCGAATTGCCTTCGATCGTCACCACATTGAGTTCGGTGTGCGGACCGATGCGGATCATGGTCATCGTCTCGTCGCCCTTTTCGCCGTGCGGCTTGGTGGGTCCGACCTCGGCTTCGAATACCTCGGTGTAGAACTCGCGCAGTCGGCCGATATCGCGGGAGATCAGCGCGATGTGGTTGATCCCGTCCAGCAGCACGGCGTGCTCCTCTGGTTACGACGGCCGGCGCCGCCGGGCGAATTTGAAAAGGTGCACCACGACCACCACCACCGCACCGACGGCAATCCCGAGTACCGCCGACGCTGCGGTGTTGGTCAGCCAGGCGAGCACGCCGCCGACGGACTCGACGAGGTGATGGACCTTGTCCTCGAGATGGTGCACGAAACCGTACGGCGCCTCCCAGCCGAGATTGTGGCTACCCAGCAGGAGAATGTGGCCGCCTACCCACAGCATCGCGACGGTACCCACCGTGGAGAGCACGGAGAGCAACCTCGGCATACCGGCAACCAGACCCAGGCCGATCCGGCGTCCGACCCGCGACCGGGTTTGGGTGAGGCGCAGACCGATGTCGTCCATCTTGACGATCACGGCGACGACGCCGTACACCGCGGCCGTGATCACCAGCGCGACGACGATCAGGATGACCAGGCGTGGTACGAACCCCTGTTTGGCCACCTCGTTCAGCGCGATCACCATGATTTCGGCGGACAGGATGAAGTCGGTCCGGATCGCCGAGGACACCATCTCGTCTTCGCTCTGCGGCGCTTGGGACTGCCCCTGGTGACCCTGGAGCGCACCCCAAACCTTTTCGGCGCCTTCGTAACACAGGTAGGTAGCGCCCAGCATCAGGATCGGGAACACCAGCCACGGCACGAACTGACTCAATAGCAACGCGCCGGGCAGGATGAACAACAGCTTGTTGCGCAGCGAACCGAGGGCGATGCGCTTGATGATCGGCAGTTCGCGTTCGGCGGCGATGCCGTGCACATATTGCGGTGTCACCGCGGTGTCGTCGATGACGACTCCGGCAGCTTTGGCGGTCGCACGGCCAGCGGCGGCACTGATGTCGTCGACCGAGGCGGCGGCCAGGCGCGCCAAAGCCGCGACATCGTCCAGCAGGCCGAACAGACCCGCGCTCATCGCGTCTCCGCCATCCCGATTGAGGTTACCGTCTCAGCAAGCACGAATGGACTTCTCAGGCCGGTCGACTGCCGATCTCCAGACCCGCCAACTCCGAAGTGCCTTCGAAGATGGTCCGACCCCATTCCCGGACCGTGCAGCGCAGCGTGCCGGCCAGGTATTCGTAGTCGGTGTCGATATTTCGGCGCTCGGCCGGCAACGGCACCGGCAGCACGTGCGGGCCATCTCCGACGCCCCGACCGTCGAGTTCGACGTGATAGCGGGCGGTCCGCGCCTCGATCTGCCACCGCAGGTCGGTGCCGGAGTAGGACACCAATGCCGGTGGCGTGATGCGTAGCACTCGATCCCCAAGTCGCACAACGACTCCGGTGACGTCGCGCTTGAACGGGCCCAACTCCAGCAGGCCTCCGGAGAACGCCACGCACACGTCGGCGTCGCCGAAGTCGTGCGCCTGACCCCACCACCAACGCAGCGGGAAGCCCGCTCCCCAATTGCGCTCGCAGTACAGATTGGCGTCGGTGAACGTCCATTGCTCGTCGCCGCTGGTCACCGTGCCCGACGCCTTGCCGCCCAGCCGGTAGGGGTGCCAGTACTGGTTGAGGAAGGGTACGGACGAGAACACTCCGCCGCCGCCGAAAGGTTTGGGCCAACGGAATTCGTCGTCGAATTTCATGTCGACCTGGCTGTCGCCGATCACCATCCGGAGCCGATCGCGGCTCGCGTCGACCAGGTCGCCGCCGTCCTCCGCCTTCACCGAGAACTCGGTGCGGTCGGCGCGGACTCCGTCGATCGCGGCGGAGCGCACCACACCGCCGGGGTGCAGCGCTATCGCAGCGGTGGACCATTCACCCTCGGGATGCCGGTTTTCGCTACACAGCGCGACCACCACCCGGCCCTCCGCCGGGTCGGAGATCCGCCAGAACCAACCCTCCATCTCGGTGCCGTGCGAGGGCAGCGGATCCCCGAAGGGCACGTCAGCCCCGGTGCGGCGATAGGTCGACACGAGTTGCCGGCCAGCGTTCAACACAGTTCCCACGACGTCCATCCAGTTTTGGTACCCACCGGTTATCGGGATGAACCTGTCCAGTGGGCCGGATTGATCACATTGCGGGTGGCGGTGTGGCGGTCACGCTGGCGTGACGCTCGGCGTGCTGGGCCACGCTGGCGTGACGCTCGGCGCGCTGGGCCACGCTGGCGTGACGCTCGGCGCGCTGGGCCACGCTGGCGTGATGCTCGGCGCGCTGGGCTGGCGTCGAGTGTGCGGCTGGCCGCGCAGTGGGCGTCGAGTGTGCGGCTGCGCGCACACTCGCGAGGTGCTGGCTCGTCCGTGTGGTGGTCACGCTAGCGTGACGCTCGGCGTTCGCCGCCACGCTGGCGTGACGCTCGGCGTGCTCGAGCGAGTTGAGGCAGTTGACGCACACACCTTTTGCCACGGCCGTCCTGCAAAACCCGACCCTGCGGCATGAACAGGTATCCGAGGCTTTCGACTGTGAAGTCAGGGATTTCAGAGTGAAGTCAGGGCTTTCAGCGTGAAGTCAGGGCTTTCAGAGTGAACTCAGGGTGCGATCTGGTCCATTTTCCCGCCCACGCTTCACGCGCAACGCCCACGCTTCACGCGCAACGCCCACGCTTCACGCGCAACGCCCAGCATTCACGCGCAACGCCAACGCTTCACGCGCAACGCCTAAGACCCAGTTCACGACCGGGCGGATTCGCCGAGGTAGGCGACGATGGCGTTGGTGAGTCCGCGGCGTGCCTCGTCGAGATCGGCGTAGCTGCCGAGCTGACGTTCCGAGGCCAGGCCGCGCATCGCTCCCGGGATCAGCGTGGCGATCTCGCGCACCCGTTGCGGATCGACCCGCAAATCGGCGAACGCCTTCTGACAGGTGGCGTGCCAACTTCGGCCCCAGGAACGCAGTTCGGCTGCGGTGCGCGGATACAGCCGATCCAGCTCACTGGGTTCCCGCGGCAACGCCGCACGCAGGTTTTCGATGGCCCGGGAGTCGGGCGCGGTCAGCCCGTCGTAGAGGGTGTCGATGATCTCCGACACCCGCGCCTGCAGCGAAGCCCCGGTGTCGGGATTGGCGAACAGGCTGGCGCGGCGCTGCGCGGTGTGATGCAGCACCGCCGCCCAGAACCCGTCGGCGTCGCCGAACTGGTACTGCACGGTGCCCCAGGTCACTCCGATCTGCTTGGCGATGCGGTTGGCCGAGACAGCTCCCGGATCGCCCGACGCCAGGGCGGTCAGCGCCGCCTGCAGCATGGCCTCGCGGGTGGCCAGACCGCGCCTGTTGGATCTGCGACCCACACTGTCCGCCACCGCCATTTGCGCATCTTAACGCCGGAATACAGGTTTCGTTGACTCCTTTATGAATCTTCCATAGAGTACTTCAGGACCGGATCGAGAGGACCCCGCGCATGGCGAAGCCGCCGTTGTCGATGAAGCCGACCGGATGGTTCCAGGTTGCGTGGACCGACGAGATCGGCGTCGGGGATGTCTACTCGATGAAGTACTTCGACCAGGAGATGGTCGCCTGGCGCGCCGAATCGGGTCAGCTGACCGTGATGAACGCCTATTGCGAGCATCTCGGGGCGCACCTCGGTTACGGCGGCACAGTGGTGGGCGAGGTGTTGCAGTGCCCGTTCCACGGCTGGCAGTGGAGCCAGGAGGGACGCAACGTCTGCATCCCCTACCAGGACCGACCCAACCGGGGCCGGCGGGTGCGCACCTATCCGGTGATCGAGCGCAACGAGTCGGTGTACATCTGGCACGACATCGAAGGTCGCGCACCGTTTTTCGACGCACCCGACGTCTTCGCCAGCTTCGAGGATGACAGCAGTCCCGACGACTATTACCCGCAGCAACGACTGTTCCGCCAGAATCTCGAGTTACATCCGCAGTACGTACTGGAGAACGGGGTCGACTTCGCCCACTTCAAATACGTGCACAGCACCCCGATCGTGCCGATCTTCACCCGCCACGACTTCGACGACCCGGTGTCCTACGTCGACTTCACCATCACGTTCGAAGGTGACGACCAGCAGCGCATCGAGGACGTGAAGAGCGGAGTGGAGGCGATCAACGGCGGGCTGGGCATCGCGGTGACTAAGAGTTGGGGAATGGTCGACAACCGCACCATCTCCGCCGTCACTCCCGTCGATGAACGGACCTCCGACGTGCGGTTCATGGTCTACATCGGCCGCGTTCCGGGGCGAACGGGACTCGACGCCGAGCGCGCCGAGCGCAAGGCCCTCGGGTTCGGTGAAGAAGTGATTCGCCAATTCACCCAAGACGTGCACATCTGGTCACACCAGCGCTATTCCGATCCGCCCGCGCTGGCAACGGCGGAATACGAAGGGTTCACCGCAATCCGCAAGTGGGCCAAGAAGTTCTATCCCGACGGCAAGGGCGGCAGTGCCGCCGAGCTGGCCGCGTCGAAACCGAGCTCCGGAGAGGTAAGGCTATGACTGTCAAGGTGTTCCAGGTCGCGACCGGCAACGTCGGATCGGAGATGATCAAGCGCATCGCCACCCAGCCTGACCTCGAACTCATTGGCGTGCACTGCTATTCGCAGGAGAAGGTCGGCAAGGACGTCGGGGAACTGGTCGGCTTGCCCGCCAATGGCGTCAAAGCGACCGGCAGCGTCGACGAGATCATCGCCGCCAGACCCGATGTGCTCACCTTCCATGGGGTATTCCCGGACGAGGACCTCTACGTCAAAGTCCTCGAGGCCGGGATCGACATCGTCACCACCGCCGACTGGATCACCGGTTGGCACCGCGACCGTAACCACCCGCACCACTCCGGCAAGCCGGTCACCCAACTGCTGGCCGAAGCGTGCGAGAAGGGCGGGTCGACGTTCTACGGGACGGGCATGAACCCTGGCGTCAACCAGATCTTGGGCGTGGTGTGCTCGGCCGACGTCGCCGAGATCGAGAACGTCACCACCATCGAGTCCGTCGACGTGTCCTGCCATCACTCCAAGGACACCTGGATCGAGGTGGGATACGGCCTGCCCGTGGATGATCCGTCGATCCCGTCCAAGCTGGAGAAGTACACCCGCGTGTTCGCCGACAGTGTGCTGATGATGGCCGACTGCTTCGACATCACGCTCGACGAGGTGAAGTTCGATTACGAACTGGGCGCCTGCACCAAGGACGTCGACCTCGGGTGGTACACCCTGCCCAAGGGTTCGCTGGGCGGCAACTACATCAAGTACCAGGGGATGGTGGACGGCGTGCCCCGGGTGGAAACGCACCTGGAGTGGCAGATGACGCCGCACACCGACCCAAGCTGGGATATCAAGGGCTGCTACATCACTCAGATCAAGGGCGACCCGTGCATCTACAACAAGCACATGATCTTCCCGAAGCCGGGCGTAGATCTGTCCAACCCGGACAATTTCGCCTCCATCGGCATGACGGTTACCGGCCTGCCCGCGCTGAACTCGATCAAGTCGGTCGTGGCCGCTCCCCCGGGCCTGATCACCAGCGCCGACCTGCCGCTGCGCGCGTTCGCCGGACGCTTCAAGATCTAGCGTGGGCCCGCACCGCGGGCGCCACCCACTCGCGCAGATAGCGTCGTAGCGCGGCCCCGGTCCGCCTCGGCCGGCCGGGGTCGAGGATCAGCGACTGCAGGATCCGCAACATGAACTCGACCAGTTCGTCGAGCTTGCAATCGGCGAATCCGGCTGTCGCCCAGTCGATGTCGAATCGCTGCAGAATCGATCGACCGAACCCGATCGCGACGTCGGAAGTCACGCCCGTCGCGAACGCGCTGGCCTTGCCGGGCTGCATGACCAAGCTGAGATACCGGTCATGCGGCAGTTGTTCGAAGGTGTAGGCGATGCCCTCCACCACTGCGTCCGTCGGGTCGTTGACGTCGCGCAGGTCCTCGGCAAGCCGATCGAGGAAACTTTCGACCGCCGACATCGCGGTGGCTGTCAGCAGCGCCTCCTGGGTCGGGAAGTACCGGTACACCGTCTGGCGGGTGACGCCGAGCGCCTGGGAGACCGCCGAGACGTTCACTCCACCCGACTGCTCGATCGCGGTCCTGGCCGCTGCGACGATGCGGCGCACCGCATCCTCGTCGTCGACCGGCATGTCACCCGACCAGCCGTGCCTGCGCATCCGTCGATGATTCCACAGTTCGAGCTTGACAATACAAACATATTTCGCTGTATGGTCAAGTGCACAGCCCCTTCCAGGAGATCCCGATGACAGCCACCTTGAACGTGCCGGTCGGCAGCCACGACGAAGCCCTGACCCTGCGTGCCCTGCGACACGCGCTCGACAAGACGACCGACATGGCCGAGCGTGAACTCCGCGTGCCGCTGCACTATTACCGTGACGCGAAGCTCACCGAACTCGAGGAGTCACAGATCCTGCGCCGGGTACCCCTGGCGATCGTGCCCTCGGCGCAACTCCCGCAGCGCAACGACTTCGTGGTTCGCTCGGTGCTGGGCGATTCGCTGCTGGTGACCCGTGACCGCACCGGGACGAGTCACGTCTTCCTCAACTACTGCCGCCATCGCGGGGCCAAACCGGCCTGCGGTTCCGGAAACGCCTCACGGTTCGTGTGTCCGTATCACGCGTGGACCTACAAGAACACCGGCGAGCTGTTCATGGTGCCGGGCAGGACCGGATTCGATTCGATGAACTTCGCCGACTACGGTCTGGTCGAGTTGCCCTCCGAGGAGCGCCACGGTTTCGTTTGGGCGGTACTCACAGCCGGCGAAAGCATTGATGTCGCAGCCCATCTGGGATCGCTGGGCGGCGAACTGGAGTCGATGAACTACTCTTCGTTCGGGTACCACACCGAGCGTGAATTCGTCTCCGAGGTGTCCTGGAAAGGTGCGTTGGAGGCCTTCGCCGAGGGATATCACTTCCCGTTCGTGCACGGCGAGAGCCTGATCGGGCAGAACACCCTGGCCAACACCTCGGTCTACGACGAGTTCGGCAGGCACCACCGGATCGGTTTCCCGTTTACCTGGATCACCAACGTGCACAACGACGCTGCCGCCGCCCGAGACCCGCTGTCGAACATGGGCGTGATCTTCTGGGTGTATCCGAATCTGATCCTGGCCAACAGCCCGGTCGGCGTCGAGATCATCGACATCCTGCCGGCCGGCGACCCCACCCGGTGCACGGTGCGGCACAGCTGGATGGGACGCGTCCCGGCGACCAACGACGAGATGCGGACCAACTACGACGCGATCTACGAGGCCGTCCACGCCGCAGTCCGTGACGAGGACTTCGCGATGCTGCCCCAGTGTGGTGAAGGCGTGCGCCATGCGCAGCACGACCATATGATCATCGGCCGCAACGAGATTGGCGTACAGCACATGATCCGCGTTTTCGCCGACGAACTCGGGGTTGCGCTGCAGTAGTTGCGTCGCGTCGGTCAACGTCGGGACCGCGATGCAGGTCCTGACTGCGCTCGCGGGCAGTGTGCGACCTGCCGCCGGTCACGAACTACGGTTGTTCGCGGCGACGCTCGGCACCGTGCAGCCCACGCACCAGCTCGGCGAGGTCGTCCTCGGTGGGCGCATAACCCGGAAAATAACAGCAGACGTCGGAAGCCATTGCGCCAAAACGATTCTCGATCTCGGCAACGCACTGTGCCGGGCTGCCGACGATGCCGATGGTACGCACCATCTCCTCGGTGATCAGCGCCCGCATGGCGGGGTAGTCACCCGTCTTGGACAAGGCGTTCAGGCGTGGTTGCAGATCTTCCCAGCCCTCGACCTCGAGCACCGGGCGGTAGTTGGGCGTCGACCCGTAGAACGCGATCAGCGTCGACACCCCTTGGATTGCGGCGGCCAGTTGCGCTTCGTTGCTGCCGACGGCGACCATGGCCTGCGCGATCACCTGCAGGTCGGCTCGCGAGCGCCCGGATGCGCTGAGACCGTCGGCGAGTGCGGGCTCGGTCCGCTGCGCCAGGTGGCGCGCACTGTTGAACGGCATCACCAGCAGTCCGTCGGCCACTTCGGCGGCCTTGCGGGTCATCACCGGTCCGAGGGCGCCCATCAGCACCGGCGGGGGGCCGTACGGGTTGGGGCCGGGGTTGAAGTTGGGCGGCATCAACGTGTGGGTGTAGAACTCGCCCCGAAACTTCAACGGCGCCTGACCTTCCCAGGCCGCGAAGATCGCTTTGAGCGCGGCCACCTGCTCGGCCATCCGACTTGCCGGTCTGCCCCATTGCGCACCGTAGCGCTTCTCGATGTGCACCCTGATCTGCGAGCCCAGTCCGAGCCGAAAGCGGCCGCGGCTGTAGACCTGCAGATCGTAGGCGGAGTGCGCGAGATGCATCGGGCTGCGCGGCCCGCCGATCGCCACGTTGGTCATCAGTTCCAGGTCGCTCTCGCCCGCGGCGACGACCAGCGGGAAGAACACGTCGTGGGGTCCCTCGAAGGTGAACAGGCCGTCGGCTCCCAGTTCGGCGATTTGCCGCACGCTGTCCCGCACCTTGTCCGGTGCGCCTTCGACTTGCAGATGCACTTTCACCTGATACCGCACTCCTTGCGATCGAGACCGTCGCAAGTATGGCTGCCCGCGGTGCCGTCAGCGCGTCGGGCAGGCGTTCGCCAGCTGAATCGAGGCCGGCCAGAACAGGGTCACCACCCCGAAGGCCACGATGTTGGCATCGACCGGCAACACCGTGGCCAGCCGTGTCTCGATTCGCTCGACCTGGCTCTCGTGCAGGAATGCCCACACCAGGCCGATGCACAGATAGGGAAGCGCCAGCCACACCGCGACTTCGATCAGCGCCGCGATGCTGACCCGGCGCTCCAGGAGTCGCCGCAGCCCGTTCAGACCGCGCTCGACTCGGTCGATACCGCCGTTGGGTTCCGTCATCGGTGTCCTCAGATCAACGGGCGCCCGCGCCGAACGCGGTGGCGTACGTCGGCGAGCAGCACGTGACTGCCACCCTGCCGGATGAACGGCGGCAGAAAGCGGTTGACGAAAGCCACCAGCAGGAACAGCATTTCGAAGCGGCGCTGCTTGGCCTCACTCCACGACACCCCGAGGGCCTCACGGAAGACCGGCGCCAGGAACCCGGCCGTCAGAAACTTCAGCAAATGACGAAACGGCAACCGCAACAACGGGTTGATCATCCGCAGCTCGATCAGGTCGTGCAGATAAGCGCCTACCGTCTCGTCGATCTCGACTTGCGTGCAGGCGTCAATCCAGTAGTCGTCGAACGCTTTCCGAGTCGGTGGCCACTGCTCTTCGAGTACTTGCAGGGTGGTGCCCAATGGCCACGCGGAGCGATAGAACTGTTCGGCCTGCTCGTCGTTCATCGGCCCGCGCAGCAGTTGATAGGTGTCTTCCAACCCGACGAACAAGCACGCGGCCACCCACAGCTGCAGGTTGCGGTCGAAGGCGTTGTAGCGGACCGGGCTGTCGGGCGCGGACCTGACGTGCCGGTGCGCCCCGTCGACGGCGTCGCGGAATGCGGCCCGGTCCCGCTCGTTTCCGAACACGGCGACGGCCAGGTATTGAAACGTGGTGCGGGCCCGTTTCCAGGGGTGCTTGAGCAGGTTGCCGGAATCGACCTTCGATTCCACCACGCCGTAACCCACGCCGGACCGCGACAGCTGCATGATCACATTGGCCGCGCCGGCCGCGAACGACCAGAAGTCCATCGCATGGCGCACGTCGACTGGTGCGTCGGTCCAGCGCGCCGTTTGCCGGGTGACCTGGATACGGGTGCGCTCGAGGGTCAACGCCGGGCGGCGAACCGATGGCTCTGGCGAAACAGTCATTAACTCAACCCTAGCTTTCATCGCGTCAAACCCGCGCTCAGCAGGTATCGCCAGATTCTCACAACCGACCGTGCTGGGCAACGATTGTGCGGAATTGCAGTTAACATAGCGGTGATGCTCACCAAACTTCGCAACCTGCTCGATTACCGGATGACCATCGCCGAACTGATCGGCCTCGCGGTAATCGTGGGCGTCCCGTATTTCATCGTGGGACTCGTCTGGTCGTTGACGCACACCACGCATCTGCACCGATTGCACGGCGCCGACCTGGTGGTGTCATTTCTGGGTTCCATCGTGTCGTGGCCGGTGCTGGTGTTTTCCAATGTGTGCATGACCTGAGTGCGCTGGACGACAGCGCAGGCGTGGCTACTGGGGGTGTGAAGCCAGATAGTCCGCGACCGGGATGCGTTCGGACGCGGTGTAACCGACGGGCAGCAACACGTCGCCCGAGGTGGTCAGATAGTAGACATCCCAACGGTGATAGGCCGCGAATGCCGCCGGATCGCCGCCGATCGCCGCGGCGTAGTCGTTGACCGCTCCGACATAGTGGCTCGAATGGTTGTAGCTGTAGATGGCGCCGTCGCGGTTGCCGGCGAACCCGTTTGCCGCGAGCATGCGACCAGCCGCCATGATGCTGTCGCGCGGTGAGCGGATGTCGCCGCCCTCGCCGTAGCTGGCGAACGTCGACGGCAGGAACTGCATCGGCCCCTGGGCGCCGGCAGTGCTCACCCCGGAGATGCGACCGAACGCGGTCTCGACCATATTGATCGCCGCCAGGTAGTTCCAGCCGACGCCGCTGGCCGCCTCGGCGGCACGGTAGTAACCCAGCAGCTCGCCGGTGGACGCCGGCGGATCTATCCGCCATGCGGGCAGCGTGGGCTTCGCCTCGCCCGCGTTCAGCGCCTGCAGGTGGTGGCGGGCGTCGACATTGAGGTCGTAGGTCGCGGTGAGCGACGCCGGAATGATCGGGCGCACGGTCGACTCCCACTCCGGGTGGCGCCCGATGGCGCGGTAGGCGGCCTGTTGGCGCAGTGCGGCGGCCTGCAGAACGGCCTCCGACGACGACGGGTCGCGCAGCGCCTGCTCGTCGGCCACCAGATCCCGGGCCAGCAGCGCGGGGTCGGAGGCCAGTGCCGGCGCCGCGGGCCGCGGTGCGGCGTTTGCCGGTGGCGGCCCGGCCAACAGCCCCAGGCCGGCAATGCCCGCCAATAACATTGCAGCACAACGGGTTATGCTGGCTCTCAGGGTCGAACCGGAAGATGGGCGTCGGCGGTTACGGCGTGGCTGTGCAACGTGCATGGGATACATCTTGTCCGCCGTGCACCATTTGTCCAAGCGTGCGGCGTCACCAGGTCGGTTCGGCGTCCAGCGCGACGACGCGGCTGCCCTGCCACTGGTAACGCGTGGTGGTGATCGGGCCGGGGCATGCGGTGCAGACGTTGCGGCCGTCTTTGTAGTCCAGGGCGACGGTGTCGTCGGTCGTCTTGGCGGTGTTCAACGACGTGAACGGGAATGCCTTCGCGGTGGCGACACCGGCGAACGCGCCCTTGTGGAACAGCAGGGCGAGGTCAGGCGAGCTTCCGGTGGCGCCCAGGACGGTGATGATCACCGTCGACAGCGTGGTGCACGGGTTGTAGTTGCTGCTCGGGTCGAAGCTGTGGGTGTTGGTATCCCAGGCCGAGTTGTCCGGTAGCACCGGCAGCGATTTGACCGCCGTCTGAATCTCCGGCGCAGCAAGATTGACCCCGCATGTCGGTTCGGCGTAGGCGGGCGCGGTCAGTGGATTGAGCACGCTGAGAGCGGCGGCAAGCATGGCCAGGACAACCATTCGCATCGAAACATTGCCTCCCTGTTGGCTGCCATTCATCGTCGCCCCGCCTTCTGCCGGCGGGTAGGACTGTGGCGACATTGTTTCGAAGAAGTGACCCTATGGGTCCCCGGGAATTGACCTCAGTCTTCGGTCTCCACCACCAGCACCTCGGTCTGCGCGCGCTTGGAGACGGCTTTGGACACCGAACCGACGACACGCCCGACCAGCGAATTGGCCCCGACGTCGCCCACCACGATCAAGTCGGCCTTCGAATCGTCGGCCAGTTCCAGCAGCGCATCCACCGGCGCCCCTTCGACGGCGCGTTCCTCGACGTCGGTGGCGCCGGCGTCGCGCGCCCGGTCAGCGGCTTTGCGAAGCAAGTCGTACACCGGCGCGTTGCCCTGGGTGCGGTACTTCTCGTCGCGCGCCTGGTCGGGATCCGGACCGCCGCCGCGGTCGTCGTCGTCCACGAACGCCGACGCCACAATCAGCTTGGCACCCGATTCGGCGGCGATCTTCGCGGCGCGATCGACGGCGCGAAGGGACGTGTCGGATCCGTCGGTACCTACCAGCACGACTTTGTAATCGCTCATTGCATACCTCCCGAAGGTGTGACCGTTGGCTAACCAATCGCGGGAGAAACGAAACAAGTTCGTTCCGGCGGTTCGGTCAAGTCGTCCTGACCGGCAGTCGCGCCCATCCCCGCACACTGGACGTCCGGGCCCGAATTGCGTTGTCGTAGTCGACTTCCCAGTCCGTCCATCGCTTCAGGACCTCTTCGAAAGCGACCCGCCCCTCCAGACGCGCCAGTGCCGAACCGAGGCAGAAATGCAGTCCCTGCCCGAAACTGAGATGACCACCCTTGCGGTGGATGTCGTAGCGGTCGGGTTCGACGAACTTCGTCTCGTCGCGGTTGGCGGACCCGTTGAGCAGCAGCATGTACGACCCTTCGGTGACGGTCTGCCCGTACAACTCGACGTCGGCGGCGACGTAACGTGCCTGCACCGGGGAAGGCGGCTCGTAGCGCAGGGTCTCCTCCACCGCGCCGGGGATCAACGAGGGATCGGCGACCAATTCGTGGCGTTGTGCTGGATGCTCGCCCAGCAGCTGACCCATGAATCCGATGAGCCGGGCGGTGGTTTCGTTGCCGGCGCCGGCGATCATCGCGGTGTAGGCGAGGACTTCGGTGCGGTCGAGTCGGCGCCGGGATCCGTCTTGTTCCTCCACCTCGGCGTTGAGCAGTTCGGTCATCAAATCGTCGGACGGGTGCTGGGCGCGCCACTCGATGTACTCGGCGAACAGCGCGATCGAATCCTGGAAGATGGTGGCGCTGATGTCGCCTTGCTCCGCGCCGACGGTGATGCTCTTGTCGTTGCGGTCGCGGATCTCCTGCTGCCCCTCCTCCGGGATGCCCAACAGGTAGCCGATGGTGCGCATCGGCATGATCGCGCCGAGATCGGCGACGAAGTCGAAGCCGTCCAGGTCGCGCAGGGGATCCAATGCGCGCGAGCATGATTCACGCACCAGGTCTTCGACGGCCAGCATCCGGCGCGGAGTGAACACCCTGGACAGCAGCTTTCGGTGCAGATCGTGCAGCGGCGGATCCTCGAACAGCAGGATGCCCGGCGGTACCTCGAGGCCGCTGAACAAGATGTCGGCGGTGGTGCCCCGTCCCGACCGGTAGGTCTGCCAATCATGCAGTGCCGGAGCCACATCCTGGTAGCAGCTCAGCGCGTAGAAGTTGTACCTGTCGTTGAAATACAGCGGCGCTTCCGCGCGCATCCGCTTCCACACCGGGTACGGATCGTCGTCGATGTCATAGTCGAACGGGTCGTAGTAAAGCTGCGTGGTTTGTTGGCTCATGGCTCACTTAGGTTGATTCGGTACGCCGGGGAACAGCTGCTCGTCGGGTCCCGAGGTCACATAGCCGTTCAGCATGGTTATCAGGTGGGGCGCAAAGACCGCGCCGTAGAGCAGGTTTCCGATCAGGACGACGGCGCCGATGGACAGCAGTGACGACTTGACCCGGCTCTTCGTCTTCGACTCCGCCCACATCTCGATGACGTTGCGCCCGAAGGAATCCGTGCGCCCGAGCAGATAAGCGAAGACCATCATCTGTACGCCCAGGGCGATGGAATCGTAGATCGGGTACTGGTGCTTGGTGCCTTCGAACACCGCAAGGCCGGGGATCACGTAGGCGTAGTGGAAGACACCCAACCGGGCGCCCAGGAACGCGTTGAAGGCAAACGCCCAACAGAAGCCGACCACGAAGCCGGCGCCGAGGAGCGCAAACGGCCGGCGCCAACCGAACCGCGCGGCCGCCCGTTGCCCGAGCGCCGCGCCGATCACGGCGGGCAAGCAGAAATACCCGATGTAGCCCAGCGGCACGGACGACGGCAGCCCACCCCAGGTCATGTTCAGCGGCCACCACGACGGCATCCGCGGCAGCGCGGGCGGGAACTGGGCATACATCGCCCAGTCGTAGGGCGCCTCGATCCAGGAGAACGAGATCGCCGAGATACACAGCAGAAGCAGCGGGTGCAACCGGCGTTGGCGGACGCTCAAATACACACCCGCGGCGGTGAACGCGATACCGCTTCCCCAGCCGAAGATGACCGCTCCGGTGAGCAGCGGCGTCAGTTCGCCGCTCACTGGACCGGCTCGTCCCGGCCGCCGCCACGCGCTTCGGGATCGAAGTAATAGACCAGTCCGAAAATCAGGACGATCAACCCGAACAGCGTGCCGAGCATGATGACTGCGCCCACGTCCGCGCCCCTTCGGTCAGGGAACAATCCGACGTTGAATAGTGCACACTATTCTAAGTGGAAGGTCAAGGGACTATCGTGGGAAATCGTGTCCCCGCGACCGGCGCCCAAGAAGAAGTCGGCGGCCGAAGCGTCCGTTCAACCGCTCCGGCGGCCACGAGGCGAGCCGCGCAGGTTGCTGCTCGACGCCGCCCGTGAGCTGTTCGGGCGCCAGGACTACCGCAGCACCACCACGCGTGAGATCGCCGAGGCCGCCGAAGTCAGCGAATACCTGCTCTTCCGCAACTTCGGATCCAAGGCCGGGTTGTTCCGGGAAGCGCTCGTCGTTCCGTTCACGAACTTCGTCGACGAATTCGGGCGGACGTGGCAATCGATCATCCCCGAGGAGACCGAAGAAGAGGAATTGGCACGCCTTTTCGTCGGACAGCTCTACGACGTGCTGGTGGAACATCGCGGACTGCTGCTGACGCTGTTGGCCTCGGAAAGTTTCAGTCGAGACGAGATCGCCGGCACCGGGATGGACGACATCCGCAGGGCGCTCGCGGTGCTCGGTGGGATCAGCGCAGAAGGCATGCAGTTACGCGGTTTTCGCTCCAGCCAGCCCGACCTGCCCGCGCACTCCACGGTGGCGATGATCGTCGGCATGGTCGCGTTGCGGTCGACCTACTTCGGCGAGAGACAACCTTCCCGGGAAGCCATCGTCGACGAACTCGTCCAGGCGACTCTGCACGGGTTCCTGCACCGCAACGACTGACCTCGAATCTGCTACGCGGGCTCCTCGGCCGGCCCGTCGCACCGCGGAAGCCGGTGCAGCGCGCCCGGCCCCTCCCCCGTCGTCCGCAGGATGCGCTGCCCGTCCGCGGTGGTGGCGACGCTGATCTGCAGATCGTCGCCCGCCGCGTTGTCCGGGGTGACGAAAAGCTCCAACTCACCGGAATCCGCGAACAGGATCGCGTCGTCGTTGGACAGCTTCCAGGGCTGGCCGTCGCTGGGCCACCGGCCTCCGACCACCCGGATCTCCTCGCGGTCGCTGTCGTGTTCGTCGGACTTGATATTGACGCAATCGACCCAGAGCTTCGCCGGGACCGGACGGAAGTAGACCGCGAGGCGCTGACGATTCAGATTGGCGTCCACCGGGATTCCGAGCGGGGGCAGCAACGTCCCCTCCGGGCGGTCGTTCAGCGACTTCTTGACCTGGCGCGACCCCAGTCCGGCGCCGAACCAGTCGATGGTCAGCAACGTGCCGATGTACTGCACGATCGCCAGCGTCAGCACGCTCCCGGCGCTGGCGCCCACCCCCGCCCCCACGGCCCACGTCACGGGCAGCGCGAGCAGACCGACCACGGCCGCCGCGCCGGCCGCCGTCGCGGCCTTGCCGGCCAACGTCAGCCCGAATTCCGCGTTCACCTCGGGCTCGGGCGGATTCTGCGTCGGACGAACTCCGACCGTGCGGGGCAGCGCCTCGAACTGGTCACTGACGTGCTTGACTATCGCCTCGTAGTCCTGCTCGTCGAGTTCACCGGCGCGCTTCTTGTCACCGGCTGCGCTCAACGAACGCTCGAGAGTCTCGACGGTTTCCAGGTCGGCGTAGTGGGCCTCGCTGGGGTCGGGATCGCGCGGTATGTCGTCGAGACCCATTTCGTAGGTGACCTTGAAATTCGCCTTGAAATCGTAGAGCTTCGTGTCCGCGCTGACGGTGCCGTCGATGACCAACCTGCCCTCTTCGGTGCGCGGCAGGATATCGGCGGCAATCGCGTCCAGGCAGCGATCGTCGCCGCCGATGTTGACGGTCTTGGGACCGTTGAGCACACAGGGCACCTCGGCCACGAAGTCGCTTTCCTCCAGGCCGAAGTTCTTCATCACGGTGTCCCGGACCTGGCGCAGGATGCTCCACCCGGTGACGGCCAATCCTGCTTTCTCACGCGGGTTTTCGGCCAGTATCGACGCGGGCAACTCTTCGCCCGTCGGCAACTCGCGCAGCGTCTTGAGCTGGATCACCAGCGACTCGTGGGTGTCCTCCCCGATCTCGAAACGCTGCACGACGGCGTCGAGGTCTTTGAAGGTGGAGTCGTCCTGCGCGTCCGGGTCGATGTCGACCGGTGTGGGCATGATGTTCACGATGCCGCCCTCGCCCTCCTCGGCGAGTTTGGGACGCACGGCATCGGCGATTTGCGCGGCCAGGGAGTCGAGCACCCGGGTCCGCAATTCGTCGTCGGAAGTAGTGGGGTGCTGCACTCGCTCCAGGTTGACCAGCAGTTGCCCGGCAATGCTGTGCGTGATCCAGTACGCCTCGGCATAGTCGAGTTCCCAGCTGACCCGCGGGTCTTGGCCGGCGAAGACGGTATGACCATCCTCGCGGCGCTCGAGGTGTGAGCCGAACAGACGGCCGGTGTATTCGTCCGGCGGCGGACCGGCCACCAGGACGGGAGCGTCCTGCTCGGTCAGGTTCAGCACCACCGTCTGCTTGCCCGGTTCGATTTCGTGCGGCTCGAGTTGATCGTGCACCGTCAACCGTCCGAACAACGGAATCTCGTTGTAGGCGATTTCGCGCGACTCACCCTCGCGCGGGCCGTCCGGGATGGTGACCGTCGCCGGTGGCAGTTGCACCAGCGGGATGCAGGTCACCGAGTCGATGACGATCTTCGAATCGAAGATTGCCAAGTCGATCGCGAAGTGCCGCAACGGGTCTCGGGTTTCGCCGTCGATCTCTTCCTGCCACGGCCGCTCGTGCGAATCGAGGATGAACCAGACGCGGTCCAGCGTGAGGTCCAGCGTGGCCGTCGCGGAGTAGCCGGTGCCGTCGACGGACTCGGTGTACTTGTCACCGCCGACCATCTCGGCGGTCTGATCCTGGACGCGTTCACGATGGATTTCGATGATCGTGTCAGGGCGCTGCATGTCGACCTCTCAATACGTGCCGGCGGTGAGGGTGGTTTGCGGTTCTAGTACCCACATCGACCCGTATTGAGTCGTGTCCCGAGTCCGGGACGCACTGCCGGAGGTCAGGGCAGCTTGATCACCGACACGTACATCTCCAGCATCGGCCGGAACAGGTCGACGTCGTCGAGTTGAGTGCCCAGCATCACCGAGTCCGTGGTGGCCACCAGGATGTGCGCGAACGTCAACGGCGGAATCAGCAACGCTCCCCCGAGCCGGTCGATGCCCTCCACGACGAATTTGCCCAGCGCCTCCACGACCTCCGCACGTTTGGCGGACACCCGCTCGCGCGCTTCGGCGTTGCGCAGCAGATAGAGCGTGAACTCGTGCCCGAGCGCGGCGTGCTCGGCGCCGCGGTCGCGGCTCAGCTGCCGCCAGCGATCGGCGATCTCGTCGAGTTCGCGGGCACCGATGTGCGTCGCGGTCGACATCACCTCGGCGAAGTTGTCGAAATAGCGCCGCCAATAGCGGTCGCTGACCGCCAGGAACAGATCTTCCTTGGTGGCGAAGTGCTTGTAGATGGCGCCCTTGGTGTATCCGGCAGCGTAGGCGATGTCGTCGAGAGTTGCTGCGGTGAAGCCCTTTTCGGCGAAGACATCCTCGGCGGCATCCAGCAGCAGCGAGCGGGTGTGTTCGAGTCGTCGCTCCCGCGTCCAGCGCTCCGGCATGCGGCCGATTGTGCCACAGGGATCTGAGAAGCTCATTGTTCATCCAGATACTCGTTGGTATATTGCCGAAGGTCAGTCACCAAGGGGGACTTCATCGTGAGCAAACCGCTCAGGCAGCAGGAGCGGCCGGTCGTCACCGAGTCAGCCGGCAAGGTGGCCGGCCTCGGTGCGCAAAATCCGTCCCAGCGGGTGCGGATCTGGGCCGTTGCCGGCGGCGCGGTGCTTGCCCTGCAGGTCTATGTGTGGATTCGGTGGATCACCGGCCCCTACTTCCAGCGCGTCCCGGCCGGGCCGACGGAGCCGCCGCTGTTCATGAAGGTGCCGCTGATGGCGAACGCGATCGTGCTCTGGGCCGGTCTGCCGTTTGCCGTGTGGTGGTTCATCGTCAGACCGTGGCGGCGCGAGCGCCGTATCACGCTCGACGGCATGCTGTTCGCCTCGATGGGGCTGATGTTCTTCCAGGATCCGCTGCTCAACTACTTCAACACCTGGTGCACCTACAACACCTGGCTGTTCAACCGCGGGTCGTGGTCGTCGCACATACCGGGCTGGATGTCACCGGAGGAACCGGGCCGTCAGGTCGCCGAACCATTGTTGACCAATGCGCCGGGTTACGCATACGGGGTGCTGCTGATCACCATCCTCGGGTGTTGGGTGATGCGCAAAGTCAAGGCGCGGTGGCCGAACATCAGCAACATCCGATTGATCGGCGTCACATACCTTTTCACCTTCGTCCTGGATTTCGTGATGGAGGGTTGCCTGCTGCTGCCGACCGGCCTGTTCACCTATCCCGGTGCGATGCGGGCAGTTTCGATCAACGCCGGCCACTACTATCAATGGCCGGTCTACGAGGGGCTGATGTGGGGTGGCGTCCAGGCGGGGCTGTGCTGTCTGCGCTACTTCACCGACGACCGCGGCCGTACCGTCGTCGAACGCGGAATCGACCAACTGCGAGGCGGATTCGCGGCACGCGAGTTCACCCGTTTCCTGGCCATCTTCGCCGCGGTCAGCGCGTGCTTTTTCTTCTTCTACAACGTTCCCGCGCAGTGGATGGGCCTGCACGCCGACCCGTGGCCGCAGGACGTGCTGAAGCGCTCGTACTTTCTCGGCGGAACGTGCGGCGACGGGACGACCCAACCCTGCCCCGACCCTGCGCTGCCGATGCCCCGCAAGGGCTCCGGCTACGTGAATAACGAAGGCAGGCTGGTCCTTCCACCCGGCGTAGAGCTGCCCAAGACGGTCCCGGTCGAACGGGGTAAGTGAGTTTGACTATCCAGGAGTCTGTTTCGTGAGTGAACTGATGAACCATCATGCGCCCGTCGTCACCGAGCGGCTCGGCGGAGCCACCGCGCTCGGTACGCAGGCGAAGCGCCCCTCCGGGCCCGTCCGGGGTTGGGCGATCGTCGGCGGAGTGATTCTGGCTTTCCAGTTGTTCGTCTGGATCAGCTGGATCAGCGGACCGAACTTCGAGCGAGTGCCTACCGGTCCGAGCGACCCGCCGACGTTCATGAAGGCGATTCTTCTTACCTGGACCGGCGTCATCGTCATCGGTTATCCGGTGGCCATCTGGCATTTCCTCATCCGACCCTGGCGGCGCGAGCGGCGGATCACCCTGGACGGCATGCTGTTCGTGGCCTGCGGCCTGATCTTCTTCCAGGATCCGTTGCTGAACTACTTCAACACCTGGAGCACGTACAACACCTGGATGCTCAATCGCGGCTCCTGGGTGCTGAACGTGCCCGGCTGGCAGTCATTCGGCGAACCGGGCCGGATGATGGCCGAACCGTTGCTGATGAACGCACCGGGTTACTCGTTTGTTCTGCTGTGCACGATGCTTGGTTGCTGGGTGATGCGAAAGGTCAAGGCGCGCTGGCCCAATGTCAGCACCCTCGGTCTGATCGGCGTTGTCGTGGTGTGGGCGTTCTTCTTCGACCTGGTCATCGAGGGCTTGTTCTTGATGCCGATGGGGCTGTTCACCTATCCCGGCGCCATCCGGGCCTGGTCGATCAACGCGGGCACCTACTATCAGTGGCCGCTCTACGAAGGACTGATGTGGGGAGGTGTACAGGCGGGACTGTGTTGTCTGCGCTACTTCACCGACGACCGGGGCCGGACATTCGTCGAGCGGGGTCTCGAACGCATCCGGGGCGGGGTCGTCAGACAGCAGGTCACCCGCTTCCTGGCGATCTTCGCCGCGTGCAGCGCGTTCTTCTTCGTGTTCTACAACCTGCCGGCGCAATGGTTCGCCATGCACGCCGAGCCTTGGCCCGATGACGTACTGAAACGGTCTTATTTCTTGATGGGCATCTGCGGGGACGGAACCGATCGGCCGTGCCCGGATCCGTCACTTCCGATGCCGCGCAATGGTTCCGGCTACATCAACACCGACGGCAAGCTGGTCCTGCCGCCCGGGGTGGAATTACCGAAGACCGTTTCGGTGGAACGGGGAAAGTGACTTGCTGACCAACAGTGTGCCCGCCGTTGAAACTGATCGCACCGCGCCGTTTTACCGTGCAGTCGGCGACGAAGCACAGGTGTTCCGTGCCGCCGCGCGCCGCGGTCTGCCGGTGCTGCTCAAGGGGCCGACCGGATGCGGAAAGACCCGGTTCGTGGAGGCTATGGCGCACGAACTCGGACGCGACCTGATCACCGTCGCCGGCCACGAGGACATGACGTCGGCCGATCTGGTGGGACGCTTCCTGCTCAAGGGCGGCGAAACGGTCTGGGTGGACGGGCCCCTGACGCGAGCCGTACGCGAAGGCGCAATCTGCTATCTGGACGAGGTGGTGGAGGCGCGACAGGACACGACGGTGGTCATCCACCCGCTGGCCGACCATCGCCGTGAGCTTCCAGTCGATCGGCTCGGCACCACATTGCGCGCGGCACCCGGGTTTCAGCTCGTGATCTCCTACAACCCCGGCTATCAGAGCGTCCTGAAGAACATCAAGGAGTCGACTCGGCAGCGCTTCGTCGCGATCGAGCTGGATTTCCCGCCGGCCGAGATCGAGACGGAAGTCGTTGCCTATGAGGCGGGTATCGACTTCGCGACCGCACGCACCCTGGTCCGGCTCGGCAACGCGATCAGGAACCTGGACGGGTCCCCACTGGGTGAAGTGTCCTCGACCCGGATGCTGATACTGGCCGGCGGCCTCGTCGCAGAGGGGCTGAGCCTGCGCAGCGCGGTCGAGTCGGCAGTCGTTCGTGTCCTTTCCGATGACCGCGACGTGATCCGCGCCCTCGGGGAACTCGTCGAGGCCGTGCTGCCCACACCGTGACAGAGTCAACTGTCAAGGAGCTGAACCGGTTCCGGTTGCTGGCTACCTTCGTGGCGGGCAGGGCCGTCGATGTTGCCGAGGCGACATCCGGTGCCGCTCCGCACACCAACGGGCGGATCGTCTTCGTCTCTGCCGGACGTCCCGTCGCCGATCAACGCCGCGAGGTGCTGCTGCAGAGCGCGCTGCTCGGCGCGGGCAGCTTGAACCCGCGGCTGATCAAACCGCTGCGGGCGCGGCCAGCGGCGGCGCGCCGCTATCTGGCGCTGGAGGGTTGCCGGGTGCTCACCGCCCTCTCCGAGAGTCTCCCGCTTGCCCGACGGGTGGGCCTCGACATGGATCCCCGCACCGCCAGCGCCGAGGAGTCACTCGAAAAGGCCACGGGTCGAGGCAAAGTCGGCGACCCGCCGCCGTGGTTCGGAGTCCTCAGACCCGCCCAGCTGCTGGCAGCATCTAGCGCACCCGGGGCGCGACCCACCGACATGCAACTGCAGCTGGCAACCGACCTCGTCGACTCACCCGCAGACGACGGCGAGGAGGACGAGGAGAAGCCGCGAGAAAGCAAGATACTCAAACTCTTCGACAATCCACTGGTCGCCTCGAAGACCGTCTCGGACTACCTACGCAAGCTGCTCGGCACCTCGAGTGGCGGTGACAACGGCGCCGCCGGTGCTGAATTGCAGGTCCGCTCCGCGCGACGGGCACGCACCGTGGGACCCGAGGCGCGACCGCTGCCCGCGCGGATCCACTTCACCGACGACGGCCATCCCGGGGCTGCGGTCGGTGTGGGCGGGGCGCTGTACCCGGAATGGGACGTCCACCGCAACCGATACCGGCCGCGGTGGTGCCGGGTCATCGACTTTCCGCTGACAGACAATGCCGCCGTCGAAGACGCGGCCGTCACCCACGACGAGGTGCTGCGGCGACGGTTGGCTCGGGTGGGCCTGGGGCCCAAGGTGCTTCGCGGCCGGCCCGATGGCGACGAACTCGACATCGAGGCGTTGATCGACTTGTTCGTCGATTTGCGCTCCGGGCACTCGCCGCCGGAAAACGTGTATCAGGAACGTCGCAAGTTGGCCCGCAACCTGGGGGTGCTCATCCTGGTCGACGCGTCGGGATCCGGTACCGATACCGATCCGCACGGACTCGCCGTCCACGACCATCAGCGTCGCGCCGCCGCCACCTTGGCCCACACCTTGGAGGAACTCGGCGACCGGGTTGCGGTCTATGCGTTTCGCTCCGAAGGCCGGCACTCGGTGCACCTGCCGGTCATCAAAGGGTTCGGGCAGCGTTTCGGCGCCGTCGGACGAGCCCGGCTCAATCAGCTGCAGCCGCAGAGCTATACGCGCCTGGGCGCCGGTATCCGGGGGGCGGGTGAGATCCTCAAATCCCAGGCCGGCACGCCGAACAAATTGCTGCTGGTGCTGTCTGACGGTTTCCCGTACGACCACGGCTACGAAGGGCGCTACGCCGAAGCCGATTCCCATCGGGCACTGGCGGAGCTTCGCGCCGATGGTGTTGCCTGTCTTTGCCTTTCGATCGGCGCTGGAACAGCCACCGATGAGCTGGAGCGTGTCTTCGGCTCCGCCGGTTTCGCCGGCGCGGCGACGCTGGCTGACCTCAGCCCGCGCATGGACGAGTTGTTCCTGACGTCCCTGCGTGAACTGGCCGCCCCCAAACCCACAGCGAGGACACGACATTGAAGGTGCTGTTGACCGGCGCACTGGGCAACATCGGCTTTGCCACGCTGCAGGCGTTGCTCGACGAGGGACACGACGTGGTGGCTTTCGACATCGACTCTCGTCGGGCGCGCAAGCTCGCCGCCACTCTGGACGGAGGAGCACGTTTCGTCTGGGGCAACATCACCGATGCACAGGCAGTACGACACGCGTTAGAGGGGGTGGACGCGGTCATCCATTTGGCAGCCATCATCCCGCCGTACTCAGAACGGGCGCCGGAGCTGGCGCGCAAGGTGAACCTCGACGCCACCCGTGCTCTGGTCACCCAGATGGAGGAGTCCCCTACCGCCAAGCGGCTCGTCTTCGCCTCGTCTATCGGCATCTTCGGTGAGGTGCAGGACCGCGAGCCGCCGCTGCGGGCGGATACGCCCGTCGCTCCGACCGACGAGTACGGACGGCAGAAGGTCGCCTGCGAGGCCGCGATCCGGGAATCAGGGCTGCGCTGGAGCATCCTTCGCCTCGCGGCGGTGACGCCGATCCACTTGCAGGCGCAGGACCCCAGCATCATGTTCGAATTCAGCCCGGACGCGCGGTTCGAGTTCCTGCATCCCGCAGACGCGGGAACGGCTTTCGCGCGTGCGGTGGCCGAGGAGAAGACGGTCGGCAAGATCCTCTACATCGCGGGCGGGGCGGGCTGCCGAATGACCTACTACGACTTCACCAACGCACTGATGAACGCGATCGGAATCGGTCGGTTGCCGGCCGCGGCTTTCGTGCGCTCGAAACCCGCTCGCTTCTTCGGTGATTGGGTGGACACCGAGGAGAGCCAGCAGCTGTTGCGGTATCAGCAGCGCGGGCTCGACGATCAATTGCGGGACATGAAAAAGGATTTCGGCATGCTGGTGCCGCTCCTGCGAGTCGTACGCCCGCTCGCGACGTGGTTCATCACCCGTCGCTCCGCTTATCTTCAGGAGAATCGACGTGGGGCCGGGGTGAGCGTCAACCCCTGAGTCCGGCGATGAAACGTTGGAAACTCCGGCTCAACGAACGCGGGACGTGGTCGGGGTCCATCAGATCGTTTTCCGCCAACGGACTGGCTTCACCGGCGACCGACCGCTCGGTCAGTGGCCGCAACGTCTTGTCCTGGCCGCGGAGTTCCTCGACTGTTTTGAGCAACGACCGGGACTCACCGAGCGAGTTCTGTAGCTGTTCGACGGACACGCCGAGGTGTTCGGCCACCAAATCGTCTCGTACGGCGATCATTTGGTGCCGCAGCTCGTCGTGGTCCGGGTTGTCCGGATCGGCTTCGATGGCCACATCGCCTTCGCTGTCGAAGCCCATCGACCGGTTGTTGAGGTTCGACGAACCGATGCGCAGCAGTCGATCGTCGACCACCATCACTTTCGAGTGGACGTAGATCGGGGCCCCGCCGTCGGTTACCGGCCAATAGACGCCGAGCCGGCCGTGTTCGTCGGCGGCCCACAGTTGTTGGATGAGCCGGTGACGTGCGCCGTCCATCGTCCCTCTTTCCAGGGCGTTGTTGCCGCGCCGTGGCAGGACGATCACGATTTCTGGTCCGTCTTCCTCACGAAGCCGATCCGCCAGGACATCGACGACTCGCCGGGCCGCCAGGTACTGGTTCTCCAGGTAGATGGTGTGACGTGCCGCCGCGATGGCCACCAGATTGAGCGCTTCGGCTTCCCGAACTTCGTCTCGGCTGTCCAATTCCGGTAGCGTGCGCACGATTCCGACGTCGACGTTGCGCAACGTCGGTTCCAGCTTGCTCGGCCAACCGACATGCTTGGCGTCGATCTGGGGCAACGACTGATTCGTGGCCGTCTCCCACCGTTCCCGGGCGAGTTCGCTGAGCGCGTGCGCTGCGGGGCCGTCCACCGCCGCGGCGACCTCGTGTCGAGCCCCATAACTGCGCCCCACCGACCTACGGCAGCGGTTCTGGTGTTCGTGCGCACGGGTGTCCCAGCGGCTGAGGGTCAGATCGATACCACCGCAGAACGCCACCACGTCGTCGATGACGACGATCTTCTGATGGTGAACGGATCCCGGCGGATGGGCCCCGTCGACGGCGAAGTTGAGTCGCTTGCTACTGACCCGATTCAGCAGCGAGGTCGGGGTGATCCCGTACCAGATGCCGTCGAAAGCGGGAAGTAGGCGCAGATTGGACCGCAACAGGTAGACCTCGAGGTCGGGTCGCTTCCACAGCAGCCAATACAGGAACGCGCCGAGCTGGTTGGGGCCGGGCAACGTCTTGGTGCCCCGTTCGAATGTCATCCTCGAGTCGAGATCCCAGGCGATCACCATGATCCGGTGCCGGGCGCGCAGCATCGCCGCCTTGACGTGCTTGAAGTAGTCCGCCGCGTCGACGATGCAGGCGAACTGATCCGCGTGCTCCACCCGCCAGCAGGTCTGGCCCGGCATCAGCAACTGATCGTCACGCACAGACTTCCTCGACGCTTCCATGGGTTGTCGCGGACGTGGTGCCGCGGTATCCAGCATATTGAGCGCCGGGTTGACCGCGCCAATCGCATGGGACACGTCCTGCAGCGAATAGATTGAGGACCATGCGCGCGCACAGGCGACCCGACGAGGATCCGGACCTCGTCAGTCGTCGTCGGCTGCTTCGGCTGGCCGGCGGCGTCGGATTGGCCGCCGGCCTCGGCGCCTGCTCGACCAAGACCGCGGCGAGTCCCACCCCGACTCCATCCGGTCCGACGACGACCCCACCCGGTCCGACGACGACCCCACCCAGTCCGGTGGCGCCGGCCGCACCGAATCCTGCCACCGCCACGTCGACGGCGGTCCAGCCGCCCGCGGCCGGGGTCACGGTGCCACTGCTTTGTCGCGAGGCCTGGGGTGCGCGACCGGCCCGGGCCGGCGGCCGACCGCACACACCCAACCGGCTGACGCTGCACCACGCAGCCGTCGCGCTGGGCGACAACAGCAACGCCCCGGGCCGCTTCCGTGCAGATCAGCGCTACCACCAGGACAGCCTGGGCTGGATCGACATCGCCTATCACCTCGGGATCGACGGCAAGGGAAACATCTACCAGTTGCGCAACCCTGACATCGCCGGTGACACCGCGACGGACTACGACACCACCGGGCATTTCCTGGTCATCTGCGAAGGCGACTTCGACCACGAGACCGTGTCCGGGGCGCAGCTGCACGGTGCCGCCGTCGCATTCGCCTGGGCCGCCCAGCGGTATGACATCGCGACCAGCACGCTGGCCGGGCACCGGGACTTCGCCCAAACCTCCTGTCCGGGCGCCAGTCTCTACGCCCACCTCGCCTCGGGTGAACTCAAGCGTCAGATCGATTTGCTGTTGAGCGGCGGCCGAGTTGAATTGCGGCCGTCCTGCGGGGCAGAAGGTCTCGCGCAAGTCGCGGCCATCGAGGCCGGCAACTGACGCCATTGAGCGAACAGAACCGACAATCTACTGTCGGCTATGGGTGGCGATGCGACCGCAGACGAGAAAGGTTCACGGCGTCATCGAACTACCTGTGACCTATTGAGCCACAACGACATAGGAGTCTGCGACGAGCGCGACGGCGCACCCGTACCCTACCGGCAGGCTGTCCATCCGGTATGCCGGCCGCCTGGCGTGCGCGTATCTGCTGTCGGTCACCGCAGCCACCGCGATCGTGATACCGATCGGCGGCCACGCGTTCAGTGGGGCGCACGCCTATTTCACCCGTGCGAACGTGATCATCTCCGCCGTCCTGGTGGGCTTGGGAACTGTCGCCGTGGCCGTCGGCGGCGTACTGAACATCGCCTCACTATCCCGCTCACTGGCCACGGCGCCCGAACCCGGTCCAGTTCGACTCCCGAGCGCGACGAAGATCATCACCCGACAATCCACCATCCTGGTCGCGACATGGGCCGTCAGCGGCGCAATCTCGCTGCTGCTCAACCTCGACGGCGGGATAAGTGTCGCAGTCCCCACGCTCTTGGGCGCAGCGCTCGGCGGTGCCGCCGCGGCGTGCTTGGGTCTGTTGCTCACGCATCGCCTGCTGCGCCGCACCGTGGTCGCTGCCGCAGCCGAGTATGAAGAGGGCGTCTTTGCCCCCGGAGTCCTGCCGCGACTGCTCAGCATGTGGATGTTGTGCGGCGCACTGCCCTGCGGCGCCATCGCCGCGCTGGTACTGCTGCGGTCCAACGGATGGATCATCCCGCAGACAGCCTCGGTGGACGTTCCGGTCGTGGTCATGTCGCCGGCGGCCGTACTGATCGGGCTGCCGACGATGATCCTTACATCGCAATCGATTTCAGATCCCATCCGTGAAGTCGTCGACGCCATGGCACAGGTCGAACAAGGACACATCGATACCGCCGTCGGCGTATCGGAACGCTCCGAAATCGGCCGCCTGCAACGCGGATTCAACGGTATGGTCGCTGGGCTCGCCGAACGCGACCGGGTACGTGACCTGTTCGGGCGACACGTCGGCCCAGACGTCGCGCGCCGCGCCCTGGAACAGGGCACCTCGTTGACCGGAGATGTCTGCGAGGCCGCGGTCCTGTTCATCGATTTGGCCGGCTCGACACAATTGGCATCCAGCCGCCCACCCCAGCAGGTCGCCGGATTGCTCAACGACTTCTTCCGGGTCGTCGTGAGCGCCGTCGCCCACCACGGTGGTTTCGTCAACAAGTTTCAGGGCGACGCCGCACTGGCCGTCTTCGGGGTGCCGCTGCACACCGAAAACTCGGCGTCCGCAGCTTTGGCGACGGCACGCGATCTGGGAAAGCAGTTGCGGGAGCTGGTCATTGACTTCGGGCTCGGAGTCTCAGCCGGTTCCGTCTTCGCCGGCAACATCGGCGCTGAAGACCGCTACGAATACACCGTGATCGGTGACCCGGTCAACGAGGCTGCGCGGCTGGCCGATCTCGCGAAAACCTCCGAGCGGCCGATCCTGTGTTCTGCCGCCGTCATCGATCGCGCCGACAATGCGGAGCGCCGGCATTGGGCCGGGTTCGGCCGCACCGTGCTGCGCGGACGCTCGGAACCCACGGAGATCTCCGCACCCAAGGATCTCGGCGACCTCGGGGAGGACCAATGAATGCCGACACCGCTCAGTCGTCTTCGACGCGTAGCGTCAGGGCCGACAATCCACACGAAAGGTCCCAATGGCAGGCAACACGGTCGGCAGGGTCGCCGGCAAAGTCGCGTTCATCACCGGTGCGGCCCGGGGTCAGGGTCGTGAGCACGCGATCCGACTGGCCGAGGAAGGCGCCGACATCATCGCGGTCGATGTCTGCGAGGACATCGACGGTGTCGCCTACCCGGGAGCGACCGAGGCCGACCTGGCCGACACCACGGACCTCGTCGAGAAGTCCGGCCGGCGCATCGTCACTGCGAAAGCCGACGTGCGGGACGTGGAAAGTTTGCGTGCCGCGCTCGAGCAGGGAGTCGCCGAACTGGGCGGCCTCGACATCGTCGTCGCCAACGCCGGCATCAGCGGTGTGCCTTCGCCGGCGGCGTTGATCGAGCAGTCGGCGTGGCAGACGATGCTGGACATCAACCTGACCGGCGTGTGGCAGACGGTGAAGGCCGCGCTGCCGCATATGACCAACGGTGGCGGCTCGATCATCCTGGTCAGTTCGATGCTCGGTATTCGCGGCGGAGGCTATATGGCCCACTACGCGTCAGCGAAGCACGCCGTCGTCGGCCTGATGAATTCGTTGGCCAATGAGCTTGCCCCGCAGTGGATTCGGGTCAACTCCATCCATCCCGGCAACATCCTGACTCCGATGCTCGACAACGATTGGTTCTGCCGGACGCTGCGACCCGATCTGCCCGACCCGACCGTGCACGATGCCGCGGAGATCATCGGGCAGTTCCACCTGTTGCCCAAGCCGCTGATCGAGGCACGCGCCGTCAGCAACGCCGTGCTCTTCCTGGCGTCCGACGAGGCGCAGTACATCACGGGCGCAGCACTGCCCGTCGACGCCGGCGCGGTCGCGAAGTTCTGACGCTCCGACGTGACCCAGCCACTCACGCTTCCCGCCCTGCTGGCGCAGAGCGTGCGTCGCTTCGGCCAGGAAACCTATTTGGTCACGCCAACCGAACGCATCACCTACCAGGACGCGGAACGGGACTCGGCGAAGATCGCGCGGTGGTTGCTGCGCGAAGGCGTCGGGAAGGGCAGTCGGGTAGGCCTGTTCTTTCCCAACGGCACGGAGTGGGTCAACTGGTGGCTGGCCGTGTCGCGGATCGGTGCCCTGGCCGTTCCGCTGAGCACCATGTACACGCCGGCAGAGCTCGCAAAAGTGCTGCGGCTGGCGGACATCGGGTTGCTGATCGCACCCAGCCGGCTGCTGGACACCGACGTCACCGAACGATTCGAAGCCGCACTGCCGCAGCTAGCCGATCAGCGAGCGGGCCGACTGGCGCTGCCCGCCGCACCGTTCTTGCGTCGTATCGTGCTCACCGGCGAGACGGACCGCCAATGGGCGACCACCTGGAATGCATCCGGTGCCGGTGGCGTCTGCGACGATGTGCTGGCGGCGGCCCAGGATGAGGTCTCCCCCGCAGATCTGGCGATCATGGTGCACACCTCGGGATCAACCGCCGACCCCAAAGGGGTGCTGCATACCCACGGCACGGTGGTGCGGCAGACCTCGACCTGGCCGAGCGCGATCAAGGCGCTCACCGGGCCGGCGTCCCCGCCAAAGATCTTGTGCGCCATGCCGTTTTTCTGGATCGGCGGCCTGCTCGCCGCGACCGGGGCATTGCACGAACCCGTCACGCTGCTGGTGATGCCGCGCCTCGACCCTGGCACGGCGCTGGATCTTCTCGAACAGGAACGCGCCACCGGGATCGTCGGGTGGCCTGCCTTCACCCAACGGTTGCGAGAGCACCCGACCTTCGCGGCGCGCGACCTCAGCAGCGCACCGATGCTGCGTGACGGCCCGCTGGACCTTGCGATGATCAACGTGCCGGACGGATTTCCCGTCCACCGCACCATGTCTGAGACCGCAGGCGGTTTCGCGTTCACCGAAATCAGCATCGTCGACGAACGGGGTGCGCCGGTTCCCGAAGGGTTCACCGGCGAGCTCCTCATCCGCGGCGTCGGGGCAATGGCCGGATACAACAAGCGGGAGCGGTGGGAAACCTTCGATGCTGATGGCTGGTATCACACGGGGGACCGCGTCTATCGAAAACAAGACGATCCGCGCCTGTTCTATGTGGGACGAACCAGCGAACTCATCAAGACGGCGGGCGCCAACGTCTCTCCACTCGAGGTCGAGGCGGTCATCGAGGAATTCGACGATGTCGCGCAGTGCGTCGTCGTCGGGATCGACGACGAAGAGCGTGGCGAACAGGTGTGCGCCGTCGTGGTCGCAGCGACAGCGACGATCGACGTCTCGTCCCTGGCCGCGCGAGCCCGAAAACAGTTGTCCAGCTACAAGGTTCCAACCAGCTGGGCAATCGCGACGAGCGACGACATCCCCACGTTGCCCAGCGGCAAGCTCGACCGTCGGAGCTTACGGCGCATGCTGACCACCGGTGCGCTAAGTCGCCTGATCTAAGACCGAAGCGGTTGTTGACTCGTCGTGTGCCCGACGAAGCCGACGCGGGCGAGAACCAGGACGGTCCGTGCCGCCGCGCTGCTGCTCAGCCGCGGGCAATGAGCCGCGAAGTCTCCGGCGAGGCCGGCGCCTCGAGAAAGCCGGCGAGCCCGTCGACGACACCGCTGACGAACAAGGCGAACGGCACCACCGCATCACCGCGCCGGATCGCACGTTCGCGTTCGGCGGCGAGGTGCACGGCGAGGTCTTGAGCTTGCTGAATTCGCATGGTGCGCACTGGTTCCGGGATGTGCGGCAGCAAGCTTTGCATGCCCGAACTGAAGTCCTGCGCCGACTGCATCGCGTCGGGCTGATGCAGGAAAACCTCAACCGCGCCGGCGCGCTGCAGCTGCTCGATGAACGACACATACGAGCTGTCGGGTGACTCGGCCAGCTCGATCAGCGGCAGGACGTGCGCCTCCAGCTGAGCGCGAAGGTCGCCCGGATCGGCCCTGGCCCTGAGCAGCGCCCGACGTTGCATCAGGTCGTTCAGCCGGTAGGCGAAGATCGCGCGCAGCAGATCGTCCTTGGAGCCGAAGTGGTAGCGGATCGCCGAATTGTTCGATGAGCCCGCCTCGATCGATATCTGCCGCAAAGAGATTCCGGCGATTCCGTGTTCGGCGAACAAGCGCTCCGCCGCCAGCAGCAGCTGCAACGCCGTCGTCGGCGCGGGTCCGGTCCGAGTCGTCATCATCTGATCATTGCGCATGCATCGCGTCGACGGTGGCCGTAGCCGTCCGGAGCAGACCGGATGGGCCGGCCCCCAGCACATCGGCCAGAATGCCGACGTCCTTGGCCAGCAGCGGTCCGGCCAACCCGGCAATCACCGCAAGCGTGTGGCCCGAGTTGGCGATCACCTCGCCGGCGTAGCTGCGACTGCTGCCCGTGGACAGGACACGGGTCAAACCCTCGACGTCCACCCCGAGTCGGCGGGCGGCGGCGAACGTCTCGGCCGCCAGCCCCAGGTGCGCGGTGAACAGCGAGTTGTTCAACAACTTCGCCGCCTGCCCGGCACCCAACGCACCGAGGTGGATGAGCGGATTGGCAAACGTGTCCAGGACGGGCCGGCATCGCTGGACCGTATCGTCATCGCCGCCGACCATGACCAGCAGCGATTTCGCGGCGGCCAGATGCCCGCCGCCGGAGACGGGAGCATCGACGAAGTGCAGGTCCCGGTAGTCGGCGGCAAGCCGACGGCAGGTGTCCGGATGAACGGTGCTGTGAATCACCACGATTCCACCCGGGGCCATACCCGCCAGTGCCCCATCGTCCCCGCGCAGCACTTCGTCGACGTCGGCGTCGTCGATTACGCACAGACACAACACATCCGACGCGGCACCGAGGGCCTTACGGTCGGCTGCGACGGCCGCGCCGTCGAACGGTTCGAGCGACTCGCGCCGGCGGGCCCACAGCGTCGTCGGGAACCCGTCCTCGATGATCCTGCGCGCCATCGGGCCACCCTGAGAGCCAAGGCCCACGAAGCCGACCCGCAGCGCGCTCATTCCTGCGCGCCGATGTTCGCCTGCACGTATGCCTCGATGTCGTCGGCGCGCGCCCGCAGCGCGTCGTGCACCTGCGGTGCCGTCACGACCAAAAACTGTCCGGCCTCGACGGCGTCGGCGGTCAGGCGGGCGGCCTCCTCCGGACTCACGATGGGGTATGCCGGAGCGCGAGGTGACAGCGGGGCGTCGCCGTAGGCGGTGATGCCTTCCAGGATGTTGGTAATCACCCCTGACGGGCAAAGGCAGGTCACCCCAACCCCTTTCGGCCCGAGGTAAACCGCCAGCGCTTCGGAGACACCGACGATCGCGTGCTTGGAGGCGACATACGGCAGCCGGTCGAAGCCGTAGCTCAGCAGTCCCGACGCGGACGCGGTGTTGATCACGTGACCGCGGCCCTGCGCGATCAGACCCGGCAGGAATACCCGGTTACTGCGGGCGACACTGAACAGATTGACGTCGATCGTGCGGACCCACGCTTCGTCGGGCAGCGCCTCGGGCGCACCGATCGCGAGCACGCCGACGTTGTTCATCACCACGTCGAATCGCCCGAACCGTTCCAGAGCGGCGTCCCGCAGCTTTTCCAGGTCCGCTTCGACGGTGACGTCGGCCGTCAGTCCGATCACCGGTCGCCCGAGCGCGCTGATCTGTTCGACGACCTCGGCGACGCGGTCGGCCGAAAGATCGCTCAGCACAACCGATGCGCCGCGTTCGGCGAATGCCAGCGCGGTCGCCCGGCCGATGCCGCTGCCCGCGCCGGTCAGCACCGCGACCGCCCCGTCGAGTTGCAACGCTTTGCTCATGCGATGCCCACCGCCTTGGTGCGAAGAAACTCGAACAAGCCTTCCTGGCCGCCCTCACGGCCGAACCCGGAGACACCGATGCCGCCGAACGGGAGTTCGCAGCCGGTCACCGGGCTCGCTCCGTTGACATACACGCCACCGGCCCGGAGCGCGGTCACCAGCCGTTGCACCCGATCGATGTCTTTGGTGTAGACGTACGAGGCGAGCCCGTACTGGGTCGAGTTCGCCATCTGAATTGCCTGTTCCTCGTTCCGGAATCGCATCAGGGAGAGCACCGGGCCGAACACCTCAACCTGACCGAGCTCCGATGCCGGGTCCACGTCTCCGAGCACGGTCGGTTCGACGAAGAAGCCGGCCATCCCGGCGGGAGCCCGACCGCCCGTCAACAACTTCGCCCCGTCCTGTTGCGCCCGATCGATCATGTCCAGGATCCGCTGTTGCGCTTCACGTGTCACCACGGGGCTGATCACCGTTGCCGGGTCGAACGGATCGCCGCATCGCATGCCGGACACCATCGCCAGGACACGTTCGACGACGTCGTCGTAGATGTCGTCGTGCACGATCATGCGGGACGGGATCGCGCAGCCCTGCCCCGCCAGGGTGCCCAGGACGCTGAATGCGTTGACGGCTACCGCCGTGTCGAGGTCGGCGTCCGGGAACAGGATGTTGGCGGACTTGCCGCCGAGTTCGAGTACCGCGGGTTTGAGCGAATCGGCGCACGCCGCAAGGATTTTCCGTGCGGTCGCCGGTCCGCCAGTGAAACTTACCTTCTGCACCAGGGGATGGCGCACCAGAGCGTCGCCGGTCTGTGGTCCGCCCAACACCAGGTTCACGACACCGTCGGGGATACCCGCCTCTTTGACCAGACGCATCAGATGTTCGGTCGCATACGGCGTGAGTTCGGACGGCTTCATCACGACCGTGTTGCCGGCGGCCAGGGCCGGGATCAGCTTCATGCCGACCGACACGACCGGACCGTTCCAGGTGAGGATGATCCCGACTACGCCGTACGGCTCGGGTAGCGAATAGGCCAACTCGCGCTGATTGGCCGGGAACGAAGTGACGCGTCCTTCGACCTTGTCGGCCCAACCCGCGTAGTACGCAGTCCAATTCGCCATGATGACGACCAGCGGCTGACTCATCCCGGCCGACATTCCGTTGTCGAGCACCGACAGCCGAGCGATCTCGGCGGTGTCGCGCTCCATCAATTCACCGAGCCTTCGAAGCAGGCGCGCGCGCTCGGCGGGCCGGAGAGCGCGCCACTGCGGGTACGCGTCGTGCGCGGCGCGGGCGGCGGCGTCGACGTCGTCGGGACCGGCCAGCGGCACCGTCCCCTGGACTTCTCCGGTCGCCGGATAGACGTGCTGGTGCACACCCCCGGAACCGGTCGTGCGGGTTTCGCCACCGATGTGCAGGTGCACGTCGGGCACGCGGAGGTCGACGGTCATAGCACCATCCTTAAGTCAGATTACTTATTACTAAGGCACTTGACTTCATTGGTCAAGTGGTGCCTAATGCTCGAATGGACGTGAAGGAACTGTTCGACCTCACCGGCAAGGTCGCCGTGGTGACCGGTGGCGCCGGCGGCATCGGCGAGGTCTACGCGGAGGCGCTCTGCGAAGTCGGCGCCTCGGTGGTGATCGCAGACATCAATCTCGACGCCGCACGCCGGTGCGCAGAAGCGTTGCAGGACAGAGGTTTTGCTGCTGTCGCCGTGCATCTGGACGTCACCTCCGCCGAGTCGGCCGCGCAGATGGCGGCCGAGGCAATCGCGGCCTTCGGTGGCATCGACATCCTGATCAACAACGCGGCGATCATGACCGACCTACCGCCTTATGGCCTGTCCAACATGCCGGTACCGGACTGGGACCGGGTCCTCAACGTCAATCTGCGCGGCCCGCTGCTGTGCACCCAGGCGGTCGTCGCGTCGATGTCCGAGCGCGGCGGTGGGCGGATCGTGAACGGCTTGTCGGCCGGGGCGTTCATGGCCGGCGGGATCTACGGCCTGTCGAAGTATGCGCTGCACGGCCTCACCTGCAACCTCGCCACCGAGCTCGGATCTCGCGGCATCAGCGTCAACGGCATCGCACCGGGGTTGGTCGCCAACGAAAGCGGTTACGCGAGCCTGCCGAAGGACTCGCCGTTCCGCGACGTCCTCGCCGCCCAGATTCCCGGCAAGACGTCGGGTCCGCCGGCGGATCTGATCGGCACCATGCTGCTGCTGTGTTCACCGGCGGGCGACTGGATCAACGGCCAGACGATCTCGGTGGACGGCGGCTGGATCATGCGATTCTGATGGCCGACTGGACAACTCGCGAGGAACGGCTCGCGGTCGCGCGGGCCGAGTACGAGCACATCATGACCACCCCGAGCCCGGATCCGACCGGTGCCTACCTCGAGGCCGGGGTGATCGGCTACGTGTTCGGCGAGATGTGGCGCCGCGGCGTCCTGACCGCGCGCGACCGGCGCTGGATCACGCTGACCTGTGTCGGCGCAGCAGGATCGGTGCTGCCGATCGAGACGCACGTCTACGCCGCCCTGAAAACCGGCGACATCGCCTACCCGGAGTTCGACGAGTTCGTGCTGCACTTCGGCACGCAGGCCGGCTGGCCCAAGGCCTCGGTGATGCAGATGTACGGGATGATGGCCGTGTTCAAGATCGCCGAGGAAGCCGGGGAACAGCCGCAACCGCACGACTTCGAACGCTGGGCCGCACCCGTCGACGACGACGCCCGCCGGGAACGCGGCGTCGCCTCATACCGCCGGATCCACGGCACCGAACCGCCGACGGCATCGACCGCGTTCCAGGGCCGGGCCCGTCTCGACTACCTGTACGGCGAAATATGGGACCGCGCAATGCATCTCACCCGACGCGACCGACGCATAATCAGCATCTGCAGCGCGGCGTCGAGCACCGTCGACGAGGAGGTGCGTGAACACCTGCGGGCGGCGCTCACGCTGGGCGACATGACCCGCGACGAGCTCGAGGAACTCGTGGTTCATTTCGCTGTCTATCTGGGCTGGAACCTGGCCCGACGACTCGATGACCTACTGGTCGAGGTCGCCGCTGCCAATGATCAGGCATGCTGAGGTCGTGTTTGACGCGCTCGACCACGTCATCCTCGCCGTGCGCGACCTTGATGACGCCACGCATCGCGCAGGTTCCCGGACTGGGGCATGCGGCTCGAGCAGACGAAAAAGCCCCTCATTTCGTCCCTAAATGGGGGCTTTTGCGTCTGCTCGCCATGTATAAACCGGGGCTCCTCACTGTGGGTCGTGGGCCGGCTGCTGTCGGCGGGAGGGGATGGTTTCCACGGGCCCGAGAGATTGCTGCCTCATCTGAGCCGCCAGGGCGCGGTAGCGTTGGGCGGCCCCGCGATGCCGTTCGGCCGCATTCGTGTGCACCATCTCCTCAGCCTCGCGGTGAGCCACGAGAGCGGCTTGGTCGTGGGCGTGCGCAGCCAACTGGTGAATCGCCCCCGATCGATCGAGTTGTTCGAGAAGGTGTTGCCGGGCCTCGGCGGCGTGATTCACCGCCGCGAGTGCGGCGCGACGCGCGTGCTGCACCTGCTCTGCGGTCGCGCCCGGATTGACTACCAGCTGCCGGTAGCGCAGTCGTAGCTCCTCGGCGCGCTCCCTGGCTTCCGCTGCACGCTTCTTGGCGCGCAGGTTCACTTCTTCCATCTCACTCATGCGCAACCCGATGCAGGTAGCGGGGCCGCAATCGGCGGCGCTTGAGCAGGGCGCGACGGGGAAGCCCCCGGCCTCCCCGTAATGCGCTTCCCCTCGAATTCAGCGATCGTCTCATCATCGACGCCGGACGCACGTTTGTCACGGGCCGAAAGCGAAGGCGTGACGCCTATTCTGGTCACCGGAAAGACGATCCCTGCGCCGACACGTAGGACTGAGCATGAACATCGACAACGAGTCCGACACCACGTTGGAGGACCTTCGCGGCGATCTGGCGCAGCGTTATAAGTGGACACCGACCAGCGGCGGCTCCGTCGACAGTGCGATCGTCGAGGCCGACATGGCCGCGCTCGAGCGCGACGGCTACATCATCTGGGAGAACCTGCTCAGCACCGAGGAGTGCCGTCGAATCCGCGACGTCGTGCGCCCATGGCTGGGACACACCGGACGCAACTCGTTCGAAGGCCGTCGCACCCAACGGATCTACAGCGTGCTGAGCAGGACCCGCGGGTGCGATCGGCTGGTCGACCACCCACGGGTACTGGCGGTGCTCGATCGGCTGCTGATGCCCAACTACCTGCTTTCGGCGTTGCAGGCCATCAACATTCAGCCGGGAGAGGCCGCCCAATTGCTGCACCACGACGACGGGTTCTATCCGGTGCCGCGGCCGCGGGCCGCACTCGCGGCGGCGACGATCTGGGCGATCGACGACTTCACCGCCGACAATGGCGCCACTGTCGTGGTACCGGGCAGCCACCGCTGGGGTAAGCGCCGGCCGGGTCCGGATGATCGGGCGATTCCGGTCGTCATGCCGGCCGGCTCGTGTGTCTTCTTCGTGGGGACCTTGTGGCACGGCGGCGGCGCCAACACCACGTCCGCTAACCGTCTTGCGGTCACCGCCCAGTACTGCGAGCCGTGGTTGCGGCCCATGGAAGCCTTCAGCCTGTCGGTATCGCGTGACATCGCCCGAACGGTCTCCGACGACATCCGCCGGATGCTCGGCTACAGCATCCACCCACCGTTCGTCGGCGCGGTCGACGGGCTGCATCCGCTCAGACTGTTAGGCCCGGACTCCTAGACAGCGGCATTCGCAACCTGACCGCGCCGGTTTGTAGGCTCTCGGACATGCCGTTCAACCCCGGGGACGTCTTCGCTGGTTACGTGATCCAGCGCTTGCTGGGCTCCGGCGGCATGGGTGAGGTCTACCTCGCCCAGCATCCTCGCCTGCCCCGTTACGACGCGCTGAAGATCCTGTCGCTGCCGGCGACGGCGGACGTGGAGTTTCGCGCGAGGTTCATCCGCGAAGCGGATCTGGCGGCGACGCTGTGGCACCCACACATCGTTGGCGTCCTCGACCGCGGCGAATTCGACGGCCGCCTGTGGATCTCGATGGAATACGTCGAAGGCACCGACGCGGGTCGACTGGTTCGGGAGCGCTACCCGAGCGGCATGCCAGAACAGGAAGTGGGCGAAATCGTGACGGCGGTGGCGGACGCCCTCGATTTCGGTCACGAGCGCCGCCTGCTGCATCGGGATGTCAAGCCGGAGAACATCCTGGTCGCCACCTCCGAGGGTCCGCGGCGCAGGGTACTGCTGACCGACTTCGGCATCGCCCGTCGCATCGACGACGTCAGCAACCTCACCGACGCCAACGTCACGATGGGGACCATCAGTTACGTCGCGCCCGAACAATTGCTGAACAAGCCGCTGGACGGCCGGGTGGATCAGTATGCGCTGGCGGCCACGACCTTCCACCTGCTCACCGGGGCACCGCCGTTCGTCGACACCAATCGCGCCGTCGTCATCAGCCACCACCTCAATTCGCCGCCACCGCCCATCTCGTTGCGCCGACACGAACTGACGCATCTCGACACCGTGCTCATGCGCGCCCTGGCGAAAGACCCCGAAGTGCGGTACCCGAGCTGCGCCGAGTTTGCCCGGGCGCTGACGCAGGGCTCCCGACGCGACGCGGTCGCGCCTTTGCCGCCGTCGCGGACTGACCTCGACGCCGCCGAGCGGCCGTCGACCCAGCGTCTGGAGCGGGTCGTTATCCACGGAGCTGCCCGCCAGGTGCAGCGAACCTCGGTCGGCGCCCAAGACCAAGTCGGGATCCTGACGTTTCAGGTGGTCACCGACGAGCCCCTGGGCGACCGGGCAGCCCCTGTTCCGGTCGAGATCCAAACCGATCTGGTGCTGGGCCAGCTCGCCGACGGCGACGAGGTCGAAGTCAGCGGCGCTTGGGACGGCAACACTCTCGACGCCGACAAGGTCGTCAACCTCTCCGCCGCGGCACCCGCGCGGCGCCGTCGGCCCAAGACCCCCGACAAGCCGCCGCGAGAGAAAACCCCGCGCCGGCGCAAGTTCTGGATCCTCGCGGCGGCTGCCGTCGTCGTCGCGATCGTGGCGGCCGCAGTGCTCTACATCCGGACTTCCGACTCGACGATTCGCCCCGGACCGGTCATCAAGCCGGTGAGCGCAACGGTGTTCGCGCCCGACGGCGCACCCGACAATCCGCAGGATGCCGGACTGGCGATCGACGGCAACCCGAACACCGCATGGTCGACGGTCACGTATCAGGACGCCGTCCCGTTCCCCCGATTCATCAAGGGAATGGGACTGCTGCTGCACCTGTCCGCACCGACCGCGCTCAGCGCCGTGACGGTCGACGTGTCGAGCACCGGAACCCAGGTGCAGATCCGCTCCTCAGCCACCGACAACCCGACCAAGCTGGCCGATACCGTTGAGTTGACCCCGCCCACATCGCTGCAACCGGGCCGCAACCGAATCCCGGTCACCGACCGGACCAAGACCGCCAATGTGCTGGTGTGGATCTCCACCCTGGGCACCACCAACGGTGAAAGCCGGGCGGCGATATCCGAGATCATCCTGCAGGCGCGGTAACGTTATTCTCACGCCGCCAGACCCGAGTTTGACGGCGGGCGGAGACGAAGCCACCCACGCGACTGCGGCTCACCCACATTCCGGTGTCACATCCCCCGGCAAGGTGGTAATGTCATTACCAGAGCCAGTCCCGTTACCGCTCTGCGGAAATCAGAACTTTTTCAGGAGCCAAAGATGCCGTCCCGCGACCTCGCCTTCCCGGTGTTCGACGCCGACAATCACTTCTACGAGCCCAAGGAAGCGCTGACCCAATTCCTGCCCGAGCACCGCAAAGGCGTCATCGACTACATCGACGTCCGCGGCCGCACCAAGATCATGGTTCGCAACGTCGTCAGCGACTACATCCCCAACCCGACCTTCGAGATCGTGGCGCGTCCGGGCGCCCAGGAGGAGTACTTCCGGCACGGCAGCGGTGGCAAGAGCTTCCGCGAGGTGATGGGCAAGCCGATGAAGGCCATCCCCGCTTTCCGTAATCCCGCGGCACGTCTGGAGGTTCTCGACGGTCTCGGCTTGGACTACACGCTGATGTTCCCGACGCTTGCTTCCCTCGTCGAGGAACGCCTCAAGGACGACCCGGATCTGATCCTGGACATCATCCACGGCCTGAACCAGTGGATGTACGAGACCTGGCAGTTTAACTACGAGGACCGCATCTTCTCCACCCCGGTCATCAACCTGGCCAATGTCGACCGCGCCCTCGAGGAACTCGACTGGTGTCTGGAGCGCGGCGCCAAGACCGTCCTGGTCCGGCCCGCGCCGGTGCCCGGCTACCGCGGCACCCGTTCCCTGGGTCTGCCGGAGTTCGACCCGTTCTGGGACGCCTGTGTGAAGGCCGGCATCCCGGTGTCGATGCACGCCTCGGACAGCGGCTACGCCGAGTACCTCAACGACTGGGAGCCCGGCGACGAATACAAGCCGTTCAAGCCGACCGCGTTCCGGATGGTCGCGATGGGCAAGCGGCCCATCGAGGACACCATGGCAGCTCTGGTGTGCCACGGCGCGCTGACCCGCAATCCCGATCTGCGTGTGCTGTCGGTGGAGAACGGCGCGTCGTGGGTGCCCTACCTCTTCTACCAATTCGAAAGCGTCTACTCGAAGATGCCGCAGGAATTCCTCGAAGACCCGATCCAGGCGTTCAAGCGCTGCGTGTACGTCGCGCCGTTCTGGGAGGACGACTTCAAGAAGATGGCCGACCTGTGCGGCGTCGACCGCATCATGTTCGGTTCGGACTGGCCGCATCCGGAGGGGCTGTCCGACCCGATCAACCTGGTCGACGACCTCGAAGCGCAGGGTCTCGACGCGGAGGCCGTGCGAAAGGTGATGGGCGGCAACATGGTTGACCTGTTCAAGGTCCCCAACGAGATCGTCCACAAGCCGGACGTGCCCGCGCTCGTCCTGACCTGACCTCGCCAAGCGCAGGCGGGCGTGCCGGTGCAAGCCAGTGCGCCCGCCACCTCCCGATCGCGATGAGGAATCATTTGGCTTGATGTCCTTCAAGCGGCGGGCCGCCCTATCGGCACAGGTGCTCGCAACGGTTGTCCTGCTGGTGCAGTGCGCCGCCGAGCCCTCTCCGCAAGCGACCAGGCCATCGCCGTCTGTGACGTCGTCGGCGCCCGGTTCGGCTTCGTCGAATGTTCCGTCGCCGGCCCCGTCGTCCACCGGAACATCACCCGCCAAAGCGACCGTGCGGACCGTCACCGCCGCCGAACTGGGCACCACGTGGCGACCGGAGTGCCCCGTCGCACCGGAGCAGCTGCGTCGGGTCGACGTCGCCTACCTCGGTTTCGACGGCCAGACGCACCGCGGCGACCTCATCGTGCACGAGGACCTGGTGCCCGACGTCATCGCAATTTTCGAACAGCTTCTGCGACTTGGCTATCCGGTGGAGAAGATCCGCACCGTCGAGAACTACCCGGACGCCAACGACGAGCTGTCCATGGAGGACAACAACACCTCGGCGTTCAATTGCCGACGGATTCCGGGCAGCGAGGAATGGTCCCCGCACGCCTACGGCCGGGCGATCGACATCAACACGCTGATCAACCCGTGCCTGTACATCACCGGATATTTCGAACCGGAGAACGCGGCGGCCTACCTGGACCGCAGCCGTACCGACCCGGGGCTCATACACGCTGGCGATCCGGCCGAGCGCGCGTTCACAGACCGTGGCTGGCAATGGGGTGGCTATTGGCGGACTCCCGACTACCAACACTTCGAGCGGGTTTAGAGACCCAGCGCCCGCGCGGTCAACGTCGCCACCTCACCACGCAGATCCGACATCGGTGGGCTCCCCCGGGTGTGGATTGAGTTCGCCAGCAGCACGACGTAGGTGTCGGAGACAGGGTCGATCCAGATCGAGGTCCCGGTGAAGCCGGTGTGGCCGAAGCTACCGATGGGAAAGACCATCCCGCGCGCCCCGGACAGGCCGGTATCGATATCCCAGCCAAACCCGCGCAGGTTTTGACCCGCGATCGCCGGATACCGCGCAGCGAACAACGGATTCCAGGTATTCAGTTTCTTGGCGATGGCGTCCCGGGCGGCGGCGTTGGCCGCGTCGAGTTGGCCCTCCGTATGGCCGGGCTGCTGGGGAGTCGTCATCATCTCCAAAGTTGCTTGCGACAACGGGAATTGGCTCGGGCGGCCGGCCAGACGGTCCAACAGCGCTTGGGCGAAAATGCTGACGTCGCGTGCCGTGGCGAACACACCGGCATGACCGGCGACTCCGCCCATTCTGCGCGTCGTCATGTCATGCACCGTGCCCCGAAGCAAGTAGTTGAAGTCGGGGTTCTGGCTCGGATCGTTTCGGTTTTCCTCGTCGCGTGCTGTCGGGGCGATACGCGGCAACAGATCGGTGCTCCACGTACCCGCAGGGCAGGCCACCGGCACGCCTTTCGACGCGGGCGCCCAACCAATCGCCACGCCTCTCATCGTGTGCGGGCCAGATGCCTTGGCCGGGGGCAGGTATCGAGTTTCCTGCATGCCGAGCGGCGCGAAGACATGTTCCTGAACGTAGACGTCTTCGGCCTGGCCGGTGAGTTTCTCGAGCAACGCGCCAAGCAGAAGAAAATTGATGTCGGAGTACCGGAAAACCTCACCCGGACTCGACTCGAGCGGCGTCGTGAGCGCGCGACGGATGCCTTCGGCTTTGTCGGCCCGCTCCAGGCCCCACGGATCTTTCAGCTCGACGTCGCCCGTCTCACCGGAGGTATGCGTCAGCAACATGCGAACGGTCACCATCGCCCGCCGCGGATCGTTAGCCGTGTTGAAGTCGGGCAGGTACTGCTGCACGGGGTCGTCGAACCGGACCGCGCCTTGCTCGTAGAGCTGCATGATGGCGGTTGCCGTCGCCATGACCTTCGTCAAAGACGCCATGTCGAAGATGGTGTCCTCGGTCATCGGTTCCGCGGGCGCAGGCAAGCCATCCAATCCGGGTTCGCTCGCCAGCCGCCGCGAGCCGTAAGCCTGGTGGAAGACGATGTCGCCGCCGTGCCCGACGACCAGCACCGCACCCGGAAGTTTCTCTGCCGCAATGGCATCGTTGATCCGCTTGGAGACGGCGGCGAAGTCCGGGGCCGCGGCCGACACCTCGGGTAGGCCGGGAACCGTTGGCCTGTAACATGTTTGGGCGACAATGGGCGCCGGCGACGGCTGGTCGTTGTTACCGGACGGGCGCGCAGAGTGACTTTGTGAGCAACCGGCAAGGAGTGTAACGACAACCGCTGCAACGGCTGCACCCTTTTTCGGGCCTCTTTTCATCATGAAGCTCCCGCCAGGGCGTCCCGCACATGACCCCTTGCCCGCTCCAGTCGCACCGCGGCCTCTGCGGCGTCCACGCCTGCCAGCAGCGCGACGATCGCGGTCTTGGCGTGACCGCCCGCCGCCGCCAACGCGGCGGTCGCGGCTTCCTCGCCGACGCCTGCCGCGTCGCGGACGATCCGGACAATGCGGCGGCGCAGTTTCGCGTTGGTCGCGCGCACGTCGACCATCCGCGGTCCGTAAGCCTTGCCCAGCGCGATCATCACGCTGGTCGAAAGTGCATTCAGCACAACCTTTTGCGACGTCCCCGCGGTCAGTCGCGTCGAACCGGCGAGCACCTCCGGCCCGGTCAGTAATTCGATCACGATGTCGGCCCTCGCCTCGCTGCCGGCGTTGTTGACGACAGCGACGGTCAGCGCTCCCGCCTCACGCGCATGCTTAAGTGCCCCAAGCACATACGGCGTGCGCCCGGACGCGGTGATACCGACGACGGCGTCGGCTGCGGTCAGGTCGGCCAGATCTTCCGGGTTGAATACGTCTTCCGCGCCGTCGATTGCCATCGTGAGCGCTGCCGGACCACCGGCAATCACGCCGCGCACCAAGTCGGTGCTGAAGGTGGGGCCGCACTCGGCCGCGTCCAGTACGCCGAGGCGGCCGGGCGTGCCGGCGCCGGCGTAGATGAGGCGGCCACCTTGGTCGAGTCGAGCGGCGATCGCCTCGGCCGCCGCGGCGATCTGCGGCAGTGCGGCCATCACCGCCGTGTGCGCCTCCCCTTCAGCGGCGACGAGCAGCGCGACGATTTCACCGATCGGCCGCGTGTCGAGGTCGTGCAGCTCCGGCCGCACCGCCTCGGTGGCCAGCGCATCGATCCGGTTCACGGCGGCGGCCGCGTGCACGCGGATCACGTGCGGTTCGTGTATCTCTGCCAGGCGCAACGTGCCGTCGAGCGCATCGGCGACGGGCGCGACGCAGTCGATCTTTTCGCACAGCGCTCGATTTCCGGCTAGGCCGCCGACGATGGCCACCGGACCGTCGCCGAGTGCGCGGGCGGTCGCGGCGAGCGCCTCGGCGGCGGTGCTGACTATGCCCAATGCCACGGTGTCATCGTGGGCGACAAGTACATTGGGCGCAAACGACGCGAGCGCGGCGGGATCGGTAAGTTGCGCCGCCCAAGTTCTCGGCGGGCCGAAGCGGGCTTCAGCGGCATCGAGAAGCGCGGTGGACGGGCCGCGGCCGTCGTGCGCGCGCAGGGCCGCACGCAGCCCGGCTGAACCGATCCACGCGCCGCCGCCCTCGTCGCCCAATGTCGGGCCCCAGCCGTCGGCGGTCCGCAGCGTGCCGTCGGCGTCGATCGCGAGTGCCACGACTCCGGTGCCGGCGATCAGCACGACACCCGGCTTACCGTCCAGCGCGCCGGCATGCGCGATCACACTGTCGCTGGTTACCGAAACCTGTTGTGCTTGCAGCGAACTCAGCAGCGCCTCACCGAGTGCGCGGGCCGCGTCGGGTGCCGTCAGTGCCCCCGCCGCGCCGACGATCACTTCCTCGACCCGCCCGAAATGACGTGCGACCGCCAGGATCGCTGCCTGGGCGGCGCGTACCCCGCCGGGTGCCGCGAGCCCCGGCGCGCCCGCCCCCTGAACCCTGCGGCCGCCTGCGGCGGCCCGACACGACGTCTTGCCGAGGTCTACGGACAGAATCATCGGCCTTAAGGTAGCTCGCGATCAGGCCGCGATACCCAGCTCCCGGTTTATCTGCGCCCAATATTGTGGGCCATCGAGGGTGAGAATCAGCCAGTCGTGGATCTGACCGTTGGCCAAGACGAAGCTCATCGGGGCATTTGCGGCCGCGGCAAGTTGCTTGAGGACCAGTGCGTCGGGCGACAGGATGTCGAGATTGCCTGTGTAGACCGTCGTCTGCGGCAAGTTGGTCATCGGCCCGTACAGCGGACTCACCATGGCGTTGGTGACCGAAAGACCGCCCGCCCATTGCTTGCCGAACTGTTGGGCAAGTCCTACCGGCAGCAGTGGATCTTGTACGAATCCGATGTTGGGATTGGTCATCGACAGGTCCAGCCACGGCGACAGCAAGACCATCGATCCCGGCCGGTTCGCCAGGTTCGCTATGTTCTGCACAGCCGCCAGCGCCAGGTTGCCTCCCGCGGAGTCACCGATGACGCTGACGTTCGACGGACCATGCAGAGCGACTTGACTGGAGATGAAGTTCGCCATCTGCGGTACCACCAGGCCGGCGGTACCGCCCTCCTGGATCAGCGGATAAATCGGCACCTGGACGGTCGCACCGGTTTGGTAGGACATCACCGAATAGTGGATCCAATGCAGGAACGACGGCGGGAAAATGAAGGCGCCGCCGTGCACGGCGACCACATACTCTCCGGTCGGGTTAGCCGGCGTGATCTGCACGATGCTCATCCCGTTGGATGTGGAATACGAGACCGTTTCGCCCAGCAGCAAATTCAAGAACGGTGGCGGGGAGTTGCCGATGAACCACGACAGCGGCGGGATGTCGCTGGCCACCAGTTGCAGGAGTGGGTTGCCCGGGGTTGCGATGTACGTTTCGAGTCCGGACAAATTCAACAGCGGCTTCACCGGGTACAGCAGCGCTTCTTCGAATCGGGTGATCAGCGATGGTGTGCCCGTGAAGCCACCGGTCTGGTTCGCCGGAATGGGCGGAGCAGCCGGCGCACCGAAGATCGTCGTGAAGATCAGGTTGCCGATGCGTTCGAATTCGCTGACGACGCCCGCCGGGAACTGCTGAACGAGCTCGGCGGCTTCCAACAATGAGGCGCCGGCAGCCTCAGCGCTGGCGTATGACGTTGCGGCACTGTTGAGGGCCTGGACGAATTCGTTGTGGAAGACCGCGACTCGCGCGCTGAACGCCTGGTAGCCCTGGCCATGCTCGGAGAACCACGCGGCGACAAGCGCCGACACCTCGTCCTCGGCGGCGGCCAGCACCCCGGTGGTGGCGCTCGCTACGCCCTGGTTCGCCCTAGCGACGACCGAGCCCAGCGAAGCCACGTCCGTGGCCGCGGCCGACATGATTTCAGGCAATACAACAACAGAAGACAACGCGCCGCTCCCACCGCCTCGGGGCAACGCCGGTTGCCCGCCCCAATACCGATCGCCGAGTAATCGGAGCTTATGCCCCTCACCAGAAATCCCGTAGCAGCTTGGGAGAAATAGTCCGATGCGGGCGGGATCGCGCAAAACGCCCCTGCCTTCCGCCGTGCTGAGTAGGCTGCCGAAAATGCAGGTTGCGCCGGAAAATCTGATCACCGCAGCACGCGATCTAGACGTCTTGGGCTCCGATATGAGGTTCGCCCATCTGCAGGCGGCGGCGCCGACAACCAACATCGCCACAGCCGGTGGCGACGAGGTGTCGGCTGCGATCGCCGACATATTCGCCTTTCACGGCCAGGACTTCCAGAAACTGGCCGAGGAAGCGGCGGCGTTCCACGACCAGTTCACTCAGACTCTGACCGGAACCGCGAACGCCTACGCAAACGCGGAGGCGGCCAACGCCGAGCTGTTGTCTCCGGCGGCCGCCGCCCCGGCCGAGGACAACGCCCTGGTGACCCTGGTGCAGTTGGGTGCGGTGGTCCTGTCGCCGTTTATCGTCGTTGCTTTGCTGGGCACCCTGTCCACGCTGTTGGCCACTTACTGGGCCGTGACGTTCTTGAGCACCGCCTTGGGCTAGTGGCTACGAGAGCTGGTGCACCGTGTCGGCCGATTCGCTACCCGTATCCACACTTCACGGGATCAAGATGTAGGTCATCCCGGCCACAGCTTTGACGATGCGGGTGTCGAACCGACCGAAGCCCGACGTACGCCAGCCGTTGCCGGCCGAAGCTCCGTAACCGAAGTTCATCTCGGTGATGGTGACGTCGTCGCCGTCGACGGCGTCGACCCACGCGACGTGCCCGACTCCCCCGACGAGCGAGCTGCTGTAGACCGCGATCGAGCGGGGTTGTGCTTCGCCGACCACCGTCCAGCCCGCCGCCCGCGCCTGGCCCGACCAGATCTCGGCGTTCCCGGTCAGGGCTCGGACGTAGTAGCCGGTGTGGACGTGGATCTGTTCCTGAGTGCCCCAGGTGCAGTAACCCTCCCATCCGGCCAGGGGGTTGTGGTCGGTGGTGGCGCCCTTGGTCCGGGTCGTGACGGTGTCGGCGTTGACCGCCATAGGCATCGGGGTCCCCAGCAAGAGCGCACCGCTGACGGCGACGGCCGCCGCGCATCTCCTGGTTTTCATCCACCGCCCGCCTGACGTTCGCTGTTCAGGACATATGCCTGCTATCGCTGCGGAGCGGACTTTCGTTTCACGACGCCGTCAGTGCGCGGCGACGGCACCGTTCACCAGACTCGGACGCGGTCCTCGGGTTTGAGGAACAGCGCCTCCCCGGGCTGGACGTTGAACGCGGCGTACCACTCGTCCATGTTGCGGACGATGCCGTTGACCCGGAACTTGGCCGGGCTGTGGACATCTGACAGCAGTCGGTGACGCTCGGTCTCGGGGCGGCAGGTTTCCTTCCAGCTCGCCGCGAAGGCGAGGAAGAACCGCTGGTCGCCGGTCAGGCCGCCGATGACGGGAGCCTCTTTGCCGCCGAGGGACAGTTTGTAGGCGTCGTAGGCGATGCGCAGTCCGGCGAGATCGGCGATGTTCTCGCCGAGCGTCACCGCTCCGTTGATGCGGTTGCCCGCCAGCGGCTCATAGCCGTTGAACTGCTCGACTAGCTTGTTCGCCTCGCGCGTGTAGCGCTCGGCGTCGGCCGGTGTCCACCAATCACGCTGCATACCGGTGCCGTCGCTCTTGCGGCCTTGGTCGTCGAAGGCGTGACTCATCTCGTGGCCGATGGTGGCGCCGATTGCGCCGTAGTTCGCCGCCGGGTCGGCCGCGGGATCGAAGTTGGGCGGCTGCAGGATGGCCGCGGGAAACACGATGTCGTTCAGGCGCGGCGAGTAATAGGCGTTGTTGGTCTGCGGCGTCATGCTCCATTCGGCGCGGTCGATGGGCTTGCCCAGCCTGTTGACGTCGTAGTCCCACGACCACAACGCGAGGTTGTTCTCGTTGCCGACGAGGTTGCCCGCCTCGATCTTGACCGTCGCGTAGGACTTCCACCGGTCGGGATAGCCGATCTTGGCGACCAGAGCCGCGAGCTTGGCCTGAGCTTCCCGCTTGGTTTCCGGTGCCATCCACGACGCGGCGTCGATGCGCTTGCCGTATGCGGTACGGAGATTCTCGACCAGCGCCCGCGCCTTGTCGCGTGTCGGCTGAGTGAAGTGCGCCCCGACATACAGTTCCCCGACCGGGTCGCCGAGACCTTTGCTCACCCGCGAGACGCCGCGCTCGACTCGAGGCGCGCGCTGTTGGGCACCGGACATGGTTCGGCCGTAGAAGTCGAACAGTTCGTCGGCGAACGGCGTCGAAAGTTCTGGGCCGTACGCGTCGAGGACCTGGTAGCGCATGTACGACTTCCAGGATTCCACCGGCTCACCCGCGAAAAGCGCTGCGGTACTGCGCAATACGTCGGGCATGCCGACCTGGAAGTCGGTTGCGGCCGGCAGCCTCAGCGCGTCGAACAACGCGCGCAGCGGCGCACCTTGCCCGAGCTGCTCGACTTCGGCGCGCGGCATGATGTTGTTGGTCTTGACGACGTCGCGCTCGTCCTCCCGCGACACCTGTACCTCTGCCAACTTGGTTTCGAGGGCAAGAAGTCGTTCGGCCTGCTGCTGCGAATCCGCGAAGCCGGCGAGCGCGAGCAGCCGGGCGGCGTGCGCGACGAATTTGTTGCGCAGCTCGACCGATTCGGCGTCGGTGTCCACGTAGTACCCGCGCTCACCCAGCGAGAGCCCGCCCTGCCAGATGATCGGGAGGTAGCGCGTGGGGTTGTTGGGATCGATCTCCACCGAGACCGGGAAGGGATCACTGACCCGGGTCTTGCCGTTGAACGAGACCAGAACCGCATCGAGGCCTGCTTTGTCGTTGATCCCGTCGATCGACGACAGCAGGGGACGCACGGGCTCGACGCCCAGCTTGTTCAGCAACGCCTCGTCCATGTAGGACGCGAACAGATCGCCGATCTGCTGTGAGATGTCGCCGGCCGGTGCGTGTTTGGCGCCGGCACCTTCGACGATCGCCTTCAGGTCGGCGTTGAGCTGGTTCTGGATGTCGAGATTGACGCCGGCGCATACCTTGTCAGGCGGGATGGTCGCGTTCTTCACCCAGCCGCCGACGGCGTATCCGAAGAAGTCGTTGCCGGGCCGGACGGATGTGTCCATTTCGGCCAGGTCGACGCCCCAGGTGCCGTATTTCGGTTTGGCCGGGTGTTCGGCCGAACGACTACACCCGACGGCCATCATGGCGATGGTCAATGACACTGCAACCACACGAATGGGCACTCGCACGCAGACCTCCAGTCGCCGGGCCAAAGGGCAGCTTAACCGTGGGAGCCGACAGCGAGATGGCCGGCCGAAGCCGTGTTGTGACGCGAATCAGGCGACGATGCCGAGTTCTTGGTTGATCTGTGGCCAATACAGCCAGCCGGGTGGAGTGAGCAGGACCCAGTCGTGAATTCCCCAGCGGTCCAATACGAACGTCATCGGCGCACCCTGGGCTATCGCTGCCTGCTGCAGGACGGCGGCTTGCGCTGCAAGTCCATCCAGCGCACCCGAATACACATATGTCGGGGGAAGCCCAGTCACTGACCCGAACAGCGGACTCACCATGTAGTTGTTCAGCGGTAGATCACCCGCCCATACCGAGCCGATCCCCCTGGTTCCGACGTCGAGCCAGGGAGACAACAACACCAAGGACGCCGGTACCGGACCATACGTTCCCGTCTGCACCATGTGTTGGACGGCGGCTAGTGCGAGGTTGCCGCCCGCAGAGTCACCGACGACGCTGACGTTCTGGTATCCGTGCTGCGAGATCTGCTCGGAGATGAGGCCCGCCATTCTCGGTACGACCCAGCCCGCGGTGCCGCCTTCTTGCATCAACGGGTAGATCGGCACTTGGAAGGTCGCACCGGTCTGATAGGCCGTTACGGAGTAATTGATCCAGTGGAAGAACGAGGGCGGGAAGATAAACGCGCCACCGTGGATCGCCACCACCTGTTCGCCGGTGGGATGAGCCGGCGTGATCTGGACGACCCTCATTCCGTCGAAGGTGCTGTATTCGACGGTTTGCCCGAGCAGCAGGTTCAGCAACGGCGGCGGGGAATTCCCGATGAGCCACGACAGCGGCGGGATGTCGCTGGCAAACAGCGCCAACAGTGGAGAGCTCGGCGTGGATATCAGTGAATCGATTCCGGTGGCCAGTGTCGCCGGGATCTGCCGAATCTGCTGCTGGATGCCGAGCAGCGTCTGCTCGAAGGTCGCCAGCGGCGCGGCGCTGGCAGCCTCAGCCGCGGCATACGCACCGGTCGCACCGGCGAGTGCCTGCGCGAAGCGCTGCTGGAATGCGGCCGCCTGTGCGCTGAGGGTTTGATAGCCCTGGCCGTGCGCGGAGAACAGGGCCGCGATCGCCGCTGAGACCTCGTCCTCGGCCGCGGCCAGTACCCCGGTGGTGGCCCCCGCAATGTCCTGGCTTGCCGTCGCTACCACCGAACCGACCACGACCACGTCCTCGGCCGCGGCGGACATCAGCTCGGGTAACGCAAAAACATACGACACCGGTCGCTCCCACCATGTACGGGCAACCCCGAAGTTGCCCTGCCAAAAATCGTTCGCCGAGTAGCCGGAGCCTATGCCGTCAGCTTGCAATCACGTAGCGAATCGCGCGACTTGTCAACGTCGCGGCGTCGCAAGCGCGATTGCTTCGGGCTATGCGGGGTCGGTGAAAACCGGCGGCTCGCCGGACATTCCAGCGACGACGGCGGCGATCTGGTTGGGCGTGCCGATCAGCCCGGTCTGCAGAACTGATTCGCGCGAAAGAGCAGCCGCGGGGTCGTTGCTGACCCAGGTCTCGTTGTACAGGCTTTTCGCGGCACGGATTGCATCCGGTGACTTCTGTGCGATTTCGTCCGCGAGCGCGAGCGCCGCCGCCAGCGGATCCTCGGCCGTTCGGGTTATCAAACCGAGCTCGAAACCCTCAGTGCCGGAGACGATCCGGCCGGTGAACGTCAACTCTTTCGCCACGTCGATCGGCAGAAGTCGCGGCAGCGTCTGGGTGATGCCCATGTCGGGGACGAGTCCCCACTTGATCTCCATGATGCTCAGCTTCGCGTCCGGCGCGCCGATCCGGATGTCTGCGCCCAGCGCGATCTGCAGACCGCCGCCGAAGCAGTTGCCGTGAATCGCGGCGATCACCGGCACCGGGACCAGCAACCAGTCGTAGCTCACCCGCTGAGCGAGGTTCGCCGGCCCGTCGTCGTCACGGGTCAACAGAACCCCCGTGCCTCGTTCCCCGCTCATGAAACTTGCCACGTCCAAGCCAGAGCAGAAGCTCTTGCCCTCACCGTGCAGAACGACGGCGCGGACCGAGGTATTTTTCGCCAGCTGCGCTGCGGCATCCACCAGGCCCTCGAACATCGCTTGATCGAGGGCATTGTGTTTTTCGGCACGCACCATCGTCGCCGTTGCCACGCCGTTGTCGGCGACCCGCACACGGACTCTGTCTTCACTCACGAGTAGCAATCTATCGCGCCTGGCCTGATCCGATGTGGCCTAGACATAGCGGTTACGGCCCGCCAGCGCGCCCATCGTCATCTGCAGTATGTAGACCACCAATACGAATATCCACGGCACGGTCCAACCGTTGGTGACGTCGTGCAGCAGGCCGAACAGGAACGGCCCGATGCCGGCGAGCAGATAACCGAAACCCTGCGCCATCCCGGAGAGCTGCGCGGTGGTTTCGGTGGTGCGGGCGCGGAGCGCAATCACTGTGAGCGCCAAGGAGAAGACGCTCAGACCCAGGCCGACGAGCACACTCCACAACAGGGGCGCGGCCGCCGGATCGACCAACAATCCGATGACCCCGCCGAGTCCGATGACGCCCAACGCGACGATCCAACCGCTCTGACTGCCGGATCGAGCGGCCAGCGGCGCGAGGCAGATGCTGACCGGCACGGCGATCAGCGACATCAGCCCGACGAGCATCCCGGCGGTCGCCTTGGGCACACCGCTTTGAACGAATACCTCGGGCAGCCAACCCAACATGATGTAGGCGAGCGTGGACTGGAAGCCGAAGAACAGCGTCACCGTCCACGCCAGACGATTGCGCAGTAGCGATCCGCCCGCGGAGCGAACCGGCAGCTCAACGGCGCTCACTCGACGCGCGCCCGCAAACCAGACGATCAGAGCCAGTAGCGCAAGAACGGCCCAGGCGCCGAGCGCCTCACGCCAACTTCCGAATGCGGACTCCATCGGCGGGGTCAATGCCGACCCCATGGCGCCACCGGCCTGCAGGGCGGCGGTGTAGATGCCCGTCATCACACCGATCTGAGTGGGGAATGACCCCCGGATCACCACCGGGATCAACACGTTGATCAACGCGATGCCACCGGTGGCCACTATCGTGCCGCCGATCACGACCATGGGACCGTCGAGAACGCGCAGCAACAGGCCGACGACCAACGTCAGCAACGCGGCTCCGATGGCGTGCCCCAGGCCGATTCGGCGGGCCAGCCACGGCGCAATGAGTCCCGCGGCGGCAAAACACAGTCCGGGCAGCGTGGTCAGCACTCCCGCCCACGTCGCCGAAGCGCCGAGCGATTCACGCATCGCGCCCAGCAGCGGCCCGACGCTGGTGAGCGCAGGTCGCAGATTCAACGCCGTGAGCACCACGGCCGCGACCAGCAGGCCCCCGCCTGCAATCCGGGTGGCCGGGGGGATCTCGTCGGCGGGAAGCGCGGCTGCGCGCTCATCGACTTCGGCGCAGATGCCGGCCACTTCCCCACTCACTGGGTTAGTCTGTCATACATCCCATGATTGGATGAATCGAGATTACTGTGCCCTTGGCAACAACGCGTCGCGCTGGACTGGTCGAGCAGGTCATCGTTCAGCTGCGGCAATCCGTGACGGCCGGCGAATGGCCCGTCGGCACACGCATACCCAACGAACCGAGCCTCAGCGAGGCCCTGGGTGTGGGCCGCAACACGGTCCGCGAGGCGGTGCGCGCCCTGGTGCACGCCGGAATCCTCGACGTACGCCAGGGCGACGGGACCTACGTGCGCGCCACCAGCGAAGTGTCCGGGGCGTTGCGCCGCCTGTGCGGGTCCGAGCTTCGCGAGATTCTGCAGGTGCGCCGATGCCTGGAGGTTGAGGGGGCACGGCTCGCGGCCGCTGCCCGCACGGACGAGGACGTCACCGCGCTACGCCAATTGCTTTGTCGGCGAGACGAATTGGAGCTCGGTGAGGATCGCGCCGCCTTTGTGGCAGCGGACGCCGCGTTGCACTTCGCCGTGGTGCAGGCGTCAGGCAACACCGTTCTGACCGAGCTGTATCGCGGACTTACCGAAGTCGTGATGGCCAGTGTCGCCACCACGAGCGCGACGCACGAACCGCGCGAGATCCGGCACGGCGGATTGATCGACGCCATCGCCGCCGGGGACGTCGAAGGGGCCGGACGAGAGGCCGGCGGGTTCCTGGACGAGCTCATCGAGAAGTTGCCGGGATGACGGTGCCAAACCTCGGCGCACACCGCGCGGGTTGAACCTCAGATGTGCATACGAACGCATCGAGCGGTCGCGGCACAAGTCGGGTGAGGGTGCGAAGGCAGGTAGGCGCCGTTGGTGCTGGTGCCACGCTGAGCCCCGAAGGTTTAGCTGGCACGCAGAGTGGCAAACCGCCTGCTACTGCATCAAAGGAGTACAACATGAAGATTGGCACATTCCTCGCGACATCCGCCGTCTTGGCTGGGGCTGCTATCGGGCTAGCATCACCGTCGGTCGCCGATGAACTCAACGGCCGCTACAACGTCACGTTCCAGCCCGCCGGGACAGTCCACACTTGGACGATCACACCCTGCGGCCCGGGTTGTGAAGCGATCTCGGCGGTAACCGACCGAGGGCGGGCTCCCTATTCCGGCAACGCCACCCAAAGCGGTGACGAATGGACCCTGGTTGTCGAGCGACCAGACGCAGTCATTTGCAACGATGGGCGCTTCTTGCCTGGTACAGCCACTTACACCTGGAACAGCACCACACTCGCTGGCACCCATAACGGATCCGCTGCCGTCGGCTGCGATGGAACGCCGTTCTCCGCCGGAGGCACGCTCCAGATGTCAAAAATTAGCTGACCGACCACGGTCTACCCGGGCTCATCTCCTGCCCCTCTCCTTGCACGTCGACCGCTTGGCAGTCGCTCCGTGAGACGATCGGCAGATGCCTCTTGAACGGATCGCCCGGTGACCGTCGTTCTCGCGCTGCGTTGCGCTGACGGCATTGTGATGGCCTCCGACTCGCAGATCACCGATGACGGCCGGGGTCTGACGTACCCCGCGCAGAAGCTGCATCAGCTGGGAAAGTATGCCGCGTGGGGCGGGAGTGGATCACGTGCTGTGCTCTATGACCTCGAGCAAATCTTCAACTCCGAGGCCGAGTCCGTTGTCGAGGCGAAGGACATTGGTCATGCGTTGCAGGGGCGGGTGCTTCCGGTGCTCAAATACCACTACGAGAACTACATCGAGCACGTTCCCGCACAGAAATCCGCAGGTACACCGGCCACCTACGTGCTAGCCGCGGGGTACGCAGGCGAGGTCCCCTTCATCATCGACTTGGACCCGAACGGTCTCATCGGGCACCACGAAGAGACCGGCTTCCAAGCCATCGGCAGTGGCGCGGCCATGGCGCAGCAGGCACACGCCTTGCTGACGCACTTTCACATGACCGAGCGCGACGTCGACCACGGCGTGGTCGCCGCGCTGCGGGTGCTCGATGCGTTGGATGCTTCGTCACCAAGCGTCGGGGGCCCGATGGACGTCTGCCGCATCACCCCGGACGGCGCGAAACACTTGAGTCCGGACGAAGTGGACGAGGTCCGACGCCACGTCAACCGCTGGATTGAACTCGAACAGGAAGCGCTCGACAAGCTCTTCGAATAAGTGTCGCCGCCGATTCTGCTACGGATCGATGCCGTGGGCCGCCCACCACTGTTGGTATGTGGAGACGAGCCAGCGGTTGAGCCGGTCGTAGTCGCACTTGTCGGGCAGATCCGCGCTGGCCGTGCGGGCAACGAGCTCATTGCGTGCCTCGTCGATCGCGTCCAGCACTGTTTGCTTGTCGACCTTCCCTGTGCGCAGGTCGTAAAGCCAACTGCGGGAGGGCTCCGGCATCGGCAGCGTGATCCGGCCGGTCGTCACCAGCTCCAACCCCTGCATCCCGAGCCGCACTGCGTGATAGGCGAATTTGGTGTCGAATCCGTAGACCTCGATGAGTTCGGGTCGGTTGCTGTGCTTGGAGCGCAAACCGAGCATCTGCTCGTGCTGCGCGTCCAAGTAGCCGACGAAGCGGCGACCGCAATCGCGGGACAAGAAAAGCTCGGGGTGCTGCCGCATGTCTCGACCCGGAGGTGCGATGCTGACGATCTCGCTTTCGGGGGCAAAGAGCAGGAGCAGGACAGTGGGGTTGCCGGCGGCCGCGAGCCGGGCCCATTTGCGCAGGCTGTAGACGGTTAAGTCGAGGTCTCCGGCGCCGGATCGGACGCCTTCGGGCTGGGTGCGGTACTGGTACTGCTCGAACTGGCGCAGCCCGATCACGCACTCGGGTGGTTCGATGCAAACCCCCATCTCGTCGCGGTCGTCGGTGCCGGCGATCGTCACGCCATGCAGACCCGAGCCCACTTGAGTGCGGAGGACGGTATTCGCCTCGGCAATGTGCCGGTGCCAGGCGGTGTTGTGCCGATTCTTGAAGATGCGATCGGCGTCATCGACGTTGCTGTCCGAGGACGTCATCTCTCGGATCGTAGCCCTACGGCAGCGCCCGAATATGCGCTCGGCGAAGGCTGAGGTGCCGCCGGCCCGCCGACGCAATAAGCAGCTGCCACCAAGGACGGGAAGTGAAACAATCGGCGCTGTGCGTCTTAAAGCAGTGGTCTGTGATGTAGACGGAACGCTGTGCGACGTGGCAGCGATCCGGCATCATGTGCGGCCAGCGCCCGGTGGGGAGAAAGACTTCGACGCGTTCCACCAGGCGTCCTGGGACTGCCCCCCGAATGAGCAGGCGCTGGATTTCTGCCGACGCCACCACGCCTCCGGACACGTCGTCATTGTGGTGACCGCCCGAATGGAGCGGCACTACCAGGTGACTAAGGACTGGCTGGACCGGCACATGCCGGTGCCGTACGACGGGCCGATCATGCGTGAGGACGGGCTGCGGCATTCCGATGTGTCGGTGAAGCGCCGCATCTACGACTACCTCGCGCGCAGCTACGACGTGCGGTACGCGTGCGACGACAACCCGGCGATCGTGGCGCTGTGGACCGAGTTGGGCATACCTGTCGAAATCGTCCCCGGATGGGATGACGACGCATGAGGACGGCGAACCCAACGGGTGCTTCGGACCTGCTACGCCCTTGGGCAGCCCCCGACGCCACCATCACCGGGTCACTCCGGACACCATCCCGCCCGGTGAGCCGGGACATCTCGGCTAGCGGCCGATGACAACTCAGCCGGCGTTGCAGTTGACGACTGTGTAGCGAGCGGTCGCGGACTGCTGATCCTTCACCTGCCCGTTCACAGAAATCTTGCACGACACCCGTAGCCCGTTGGTCTGGGCGCCGACACCATACGACGGGTACGTGGCCTGGTTGGTGATCGTCTTCGTCCACGGCGCGGTTACGTTGGCGATCTGCTGCAAGTCACCCATGCCGTCGAAGTAGGTGACGCTGGATAAGTCACCGTCGGATTCGACCGTGTAGGTAACTGATGTCGCAGCGACCGCAGGGACGCGCCGGTGGTCCCATAACTGGCAATCCAGGTGGTCCCATCACCCTGGCAAAAATCAGGTCACACTGGTCCCATCCTCATGGCAGGCGACAACGTTCTCATTCCGGTAGCGGGGGGATATCCCGAATCGGTGACGAAACTGCCGATTCAGAACAATCCGAGGAGCGGCAAGCCCGAGTACTTTGTTGACGCCGCAACGGGATTGAAGTATCCGGTCAACCCGACCACACAATTCGGGCACCGCCCCGGCCAAGAGTATTGGCGGTTACGCGACCAGGCCATAGGGGAAGGCTGGACCCGAAAACAGTTCATCGGCGAATTCAACCCACCAAGACATTTTCAGATCGAAGACGCACCGGGCAACCAGAGTCACCGCTTCGAGGTCCTCGTGCGAGATAGTATGCAAGCCAAGAAGATTGAACAGTGAAGGCATAGGATATATGGACGTCTATCACCGTGACCAAGTCGGACGAACCCCGCTCCACTACGCGGCCGTCGATAACAAACTCGACGACGTCAACGCGCTGATCGCCGCCGGCGCTGAGATCGACGCCCGTGAAGATACCGGGCAATTCACCCCGCTGATGTTCGCCGCACAGAACGACGACAACGTCGAAGTCGTCAAAGCCTTGGTGGAAGCTGGAGCGGACGTGAACCTGACCAACCACAAGGGCCAAACGGCGCTGTTCATCGCGACGGCGTCGCCGGGCTATAACGGCACGCGTGGCGCAGAAATAATCCGCTACCTTCTCGATCGCGGCGCAGATCCGTATATCGCGAATGAAAACGGCAACACGGCAATATCGTTCGCCAAACGAGGCGACGATAAATTTGGGCGCCGTGCTGCCTTCGGCTCACTGCTCGATGAATGAGCCGAAGCCATTACGACGCTGTGCGGCAAGGCATTTGATGACCGTGTTGACCGCCTCGCCGATGTCCTCGACGAGTATTAGCGACGGCACGAACTACCCGGGGTCGGTGCGGATGGCGATCTGGGCCGACAGGTAGCAGCTGCGCAAGAGTCGTCGATCGTAGCGACGGCCGCCTCGCGCACCTACTACGACCGCAAACGCGCCGAAGGAAAAACCCGCACCCACACCCAAGCCGTGCTCGCCCTGGCCCGCCGACGCCTCAACGTGCTGTGGGCAATGCTGCTGTCCGTGGCCATATCAATCCACCGCAACTACTGCTGCGGCGGCTTGACAATTTCATTGAGAATCTCCTCTCAGCGCCTAACCCGAAGCTGGACAAAAGGGTCCTCCGTCGCTGCCTGACGTCGTTTAAGGATCAATGCCGTTACTCGTCGCGTCGTCATAGCCAATAAGTAGCAGGAATAAAAATCCAAGAAGTGCGAGGAGGATAAGTAATGGCGAAACCAGCTTCAGCCACCTGCGAACGGGGCCGATTAGCAGAATAATCTCGCCTAGGAGTATCAAGCCGGTCGCAAGGACTATTGACCAGACCGTGATCCATCCAGCAACGCTCACGTTGGGTTCGGGCGGGTAGGGTCCCGCACAGTGTGCGGCCTCCACCTTGCGGACCCAAGAACCGATTTGCCACCCAGCGATCTCTATCGAAGCTAGAGCAGTCACGACTAGGATCGCGGTCGCAAGAAACCACCACCGCGCTCTGCGCATCACCGGGACGTTACCTACGACGCCTCTTCAACAGCCTTGCGCACCGCGGCGCTCTGCGCGTTCTGCGCTTGCTCCTTGGTGATGTCGCCGGGGTTGAGGCTCACCGCGCTCAGGGCATCGGCACAGAGCTGGTCGGCCTGGGTGGCGGCCTGCACCGCGTCGGTAATCGGCTGCTGATACCGCAAGGCGGTCAGATCACCAACGGGGTCCACGCTGGCGTTCGGCAGGCTCACCCTTCCGTCGTGCCCGGATGGACGCGCCCACCCGCGAATCGTTTGACAAACCGTTTGACATAGCATCTGATGTTGCATCAGTGCAGGTCAGAGTGGTGGAGCTGCCGGGAATCGAACCCGGGTCCTACGGCATTCCCTCAAGACTTCTCCGTGCGCAGTCCGCTATGTCTCTGCTCGGATCTCCTGGTCACGCGAACTAGCCAGGATGACGATCCCAGTCGCTGTTGGTGTCCCGATGAGTCCCGCGACCGAACTCATCGGTGGATCCCTCTAGCTGATGCCGGGGTCCGGGGCGAGGGCGTTCCCGGTCCGACAGACTAGCTGTCGCTTAGGCAGCGAGAGCGTAGTCGCGCTGATGTGACTCGGCGCTTAATTGGTTGCATCGACGCTTACGGTGGTCTCTTGCCTGCACCGGCACGCTTCCCTTGATTCGATGCGCGAAGTCGAAACCGTTCAGCCCCTCGCATCCCTGCCGATTCCCGGCAGGACATCCCATGGTACGCCGCTCATAACATCCGGCAACGCATTTATCTTCCCGACAGAGCCGAGTGCCCCCGGGTCCCACGACACCGGGGGCACTCGACGCAGCTTCGTCAGCTGATGCCGACCGCCTCCTTGGCGATGGCGGCGACGCGGGTCTGCGCAGCAGAGACCACGCCTTGCCGACCCTTGTGCGCTTCTTCGTAGGCGATGATCACGCGAACGTCGCGCGGGACGGTGAGTTCTTTGATCGCACCCACGGCTTCGTTGACGTTCAGCTCGTCGTAGTTCTTGATCGGAAGCTCGCTGGCGTCCAGCACGCCGACGGACTCCCGGCCCGAGTGCAGAGCGTCGGCGACTTCGTCAGCGCCCTCGTTGCGAGTGACTCGTTCCGCCGCCCGCAGAGCGGCGTTCTGCGATGCCGAGATCGCCTTGGCCGCGATCTCGCTGGCGTTGCCACCCCGCTTCACCAGCTCGTTGAACGCGGGACCGGCATTGCGCAGCGTCTCGACGGCGCGGTCGATACCCCGAGCCGACCAGGTGACCGGCAGATTGACGAACTTGACCGCGGCACCGGCAGCGGCCTGCACAGGCGTGCGGCGCAGCGCGGCCGGACCACCCAACGCGTCCTCGGCCAGCACGGTGGTCAACCAGTCCACGGTCGCCGAGTGCGCGGTGATCAGACGCTCCGCCAGCTTCTCGACGTCCTTGTTGTTTGCCGCGATGGCCAGCGCCTTGGTGTAGCGCGAGCGGTCCAGCAGCTGGTCTTCGAGCGCGAGGTCACCCAACAGCGCTTCGTCGAACGGCTCGGCCTGTTCGGTCAGCGCCTTGACCGCTGCGGCGGCGCGACCCAGGAACGGACCGATCACGTCGGGGTATCCGCCGAGGTCCCGAATCGCTGACTGGATGGCCTCCGCGCGCTCGCGACCGTTGGCGGCATTCTGCTCGAGTTCGCGGCGAACGGCTTCGGTGCGGGCTTGAGCTATCCGGGTTTCAGCGACCTGGATCTCGGTGTTGGTCAGATCGAGCAGAGTCCGCAGTTGCGCGAGCAATCTGGTCGTATCCGGTGCAGTCATTAGTGTGGTGCCTCCCTGAATTTGACTGGTGATGTTGGCGCACGGTGCGCCGGTACTAGGTCGGCTACCCGTTGATCCAGAGGTCAAAAGAGCATGCGTGGGTTTGTGACGTAAATCGCACTATCGGGCTCACCCGGGCCACGCAAACGAGCACCGCCGCCGAAGGCTCAAACGAAATACAAAGTCAGATAACGTAATTCAATCGCTGAACGATCCTGCCGGCCACTTCATCGTCGCCGCCGAGTTCGACGTCCTGACTGCGAGCGGGACACAATGGACGCCCACCACCGAGCCTGGTGAACTGCAATCCGTCGACCCGAATCGTCGCCGTCGGCTCCTGGTCGGCGAAACCTTCGACCAACTGGGCGCGACCGTCGACGCGGACCCGGATGTCCCGGGCGAGCGGACCGGTCAGTTCGAACAACACCCGCGAGCCGTCGGGCGCCTGGCCCAGTTTGCCGACGACGAAAGCCATGCTTGCCGACATCTCGTCGAGGGAAAGGCGCGCCGCCGGTCCGTCCAACTCCTGGTCGGACGACGGGCGCTGTAAGCCCACCCGAATGTCCTGCTCGTGCATCCAACAGTCGAAGACGCGGATGCGCATGAACCTTCCGTAGCTGTCCATGCCTGCCGGCGTGGGCAGCACCGCGTTCCAGTCGTCGTCGGACATGTCCTGCAGCACGTTGCGGCGAGTGGCGGTGATCTCCTGGAACCGCTTGAGCACTTGGGTGCCCGATTCTTTGCTGAGTGCGCGAACCCAGCATTCGTTCATCACCCCGATGTCGTTGCGCACGTGATCGAGCGCCTTGACGTCGATATCGGGTTCCGGCGGACTGATGCCCTGCAGGAACGATTCGGTGCCGATGATGTGCGACACGACCGCCTTCACATCCCAGCCGGTCAGCGCGCTGGGCGCCGCCCAGTCCGGTTCGGACAGGCCGTCCAGCAGCGCGTCGAGTTCGTCCCACACGGCGAAGAGACCCGCCAGCACGTCGGACTTGTCCAGCAGGGTCACGGGACGGTCAGCCATGCTCGGATACTAGTGGTGATCGCAAGAGCGGCGGAGCCCGTCGCAGCGGATCGCCACCATCAGGCCCAGCGCGATCGCAAGAGCGGCGGAGCCGGTCACAGCGGATCGCCACCATCAGGCCCAGCGCGATCGCAAGAGCGGCGGAGCCGGTCGCAGCGGATCGCCACACCGGAGCTCGCGGCGCTGTCGCGTTCCGGTGAGCCTGGGTGTTCCAGTGAGCCTGGGCTTTCAGCGTGAAACCAGGGCTTTCAGCGTGAAACCAGGGCTTTCAGCGTGAAACCAGGGCTTTCAGGGTGAATCCTGGGCGGGTTTTATCCGATTTTTCCACCGTGGGCGCACGCCGAAAGCCCTCGCTTCACACCCAACGCCAACGATGCACATCGAAGTCGTGCAGTAGTCGTGCAGTAGCAAGGAATACCCCACCGTCGCGCCGGGACGCTATCCCGCGAGGGCCCACAAATGTACGCGCAGAGCACCATGTCTCTGGCATTTGCGGACCACGAAAGCGCCCCGGAGTAACGCGAACGAACGCGTCAGGCCATACCTTTGGCGCGCCGACCCAGCTCCCGGACCACTTCCCGCTGCGCGTCGCGCCGCGCCATGTCCTGCCGCTTGTCGTGCGCCTGCTTACCGCGCCCCAACGCCAGCTCGACTTTGACCTTGCCCTCGAAGAAGTACATCGACAGCGGCACAAGCGCGTAGTTGCCCTCACGGATCTTGCCGATCAGCTGGTCGATCTGGCGGCGGTGCAGCAGCAGCTTGCGGTTGCGCCGCGGCTCATGATTGGTCCAGCTGCCGTGCCGGTATTCCGGGATGCGCACGTTGCGCAGCCAGATCTCACCGTCATCGACCGTGGCGAACGCATCGACCAGCGACGCGTGCCCCTCGCGCAGGCTCTTGACCTCGGTACCCTGCAGCGCCACCCCGGCCTCGAACACCTCGAGAATCGCGTAGTTGTGCCGGGCCTTGCGGTTGCTGGCGATGATCTGTCTGCCGTCCCCTCGTCGCTTTGACGGCGGCTTCTTGGCCACGACCTATCGCCGAATGTAGAGGCGCAACGTGCCGTATGCCGTCAGGCCGGCCATCGCCACACCCACCAAGAACAGCCACGGCGCGATGTAGACGATGTTCCAGTAGTCGATCTTGGCGATCAGGTTGGCTTGGTAGAACTGGCGCAGCGCGTTCTCCAGGAACAACGCCCGCACGGCGACCAGGCCGAGGATCGCGATGATCACGCCGATGGTCGCGGCCAGCATCGACTCCACCAGGAACGGCAGCTGCGTGTACCAGCGGCTGGCCCCGACCAACCGCATGATGCCGATCTCGGTGCGACGCGTGTAGGCCGCGACCTGCACCATGTTCGCGATCAGCAGGATCGCGGCGACGGCCTGGACCAGCGCGACCGCGAATGCCGCGTTCCTCAGCCCCTCCAGCACCGCGAACAGTCGGTCGATCAGCTCCTTCTGGTTGAGCACCGAGAGCACGCCGGGCTGGCCCGATATTGCGGCGTCAAAGTCCTTGTGCTGCTCGGGGTTGGTGAGCTTGACGATGAACGAGGCGGGGAACGAATCCTTGCCGGCGACATCTTTGTATTGCGGGAATTTCTTGATCGCATCGACGTAGGCGTCGTCGCGGTTCAGGAACCGGACCGACTTGACGTCCTGCCTCTTCTCGATCGTCTCGCGCAGGGCCTTGCACGGGTTGGTCGTGCAACCGGGGTCGTTGGCGGAGACGTCGTCGGTGAGGAACACCTGCGTCTCGACCCGGTCCAGATAGATCGCACGCGAGTCGTTGGCCAACTGCACCACCAGCAGACCGCCGCCGAACAAGGCGATGGAGATCGCGGTCGTCAGGATCATCGCAACCGTCATGGTGACGTTGCGGCGAAGCCCGGTCAGGACCTCGTTGAGTAGGAATCCGAAGCGCACTTAGCGATCCATCCCGTAGACGCCACCCTGTTCGTCGCGAACCAGCCTGCCCAGCGACAACTCGACCACACGCTGCCGCATCGCGTCCACGATGTGGTGGTCGTGTGTCGCCATCAACACCGTCGTGCCGTTGCGGTTGATCCGCTCCAACAAATCCATGATGTCCTTACTGGTGTCCGGGTCGAGGTTGCCGGTGGGCTCGTCGGCAAGCAGCACCAGCGGCCGGTTGACATAGGCGCGAGCGATCGCCACCCGCTGCTGCTCCCCGCCGGAGAGCTCGTGCGGCAACCGGTTCGCCTTGCCCGACAGCCCGACGGTTTCGAGCACCTCGGGCACGACTTTGTTGATCGCATCGGCGCGCCTGCCGATGACTTCCAGGGCGAACGCCACGTTGTCGTAGACGGTCTTCTGCTGCAGCAACCGGAAGTCCTGGAAGACGCAACCCATCACCTGACGCAGCTTCGGTACGTTGCGCCCCCGCAGCTTGTTGACGTGGAACTTCGACACCCGGATGTCGCCGGACGTCGGTACCTCCGCGGCGAGCAGCAGTCTCATGAAGGTCGACTTGCCCGACCCCGACGGGCCGATGAGGAAGACGAACTCACCCTTGTCGATCTGGACGTTGATGTCGTCCAACGCCGGACGCGCCGACGATTTGTACTGCTTGGTGACATGTTCGAGGGTGATCATCACGGCACGCCAGTGTAGCGGGGTGTCTGGCCGGGCAGCGAAAGTCAGCGCGCCGGCTGCGTCGACGTCGTCGTCGGACCCGGTCCCTGTTGCGGCGGCGGTCCCGAGGTCGGACCCGGAGTCGTCGTGGGCACGCACAACGGCGGGATGCACGGCAGCTGGATCAGCGGCGTGGTCGTCGTCGTGGTGGTAACCGGCGGCGGGGGCGGCGTTGTCGTCGTCGGCACGGGAGTCGACGCCGGCGTGCGCTGCGGTTGTTGCACCCTGGTGCGCGGCACCCAGGTGTAATCCGGATCCGGCACATAGCCGGGCGGCACCACCTGGGCCGGCGGATTGTTGGTGCGCGGTTGCTCGTGGGGACGATACGTTTCGTAGGTCCACCAGAGCGCGAGGAACGCCACTATCAATACCACCGTTGAGGTGCGGATTCGACCGCCGAACAAGTGACTCGGCGCGCGCTGCTCATCTTTATCACGCCGCTGCTGCAGCAGATTCAGCCGAAGTTTCATCGTCGCGTCACCTGCCCCGCGGTCTTGTCGGGATCGGCCACCTCACCGCCCTCGGGGTCGTCGACACCCGCGTCGTCGACCACGCCGACCTTCGCATCGGCTGCCGTCACGATGCCCGCCTTGGCCAGCGCACGAATGACCAGCACCCGCAACTGTCGGCCGGCCTCGAACTGCTTGCCCGGCAGGGTGCGGGCGACCAGTCGCAACGTGACGGTACTGAGTTCGATGCTCTCCACCCCCATCACGGTGGGTGCGTCCAGCAGGAGGTCACCCAAGTTCGGGTCGTCGAGTGCCCGCTCACACTCGTCGTGCAGGACCTCGTTCACCCGGTTGAGGTCTGCACTGGTCGAGACGGGGATGTCGACGACCGCGCGCGCCCAGTCCTTGGAGAGGTTGATCGTCTTGATGATCGAGCCGTTGGGAATGGTGAACAGCTCACCGTCCGAGGAACGCAACCGGGTGACCCGCAACGTGACGTTCTCTACCGTGCCGCGGGCTTCGGCCGCGATCCCTGAAACCGTCAACGAGACCAGGTCGCCGAACCCGTACTGCTTTTCGACGATGATGAAGAATCCCGACAGCAGGTCTTTGACCAGCTGTTGAGCCCCGAAGCCCAGCGCGGCGCCCACCACTGTCGCCGGCGCGATGAGACCGCTCACCGAGAACTGCAACAAGCTGCCGATCTGCACGATCACCACGATCGAGATCAACACGATGGACACCCAGGAGATCACCGACGCCACCGCCTGGCGGTGCTTGGTCGCCTCCGAGCGCACCAGCGCGTCGCTTTCGGTGAAGCCGACGTCGAGCTGGCGGGTCACCCGCTGGGCCACCCACTGCACGAAACGGGCTGCGAGCATCGCTCCGATCACCAGCATGGCGATCCGCAGTCCACGGGTGATGATCCATTCGCCGATCTGGCCGCGCCAGAAGTCCTGCCAGCGCTGCGCCGCATCGGCGAGATTCATTGAAAAAGCCTGTGTATTAGTTGTCATCTTTTCTGTTGCGCCACCGGATCCCCGCCTCCAGGAATCCGTCGATGTCTCCGTCCAGGACGGCCGCCGGGTTGCCCACCTCGAACTCGGTGCGCAGATCCTTGACCATCTGATAGGGGTGCAGCACATATGACCGCATCTGGTTTCCCCAGGAGCTGCCGCCGTCGCCCTTAAGGGCGTCGAGCTCCGCGCGTTCTTCGGAACGCTTGCGCTCCAACAACTTTGCCTGAAGCACTCGTAAAGCCGAAACCTTGTTCTGCAGTTGCGACTTCTCGTTCTGGCAAGTCACGACAATACCCGTTGGGATGTGGGTTAAACGAACCGCCGAGTCGGTGGTGTTCACCGACTGACCGCCCGGCCCACTGGAGCGGTAGACGTCCACCCGGATGTCGCCTTCAGGGATTTCGATGTGGTCGGTGGTCTCCACCACGGGGAGCACTTCGACCTCGGCGAAGGACGTCTGACGTCGGCTTTGGTTGTCGAACGGGCTGATCCGCACCAGCCGGTGGGTGCCCTGCTCGACGGACAGCGTGCCGTAGGCGAACGGCGCATGCACGGCGAAGGTGGCGCTCTTGATGCCCGCTTCTTCGGCATAGGACGTGTCGAACACCTCAACGCCGTATTTGTGCTGCTCAGCCCAGCGGATGTACATCCGCATCAGCATCTCGGCCCAGTCGGCGGCGTCTACCCCGCCCGCACCGGAGCGGATTGTGACCAAAGCCTCACGTTCGTCGTACTCACCGGACAGCAAAGTACGCACTTCGGTGGCTTCGATGTCGGCGCGCAACGCCTTGAGTTCGGCATCGGCTTCGGCCAGCGCCGTATCGCCTTCTGCCCCTGCCTCTTCACTGGCCAACTCGTAGAGCACGGGCAGATCGTCCAGCCGCTGCCGCAGTTCTTCGATGCGGCGAAGCTCGCCCTGGGTGTGCGACAACTCGCTGGTCACCTTCTGCGCGCGCGCCTGGTCGTCCCACAGGTTCGGGTCGGACGCCTCCTGCTCGAGCTTCTCGATCCGGCTCTTCAGACCGTCGACGTCGAGCACCCGTTCGACCGTCGTGAGGGTGGAGTCCAGAGCGGCGATGTCTGCTTGACGGTCAGGTTCCACAGGCGCTTACGTTACCGGCAGCACCGTCTAGCATCAGGAGACCAGTGCACCGCCCGACCGCAACGCGCAGCCCGGCTTCAGCCCCCGCGTCGCAGCCGGGCACGAACAGAAGGCACAAGCATGCGTCCTTATCACGTCGCGATCGTCGGCTCCGGTCCGTCGGGCTTCTTCGCCGCAGCTTCCCTGCTCAAAGCCGCCGACGCGTCCGACGACATCGACGTGGCCGTCGACATGCTGGAAATGCTGCCGACCCCGTGGGGATTGGTGCGCTCGGGTGTCGCACCCGACCACCCTAAGATCAAGTCGATCAGCAAACAGTTCGAGAAGACCGCGGGCGACGCCCGCTTCCGTTTCTTCGGCAACGTGGTCGTCGGGGAGCACGTCGAGGCCGGCGAGCTCGCCGAACAGTACGACGCGGTGATCTACGCCGTGGGCGCGCAGTCGGACAAACCGTTGAACATCCCCGGTGAGAACCTCGTTGGGAGCATCTCGGCGGTCGACTTCGTGGGTTGGTACAACGCGCACCCGCACTTCGAAGAGAAGACGCCGAACCTCTCGGGCGCCCGCGCGGTGGTCGTGGGCAACGGCAACGTCGCAATCGACGTCGCCCGAATCCTGGTCACCGATCCCGACGTGTTGGCCCAAACCGACATCGCCGATCATGCGCTGGAGTCGCTGCGTCCGTGCGGAGTCGAAGAAGTGGTGATCATCGGACGACGCGGACCGCTGCAGACGGCGTTCACCACGCTGGAGCTGCGTGAGCTCGGTGAGCTCGACGGCGTCGACGTGATCGTCGACCCGGCTCAGTTCGCCGACATCACCGACGAGGACGCCGAGGCCGCGGGCAAAACCACCAAGCAGAACATCAAGGTGCTACGCGGCTACGCCGAGCGCGAACCCCGTCCCGGCCACCGGCGCATCGTCTTCCGTTTCTTCACCTCGCCCATCGAGATCCAGGGTGAGAGCCAGGTCGAGCGAATCACGTTGGGCCGCAACGAGTTGGTCGTCGACGACAGCGGATGGGCATCGGCCAAGGACACCGGCGAACGCGAGGAACTTCCGGTGCAGTTGGTCGTCCGCTCGGTCGGCTACCGCGGTATCCCCACCCCCGGGCTGCCGTTCGACGACAAGCGCGGCACCATTCCACACAGCGACGGCCGGATCGACGGCAGCCGCAACGAATACGTCGTCGGCTGGATCAAACGCGGCCCGACCGGGGTCATCGGCACCAACAAGTCGGATTCGCAGGACACCGTGGACACCTTGCTCGCTGATCTGTCCGGGGGCGGGCTGGCGGACCGGCCGCACGACCATGCCGACCGGCTCGCCTCCTGGCTCGCCGAACGTCAGCCGAAGGTCATCACCTCGGCGCACTGGGATGTCATCGACCAGTTCGAGCGGGCGGCGGGCGAGCCGCACGGCCGTCCCCGGGTCAAGCTGCCAAACCTGGCGAGGCTGCTGGACATCGGGCACGGCTGAGGTGATGGTCGCTGACGTTTGAGATCCGCACGGGCCCGCGCGGCTGCGGAGTGTGAATCGTCGGCTTTGAGTGTGAATCGTTGGCTTTGATTGTGAATACACGGCTTTCAGAGTGAAAGCAGGGCGGGATTCCAGTGAAGATCCCACCCAGGCTTCACGCGCAACGCCCTGGCTTCACACCCAACGCCCAGGCTTCACACCCAACGCCCAGACTTCACACCTAACGCTCTGCGCCGCAGACCAGCCGAAGCAGGCCCCCACTATCCCAGTAGCACTCCGGGATTGAGGATTCCGGCCGGGTCCAGCGTCTGCTTGACTGCGCGCAGTGCGGCGGCGAACGGACCCGGGCGTTGTCGGTCGTACCAGGGACGGTGATCGCGACCGACCGCATGGTGATGGGTGATGGTGCCCCCGGTGCTGCTGATCGCTTCGGACACAGCGGCTTTCATCTCGTCCCACTGTGCATCCAGCGACCCCCACCGTCCGCCGGCGTAGATGCCGTAATACGGCGCCGGACCGTCGGGGTAGACATGGGTGAACCGGCACGTCACCACCCCGGCACCGCAGACCCGCTCGATCGCGGTCCGCGCGGCGTCGGTCACCGCGGCGTGCAGCGCATCGAATCCATCCCAGGTGCAAGCGGTTTCGAACGTCTCGGCGATGACGCCGCGGCGCGCGAGGGCGTCCCGCTGATAGGGCATGCGCAGGAAAGCCGAGCGCCAGCTCTCCGAAGCATCGTCGGACCGGTCGGGCTCGGAGTCGCGGCTGCGCCGGGCGACGACGGTGCCGCCGTGCTCGGCGGCGATCTCGACGGCCCGGTTGAGCCACGGGTCGATCGGGTGGTCCGCCGACTCGAAGGCCAACACCAGCAGCCCGCCGCTCACCGAGGTGCCCGCGTTGAGGAACGCCTCGGCGGGGTCGAGCAACCGACAGTTCGCCGGGAAGAGTCCGGCCTGCGCGATCGAACGGGTCGCCGCGACCGCACCGGCCCACCGGTCGAACGCCACCGACGCCGTGACCTGCCAACGTGGACGGTTCTGCAGGCGCATCCACGCCTCGGTGATGACGCCGAGGGCGCCCTCGGAGCCTATGAACAGCCGGTCCGGGGACGGCCCCGCCCCCGACCCCGGCAGTCGTCGCGATTCGCTGATCCCGGCGGGGGTGACCACCCGCACCGACTCGGTCAGGTCGTCAATGTGGGTGTAGAGGGTGGCGAAGTGCCCACCGGCACGGGTGGCCAGCCAACCCCCGAGGCTGGAGAACGCGAACGACTGCGGAAAGTGCCGCAACGTCAGATCGTGCTGCCGGAGCTGGTCCTCGATCCAGGGCCCGAGCGCACCGGCCTGGATGCGGGCGGCCCGGCTGACCGCGTCGACTTCGACGACCGCGCTCATCGCGCTGACGTCCAGGGTGATCGCGGGTCCCTCGAAACGCGGCTCCACTCCCCCGACCACAGAGCTGCCGCCGCCGTACGGGATCGCCGAAATCCCTTCGCGCCCACACCAATCGAGCACATCGACGACATCCTGCTCGCGTCGCGGCCGCACGATCAGGTCCGGAACGTGGTCGATGGTGCCCTGCAGGTTGCGCGCGACGTCGCGAAACGCCTTGCCGCGCGCGTGGCCGACCCGGTCCACCACATGGGCCGAGCACAGCGCGGCCAGTGCCGCGGGTGGGGTGATCCGCGGACCCGGCAAGCCGAGCGCGCCCGGGTCGGGCGGGCGGTGGTCGGTCAGGTCGTGGCCGGGCAGCATCGCCGCCACCCGGGCCGCCAGATCCTTGGTCTCCCGCTCGGTGAGGGCTTGATCGAGGGTTCCCCAACCCCACCACGAGCGCATGGCGGTGGCGTCAGCGCCGCAGCATGACGAAGGCCCCGCCGGCGACCAGCAGCAGCAGCGCCAGCGCGATGCCCCAGCCCGCGCCGGCGAATACCCAGGTGACCGCCACCAGCGCGATCAGCGGCGACACCGCGAACAGCACTATCCCCGGATTCTGCCTGATCACCGCCAGCGCACTCCTGGCCCGGATCGGATCGATTTCCTTGCCCGCCATCCGTTCAGAATGCCAGGTGGGCACCACAATGCAAACGTCGGACCGCTCCGAAAACCGCCGTGAACCATTCCGGCAACTTCCGCAGCCAACTGAAGTGCCAGTGCGGCAACGGATTCCGATGCGAACGTGGCCGAGGTGACCAAAGCCCCTACCGGCCAGGCGTTACGCTCCGTAACGTCGGGGTCATGGACATGGAAGTCCTGCGGAACGCGGTCCTGCTGGCGGGCCGGGCTCCGTCGGTACACAACAGTCAGCCGTGGCGGTTCGTGGCCGACAATGCGACCGTCCACTTGTTCGTCGATCGGGACCGAACTGTGCCTGCCACAGACCATTCCGGCCGCGAAGCGCTCATCAGCTGCGGCGCGGCGCTCGACCATCTGCGCGTTGCGATGAATGCCGCCGGTTGGCGAGCCGGCGTCGCCCGTTTTCCCAACCCGAACAACCCGAGCCATCTGGCGGCCGTGGACTTCAGCCCGACCGATCACGTCACACCGGCGCAGCGCAACCGCGCCGAGGCCATCCTGCAGCGCCGCACCGATCGGCTTCCGTTCGCACGTCCGGCATTCTGGGACCAGTTCGAACCGGTGTTGCGCGGCATCGTCGACGACGAGGTGGCCACGGTCGACGTGCTCGACGACGACCAGCGGCCCCGCTTGGTCGGAGCGTCCCGACTCACCGAAGCATTGCGGCGCGACGACTCGTCATATCACGCCGAACTCGACTGGTGGACTTCGCCGTTCGTCTTGTCCGACGGTGTGCCGCCGTCCGCGCTGGCCTCCGACACCGAAAGCCGCCGGGTCGATGTGGCACGGGATTTCCCGGTCCGCGGCCACCAGGACCGGCGTCCCGAAATGACCGCGGACTGGTCGAAGATCGTCGTCTTGTCCACTCCCGAGGACACCAGGACGGACGTACTCAGGTGCGGCGAAGTACTGTCGACGGTGCTACTCGAATGCACCATGGCCGGCATGGCGACCTGCACCTTGACCCATGTGATCGAAACCGACGAGAGCCGAGACATCGTGCGCGACCTGATCGGGAAACGCGGCGAACCGCAGGTCCTGATTCGCGTCGGGATCGCCCCGGCGATGGAACCCATTCCCCCACCGACACCCCGGCATCCGCTGGATGCCGTTTTCGAAGTCCGTCGCAACGCCCCAGGAGATAGGTTGAGCCGATGACCGACGAACCCTTCACCGTCCTGTCGACAAGTGAGAGTTGGGACCTGCTGGGCAGCGCCGCGCTTGGCCGGCTGGTGACCAACTTTGCCGGGGAACCGGAAATCTTCCCGGTGAACTACGTGGTGCAGGGCCAGACCATCCTGTTTCGCACCGCCGAGGGCACCAAACTGTTCTCCGCCGTGGCGAACCACACCGTGGTCTTCGAGGCCGACGATCACAACGCCGCGGAAGGCTGGAGTGTGATCGTGCGGGGTCGCGCGCATCAATTGAAGGCCGACAAGGACATTCAGGAAGCCGATCGCGCCGGGTTGTATCCGTGGATCGCGACCCGAAAGCCCAACTACGTGCGGATAGTCGCCACCGACATCACCGGGCGCCGTTTCGTTTTCGGCCCGGAACCCGACGGCAACGAGACCGTCGCCTGAGCCGGTCGCGGGCAGGGCCAAGGTCCCTCACCGCCGGGGCTTGCGCCTCTGGCCGTCGCGGTGATCGACAGACGATCCTTGGATGAACGACCCCGGTGATCGACAGGAGGAGCCCGGCGACCATGAACGTGTCATTTCCGGATGCCGGCACGCTGCGGACGGTTCTCACCCTGGCCACCCGTGCGCCGTCGATCCACAACACGCAACCGTGGCGCTGGCGGGTGGGCGCTGACACGCTGCAATTGTTCGCCGAACCCGACATGCAACTGCAGAGCACCGATCCCGACGGCCGCGACCTGATCATCAGTTGCGGTGTCGCGCTGCATCATTGCGTGGTGGCACTGGCCTCGATGGGATGGCACGCCAAGGTGAGCCGCCTGCCCGACCCGGACAACCCCCGCCACCTGGCCACCGTCGAGGTGGTGCCACAGGCTCCGGACCAGACCGACATCGCACTGGCGGCGGCCATTCCGCGGCGGCGCACCGATCGGCGTGCCTACAGTTCCTGGCCGGTGCCGGGGGGCGATATCGCCCAGATGGCCGCCCGGGCCGCGCGCTGCGGGGTGATGCTTCGTCAGGTGGATAGCGTGCAGCGGATGAAAGATATTGTGGCGCGGGCTGTTTGGGACCACGCGACCGACGAAGCTTACATGCGGGAACTCACCACATGGAGCGGCCGGTACGGCTCGGTGGCTGGGGTTCCGGCCCGCAACGCCCCACCGTCGGACCCCGACGCCCCGATCCCGGGCCGGCTGTTCGCCGGCGCCGGGCTGGCGCAACCGTCAGGCGTCTCCCCAGCCGACGACAGCGCCGCAGTGCTGGCGCTGGGGACCGAAAGCGACGACCGGCTGGCGCGGTTGCGCGCGGGTGAGGCCACCAGCGTGGTGCTGTTGAGCGCCACCGCGATGGGCTTGGCTTGCTGTCCGATCACCGAGCCGTTGGAGATTCCCGAGACCCGTGCCGCAGTGCGCTCAGATGTGTTCGGCGCCAGCGGTTTTCCGCAGATGCTGTTGCGGGTGGGATGGGCACCGATCAACGCCGACCCGCTCCCGGCCACCCCGCGGCGTCGTCTGGTCCGCGTCGTGGACTGGCCCGGCCAGCAACTGGAGGAACCGCTATTGGAGGAGCGGCGCTGACCAGCGCAGCAGCGTGCCACCGGAAGACTGGTTCGCGACGGAGAAGTCGCCGCCGACCTCCTCGGCACGTCGACGCAGGTTGGTCAGGCCGCTGGCGGTGAAATCCTGCGGCATTCCGCGGCCGTTGTCGCTGACCTCGATGCACAGATCGTCTTCGACCCTGATCCGCACCGTCACCATGCCGGCCTGCGCGTGCCGGGCGGCATTGCTGACCGCTTCCCGGACCACCGCTTCGGCGTGATCGGCCAACCCGCCGTCGACCACCGACAGCGGACCGACGTACTGGACCGTGGTACGCAACCCGGATCCGCCGAATTGCCCGACGGCGGCGTCGATCCGTTGCCGCAACCGGGTGATGCCCTGAGAGGACCCGTGCAGGTCGAAGATGGCGGTCCGGATCTCCTGGATGACCGCCTGCAGATCGTCGATAGACTCCGAAAGCCGCTGCTGCACTTCGGGTTCGCGGGTGCGCGGCACCGCGCCCTGCAACGACAGGCCCACCGCGAACAGGCGCTGGATCACGTGATCGTGCAGATCCCGGGCGATCCGGTCGCGGTCGGTGAGCACGTCGAGCTCACGCATCCGGCGCTGCGAGGTGGCCAGCTGCAGAGCCAGCGCCGCCTGGTCGGCGAAGGCGGCCATCATCTCGAGTTGTTCGTCGGTGAACGATCCCGGACTACCGTGGCGCAGCAGAACCACCACCCCGGCGACGGTGTCGGTGTCCCCGGCGCGCAGCGGCAACAGCAGAGCCGGCCCCGCGTAGGCCAAGCCGTCGAGGTCGATCCGGTCGACCTGGCGCGGCGCGCTGTCGACCAACACCTCGCCGACGGCCGACCCCGCCACCGGAATGGTCTTTCCGGCAACGGCATTCGCCGGGCTGCCGACGGTCTCGATGACCAGCATCTCGGCGACGTCGGGGGCCGGCAGGCTCTCGTCGAGCGGTACGGCGACCAAGGCGGCGTCGGCGTCGGTCAGCTTGAGCGCCTCCTCGGCAACCAGCCGGAACACCGTCGAAGGTTCGGCGCCAGAGAGCAATTCGGTGGCGATGTCGCGGGTGGCCTCGATCCAGGACTGGCGCGTGGTGGCCTGCTGGTAGAGGCGCGCATTGGTGATGGCAATGCCCGCCGCCGCGGCCAGCGCTTGCACCAGCACCTCGTCGTCGTCGCTGAACGGTTGCCCGTTGGTCTTGTCGGTCAGATACAGGGTGCCGACGGATTCGTCGCGGACCCGCACCGGAACTCCGAGGAAGGTCCGCATGGACGGGTGATTGGGCGGGAAGCCCACCGACGCAGGGTGCTGCGAGAGATCGTCCAGCCGTAGCGGTTTGGGTTCGTCGATGAGCAGACGGATCAGACCGAGACCCTCGGGTAGGTGCCCGATACTCCGGACGGTCTCCTCGTCGATGCCCTCGTAGACGAAATGCAGCACCCGGTTGTCCCGGCCGTGCACCTCCAGTGCGCCGTAGCGGGCGTCGACCAGATTGGTCGCCGAGTGCACGATCGAGCGCAGGGTGGCATTGACTTCTAGCCCCGAGGTGACCACCAGCATGGCATCCAGCAGACCGTCGAGCCGATCGCGGCCTTCCACGATCTGTTCGACCCGATCCTGCACCTCGGCCAACAACTCACGCAGACGCAGCCCGGACAGCGTCTGGCGCAACGGATGCATGTCGTTATCCATTGCCAGGCGGCCGGGACCGTTTCAATTCCGTTGCGAATACCGCGGCTTGGGTTCGGCGCTCCATACCCAGCTTCGCCAGCAACCGCGACACGTAGTTCTTCACCGTTTTCTCGGCGAGAAACATGCGGTCCGCGATCTGCTTGTTGGTCAGGCCTTCGCTGAGCAGACTCAGCAACGTCCGCTCCTGGTCGGTCAGGCCCGACAGCGGGTCCGGCCGTTCGGTGGCATCTCGCAACTTGGACATCAACGCCGCCGCGGCGCGATTGTCCAGCAGCGACCGGCCCGCACCCACGTCTTTGACGGCGCGCGCCAATTCCATCCCCTTGATGTCCTTGACCACGTAGCCACTCGCCCCGGCCAGGATCGCATCGAGCATCGCCTCGTCGGACGTGTACGAGGTGAGGATGAGGCATCGCAGTTCGGGCATGCGGGACAACAGATCACGGCACAGTTCGATGCCGTTGCCGTCCGGCAACCGCACATCGAGGACCGCCACGTCGGGGTTGGCCGCCGGTATCCGGGCCATCGCTTCGGCGACCGAGCCGGCCTCACCGACGACGTCGAGTTCGGGGTCGGCGCCCAGCAGGTCGATCAGTCCGCGGCGGACCACTTCGTGGTCGTCGACCAAGAAGACCTTTACCAAGGCTGCACTCCCCTTTGGCGTCACTACAAGTTGCCGCACCGCACAGTCAGTACCGACGATCCCGCGTTGTACACGCTGCACACCTGCGCCGCGTGGGCATCGGTGACGAACAGTTGCCCCGGAGCGCCGTGGTGGGCCATATACCGGCCGGCATGTCCACCCACGATGGCCGACTCGATCCTGACGTCGGGATACAGCCGGGTCCAGCGCGCCAACCGCCGATCCAATTGCGCTTGGGCCAAATGGCTTCCGTCGTCGGATCCCCGGGCGCAGGCAGCACGCACGGAGATGGCGCGCAGCGGAACCTCACGCAGCCGGGCCTCCTCGAAGGCGTGTCGCAACACGGAACCATTGTCCACTTCGGCGACGACGCGCCCGATCTGGGGGGTTGACGCGTCGTCGGGCGCACGGTGGATCACCGCCACCGGGCACAGCGCCGACCCGGCCAGGGCACCCGCAACCGACCCTTTGCCGCACCGGGCGTGATTGACTCCCATCGAGCCGACGCAGATCATCGCGGCCGACCGCGATTCGGCCATCAACTTGTTCAATGGTTTGCCCCAAAGGATCTCGGTTTCCATCGTGACCCGGGCGTCGGTCGCCTCGACCGCCCGATAAGCGTCATAGAGCGCCGTACGGGCGACGGACTGGCGCGCGTCGACGTCATCGCCGACGGAGGCGTACGCGGGGTCTATGACGTAGATCAGTCGCAGCGGGATGTCGCGGCTGACCGCCTCGTCGACCGCCCACAGAGCCGCGTGCAGCGCCGCCTTCGACCCGTCTATACCGACGACGACGGCCGGAGCTTCGAAGCTGTTCATCGCCGTCTCCCTTCAGTTCGATCCGTTCGGCTAATCCGAACGTATTGCCGGGCGGACGGCGTTTACAGAGGAATTGGTCCCCGGGACAGGGCCATTGGTCCCGGAAAATGGGTGGGGATGACCTCTTGCCAGCGTGCCGAATCCAGAATTGGATGTTGATAGGCACACACACCCAGCCCGTGCGTGAGATGCCTGGCGAATCCAGCCCACCGTCCAGACAGGAGTCCCTGAATGGCTGTGCAAGAAGTCCCGTCCTCCACTAATCCGCGTGATCCGTCGCCGAAGCCACTGGTGGGCAGGGGGTGGATTCAGGGCGTCGCGCTGGTGATGATCTTCGGGTTCTTCGTCATGGGAATCCTGGCCTACCGCACCTACACGGCGGCGATGCCGATGCCGGACAAGGTGGTCACCGAGTCGGGACAGGTGTTGTTCACCGGGGAAGACATCACCAAAGGCCAAGAGATCTACCAGGCCCGCGGTCTGATGGAGTACGGATCGGTACTGGGTCACGGCGCTTATCTGGGCCCCGATTACACGGCCGACTATCTGCGGATGGCCACCGACGACGTCGCGAACCAATTCCGCGCCGAAGGTGTCACCGAGCCGCGTGAGCGGGTGGTCAACGAATTCCGCACCAACCGCTACAACGCCGAAGACAAGACGCTGGTATTCACCAACCGGCAGGCCGCGGCGTTCGACCACATCCAGAATCACTACGCCGAGATCCTCGGGGAGAACTCCACCAAGTACGGCCTGCTGCCCGAGCTGATCACCGACAAGACCCAGATCCGCCAGCTCACCGCGTTCTACGCCTGGACGGCGTGGGCGGCGGCGGCCGAACGCCCCGGCCACAAGTACTCCTACACCAACAACTGGCCGTCCGAGCAGCGCGTCGACAACGGCCCGACCGCATCGGTGATCGTGTGGTCGGCGCTGTCACTGATCGCACTGCTGGGCGGCATCGGCATCATGTTCGCCGTCTACGGACGGTGGAGCCAGAAGGTGGGTTGGCACGGCGCCGAGTCGTCCACCCTGTCGTTCCGCCAACCCGGGCAGGTGGGCCTGACTCCCGCTCAACGGGCCTGTGTGTGGTTCTTCGCGGTGGTGGCGGTGCTGTTCCTGGTGCAGACGCTGCTGGGCGCGGCGGCCGAGCACTACCGGGCCGACCTGTCGACGTTCTTCGGCATCGACCTGGCCCGCATACTGCCGTACAACCTGGCCCGGACCTGGCACCTGCAACTGGCTTTGTTCTGGACCGCGGCCGCCTTCCTGGCCGGCGGCATCTTCTTGGTGCCGTTCATCGCCCGCCGCGAGCCGAAGCGTCAGGCGACGCTGGCCTACGTGCTGCTGGGCGCGGTCGCACTGGTGGTGTTCGGATCGATGATCACCGAGGCGCTGTCCATCTACGGTGTGATCCCCGAAGGTGGGCTGTTCTCCCAGCAGTGGGAGTACCTGGATTTGCCGCGGCTGTGGCAGATTCTGCTGATCGTCGGGATGTTCGTGTGGATCGCGATCATCTGGCGCGGCATGCGGGCCCGGCTCAAGGGCGAGTCGAAGATGAACATGCCCTGGCTGTTCTTCTTCTCCGGACTGGCGATCCCGGTGTTCTACACCGTCGGTCTGCTGGCCGGCAGCGACACCCACTACACCGTCGCCGACTTCTGGCGGTTCTGGGTGGTGCACCTGTGGGTCGAGGACTTCCTCGAGCTGTTCACCACGGTGATGGTGGCCTACATGTTCGTGCTGCTGGGAGTGGTGCGTGAACGCATCGCGCTGGGCGTGATCTTCCTCGACGTCATCCTGTACTCCGCAGGCGGCGTCATCGGCACCATGCACCATCTGTACTTCTCCGGTACCCCGGTGGAGCACATGGCGCTCGGGGCGTTCTTCTCCGCGGCCGAGGTCATTCCGCTGACCTTCCTGACGGTCGAGGCGTGGGCGTTCCTGCAGTTGGGTTCGCGCCAGCAGTCCGGCGACGCCAACCCGTTCCCGCACCGCTGGGCGGTGATGTTCCTGGTGGCGGTGGGCTTCTGGAACTTCCTGGGTGCCGGCATCTTCGGGTTCCTGATCAACCTGCCGGTGGTGTCCTACTACCAGATCGGCACCGCGCTGACCGCCAACCACGGCCACGCGGCCATGATGGGCGTGTACGGAATGCTCGCCGTCGGGCTGGCCATGTTCGCGTTCCGCTACGTGATCCCGGCCGACAAGTGGCCGGAGAAGCTGGCCCGAATCTCGTTCTGGTGCATGAACATCGGCTTGGCCTGGATGGTGTTCGTCACGCTGCTGCCGCTGGGTGTGATGCAACTGTTCCACTCGGTCAACGACGGCTACTACGAGGCGCGGTCGCTGGGCTACATCACCAAGCCGGGCAACGCGGTGCTGGAGTGGCTGCGTATGCCCGGAGACCTGATCCTGATCGTGGGCGGAGTATTGCCATTCGTGTGGATCGCGTTGCTGGCACTGCGCAACTTCCGGTCCGGCACCACCGTCGAGGAACTGCCCGAGCACCCGCTGTACACCGAGAACACCACGGTGGAGCCGGCAGTGGCGAAGGACTGATCGGTGGCACCACCCGCGACCTCGGTATGGCTGATTGCCGGTTACTCGCTGATACTGCTGGCCGTCGGGTGGTGCTTCGACGCGATGGCACGGCACGCCTCGGCGCGGGCGGCGGCCTGGCGCACCGGGCAGTTCCGCTACCGCCCGGACCATGACGCCTGGGTGTGTCCGCAGGATCACTGGCTGTGGCCGACGTCGTTCGATCCCAAGCACCGGGTGATGCGCTACCGGGCGCTGCCGGTGGTGTGCAACAGTTGCCCGGTCAAATCGTCCTGCACCTCCTCCGAGCACGGCCGGGAGATCAGCCGGGACGTCGATCCGTGGCCGCATTCCGAAGCGGGCCGGTTCCACCGCGGAATCGCCTGCAGCGTGGCCGCATTCGGGATCGTGTTGCCGCTGGCGATGCTGATCGCCAATCATTCCGCGGCCGACGTGCTGGTACTGGCGGGCACCATCGTGGTGGTAGCGCTGTTGGGTGCGCCACTGGCCCGCCACTTTTGGAACACCCCGGCCAACGCGCCGGACCATCTGCCCCACCGCACCGCGATCGAGGATCAGGTGGCCGCCGCGGTCGACCGCTACTCGACCCGCTGGGGGGGCTGGGAAGGCAAGGAGGACAAGACATGACCGGTGCGGTGCTGGGGGTTGCCGCCGTCGGGATAGTGCTGTTGGGTGTGCTGGCCGTGCTGTCGCTGGCCGTGCTGCGCGAATACGAACGCGGCGTGGTGTTCCGGATGGGTCACGTGCGACCGCTGTATCAGCCCGGCCTGCGTTTCTTGGTTCCGTTGTTGGACAAGATGATCCGAGTCGACCAGCGGTTGGTGACTTTGACCATCCCGCCGCAGGAGGTGATCACCCGCGACAACGTGCCGGCGCGAGTGAACGCCGTGGTCATGTTTTCGGTGACCGATCCGCTGAAAGCGATTCTGGCAGTGGAGAACTACGCGGTGGCCACCTCGCAGATCGCGCAGACGACATTGCGGTCGTTGCTGGGACGCGTCGACCTGGACACCCTGCTGGCCCATCGCGAAGACCTCAACAGTGACCTGCGCACCATCATCGAGAAGATGACCGAGCCGTGGGGTGTGCAGGTGCGCGTGGTGGAGATCAAGGACGTCGAGATCCCCGAGTCGATGCAGCGCGCCATGGCGCGCGAAGCCGAAGCCGAACGGGAGCGTCGCGCGAAGGTGATCAACGCACGCGGCGAACTACAGGCGTCCGAGGAGCTGCGCGAGGCGGCCGAGACCCTTTCCAAGAGTCCGGCGTCGCTGCAGTTGCGTTATCTCCAAACGCTGCTGGAGTTGGGCGCGGACCAGAACTCGACGGTGGTCTTCCCGCTGCCCGTCGACATCATCACGCCGTTCCTGCGCAATCCGGACGCGTTGCGGGGCGTGATCGACAACGTCAATCACCACCACTGATTGTCGAACAGCTCGCCCGGCGGCCCGGGCGCGGCGAAGCGCCAATTGTCCGGGTTCTTCCGTGAGTACGTCACGGGGAATTGTTGTCCGGTCGCCGGCCACTCCGCACCGTCGCGGACGATCAAGCACTGGTACACGGCATGCTCGTTGACCGTGGGACCGCTGACGACACCGGCAATGGTGAGGAACCGCTCACCGTTGGAATCGGGTGAGCCTGTGCTCACCCCGGTCACCAGCAACGTACCGTCGGCCACCGCAGCGCCCAGTCCGCCGGGAGCCTGGAGCACGCGCGACCACCGCGACTGCCGGTAGGCCACCACCGCTACCAACACTGCCAGCAGCAACAATGCCGTGATCGCCCACACGAATGGTCATGCTACGGCTGCTGCCATGGGCCGGACCAGCATTACTCGTCCACCGCTTCCGGTGGTTCGGACGGCGCGAAACTCCAATTGTCCGGATTGTTCGGTGAGTACACGACGGGAAGCTGTTGTCCCATCACCGGCCAGGGCGTGCCGTCGCCGACGACCATGCGGCCATGGACGGCGTGCTCGTTGACCGTGGGTCCGTTGATGACCCCGGAAATCGTGACGAACTGTTGTCCGCCGTCATCGGGCAACCCGGCGCTGACCCCGGTGACCAGCAGCGTGCCGCTGGCCAGCGCGCCCCGCGGCCCTGGCCGCATGAACCGCGGCACGATGAGCGCCAACAGCACGGCCACCAGCAACAGCAGCACCATGAATTCCCACACAAGGCCATGGTAGGACTGCTGACATGGGCGAAGACCTGCAGTTCGCACTGGCGCTGGCCGACCGTGCCGACGCCTTGACCCGTGACCGCTTCGGCGCACTCGATTTGCACATCGACACCAAGCCCGATTTGACCCCGGTGACCGACGCCGACCGCACCGTGGAAACCGAGCTGCGAGAAGCGATCGCGGTCGGGCGGCGCGGCGACGACGTGCTGGGCGAGGAGTTCGGCGGGACGGCAACGTTGCGCGGACGGCAGTGGGTGATCGACCCGATCGACGGCACCAAGAACTTCGTGCGCGGGGTTCCGGTGTGGGCCACCCTGATCGCGCTACTCGAGGACGGCGTCCCGGTCGTCGGCGTGGTGAGTGCTCCCGCCTTGCAGCGCCGGTGGTGGGCCGCGCATGGCCAGGGCGCGTTCGCGTCGGCCAACGACGCCGCACCCCGTCGGCTGTCGGTTTCGGCTGTGGCAGAACTGGATTCGGCCAGCCTGTCGTTCTCCAGCCTGTCCGGGTGGGCAGCACTGGGACTTCGCGACAACTTCCTCGAACTGACCGACGCGGTCTGGCGGGTGCGCGCCTACGGCGATTTTCTGTCCTATTGCCTGCTGGCCGAGGGGGCCGTCGACATCGCCGCGGAGCCGGAAGTGTCGGTCTGGGATCTGGCCGCGCTGGACATCGTGGTACGCGAGGCCGGCGGTCGCTTCACCAGTTTGGACGGCGCCGCCGGACCGCACGGCGGCAGCGCGGTCGCGACCAACGGTCTGCTGCATGACCGCGTGCTGAACAGCCTGCGCACCGCTGTGAATTAGCTAACACGGCGCTATCTATCTTACTCTGGAGTAAGATACGGTTATTCGCATCGCCCCAACGACCGAGGCTGCCGAAATGACCGACACTGCTTCAGATACCCCGCCGCGCGCCAAGAAGCGCCGGGACCGCCAGACCGCGATCGGTATGAGACCGCACAAGCGCACCGCGGTCGACGTGGCCATCGCGCTGATCACCCCGCTCGTCGGCCAGGAATTCCTGGACAAGTACCGCCTGCGGGACCCGCTCAACAAAGGCCTGCGCTCCGGCACGAAGGCGCTGTTCAGCACCACCACCACCGCCACCCGGCAGTTCAAACGGGTGCAGAGCCTGCGCGGCGGCCCGACCAGGCTGAAGTCCAGCGGCAAGAACTACTTCGACCTGACGCCCGACGACGACCAGCAGATGATCGTCGAAACCGTGCAGGAGTTCGCCGCCGAGATCCTGCGTCCGGCCGCCCACGACGCCGACGAAGCCGCCGCTTACCCCTCCGGGCTGATCACCAAGGCCGCCGAACTGGGCATCACCGCGATCAACATCCCCGAGGACTTCGACGGCATCGCCGAGCACCGCTCGGCCGTCACCAACGTGCTGGTGGCCGAGGCGTTGGCGTATGGCGACATGGGGCAGGCGCTGCCGATCCTGGCGCCCGGCGGCGTGGCCTCCGCGCTGACCCACTGGGGCAGCGCCGATCAGCAGGCGACCTACCTGAACGAGTTCGCCGGCGAGAACGTCCCGCAGGCCTGTGTGGCCATCGCCGAACCGCAGCCGCTGTTCGACCCGACCCGGCTCAAGACCACCGCGGTCCGAACCCCGTCCGGGTACCGCCTGGACGGCGTGAAGTCGTTGGTGCCGGCCGCGGCCGACGCCGAACTGTTCATCGTCGGCGCCCAACTCGACGGCAAGCCCGCGCTGTTCATCGTCGAATCGTCCGCCAACGGACTTACCGTCCGCCCCGACCCGAGCATGGGAATCCGCGCCGCGGCACTGGGACAGATTGAGCTGTCCGGGGTTTCGGTGCCGCTGCACGCCCGACTCGGCGAGGACGAGGCGAGCGACGCCGACTATTCCGAGGCGATCGCGCTGTCCCGGCTGGGCTGGGCGGCGCTGGCGGTCGGCACCTCGCACGCGGTGCTGGACTACGTCATCCCCTACGTCAAGGAACGGGAAGCCTTCGGCGAACCGGTCGCGCGTCGTCAAGCCGTCGCGTTCATGTGCGCCAACATCGCCATCGAGTTGGACGGGCTGCGGCTGATCACCTGGCGCGGCGCATCGCGCGCCGAGCAGGGCCTGCCGTTCGCCCGGGAAGCCGCGCTGGCCAAGCGGTTCGGCGCCGACAAGGGCATGCAGATCGGCCTGGACGGCGTGCAGCTGCTCGGCGGGCACGGCTACACCAAGGAGCACCCGGTCGAACGTTGGTACCGCGACCTACGCGCCATCGGCGTCGCCGAGGGCGTCGTCGTCATCTGAGTGGCCACCTGAACTTCTGAATCGAAAGATCAATCATGGCAATCAATCTCGAGCTACCGGGCAAGCTGCAGGCCGTCATCACCAAGACCCACCAGGGCGTCGCGGAGTTGGTCCGGCCGATCGCCCGCAAATACGACCTGAAAGAGCACGCCTACCCGGTCGAGCTCGACACCCTGATCAACCTCTTCGAGGGGGCGTCCGAGTCGTTCAGTTTCGCCGGCGCCGGTGAATTGCGCGGTGCGGAGAGCAAGGACGACAACCACAACGGCGCCAACATGGCCGCGCTGGTGCAGACCCTCGAAGCCAGCTGGGGTGACCTGGCGATGATGCTGTCCATCCCCTACCAGGGCCTGGGCAACGCGGCCATCTCCGCCGTCGCCACCGAGGAACAACTGGAACGCTTCGGCAAGGTGTGGGCCGCGATGGCCATCACCGAGCCGGGGTTCGGCTCGGACTCGGCCGCGGTGTCCACCACCGCCCGCCTCGACGGCGACGAGTACGTGATCAACGGCGAGAAGATCTTCGTCACCGCCGGTTCCCGCGCTACCCACATCGTGGTGTGGGCGACGCTGGACAAGTCGGTCGGACGCGCGGCCATCAAATCGTTCGTCGTGCCGCGCGAGCATCCCGGCGTCACCGTTGAACGCCTCGAGCACAAGCTGGGTATCAAGGGTTCGGACACCGCGGTGATCCGGTTCGACAACGCGCGCATCCCCAAGGACAACATCCTGGGCAATCCGGAAATCGAAGTGGGCAAGGGCTTTTCCGGTGTGATGGAGACCTTCGACAACACCCGGCCGATCGTCGCCGCGATGGCCGTCGGCGTCGGCCGGGCCGCACTGGAGGAAATCCGCAAGATCCTCTCCAATGCCGGCGTCGACATCGACTACGACCGGCCGGCGCACGCCCAGAGTGCGGCCGCTGCGGAGTTCCTGCGCATGGAATCGGACTGGGAGGCAAGCTATCTTCTGTCGCTGCGGGCAGCCTGGCAGGCCGACAACAGCATCCCCAACTCCAAGGAAGCGTCGATGAGTAAGGCCAAGGCCGGCCGAATGGCCACCGACGTCACCTTGAAGACGGTCGAATTAGCCGGCACCACCGGCTATTCCGAGCAGACACTGCTGGAGAAGTGGGGTCGCGACTCCAAGATCCTGGACATCTTCGAAGGCACCCAACAGATTCAGCAGCTGGTGGTCGCCCGGCGCCTGCTGGGCCTGTCCTCGGCCGAACTGAAGTAGCGGACTCAGCCGATCTCCGCCGGCGGGTCGACTTCGTCGTCGGGGTCCACCAGATCCAGTTCCCACCACTGCACGTCGTGCCAGGTGTCGAGCTTCCATCCGACCCGACGAAAAAGCCCGACCGGCTGGAACCCGAAGGCTTCGTGAAACGCGTTGCTGGCCTCGTTGGGCTGGGCGATGCAGGCGAATGCTCTGCGGAACCCATGTCCGGGAAGACGTTTGAGCAGTTCGGTGTACAGCAGCCGCCCGCCGCCCGATCGCTGGCGATCCTGCGCCAGATAGACGCTGGTCTCCACCACCCACCGGTAGGCCGAACGTGGATGAAACTGGCTCGCATAGGCATAGCCGGTGACAATCCCGTCGACCTCGAGCACCAGCCATTCGTAGCCGTCGACAGCGGCTTCGATGCGATCGGCCATGTCCTGCACCGTCGGCACTTCGGTTTCGAAGGTAATCGGAGTATCGAGCACATAGGGCCGGTAAATCTCGGCACACGCCGCAGCATCAGCAACGGTGGCGGTGCGAACCAACGACATCAGCCGGCCAGTCGCACAACGCCGCAGCGACCAAAAGGGAAGCGATCCACCGCTCGAGGTTAGCCCGAGACCGGCCTACCGCCCGGCGCCACCACGATGCGGAGTTCTAGATTGAGGCAGGCGGGAATCGACTTGGAGGTTGGCATGCGCGCGGCACAGGTGACTCGACTGGACGGTCCGGACGCGATCGAGGTGACAGACGTCGACGAACCCACCGGCGACGGCGTGGTGGTCGACGTGCACGCCGCCGGAGTGGCCTTCCCCGACGCGCTGCTCACCCGCGGTCTCTACCAGTACCGGCCGGATCCCCCGTTCGTGCTGGGTGCCGAGATCGCCGGAGTGGTCCGCTCGGCGCCCGACGGGGCGCACGTGCAAGCCGGCGACCGGGTCCTCGGACTGACCATGCTGACCGGGGCGATGGCCGAGGTCGCGGTGCTGGGCCCGGACCGGGTGTTCAAGCTGCCCGACAACGTCAGCTTCGAGGCGGGCGCCGGGGTGCTGTTCAACGACCTGACGGTGTACTTCGCGCTGAGTACCCGCGGCCGGTTGCAGACCGGTGAGACGGTGCTGGTGCACGGGGCCGCCGGTGGCATCGGCACGTCGGCGCTGCGCCTGGCGCCGGTGTTGGGCGCCTCCCGCGTCATCGCGGTGGTCAGCTCGGAAGAGAAAGGACAGATCGCGACGGCGGCCGGTGCCACCGATGTGGTGCTGGCCGACGGGTTCAAAGACGCGGTCAAAGAGCTCACCGACGGCCGCGGCGTCGACATCGTGGTGGACCCGGTGGGCGGCGACCGGTTCACCGATTCACTGCGTTCCCTGGCCCCGGCGGGACGGTTGCTGGTGATCGGCTTCACCGGTGGCGAGATCCCCACGGTGAAGGTAAACCGGTTGCTGCTCAACAACATCGACGTGGTCGGGGTCGGTTGGGGCGCGTGGGCAGGCAAGCATCCGGGTGCACTCGACGAACAGTGGGCTGCGTTGGAGGAACTGTTCGCCTCGGGCAAGCTGGCACCGCCGGAACCCGACGTGTACCCGTTGGCCGAGGCCGCCGCCGCGGTGGCGTCACTGGAGAACCGCTCGGCCAAGGGGAAAGTCGTACTGCGCATCCGCGACTAGAGCGTGCGCAGTTCGCGACGCGATTGATCCCGCGAGCGTCCGCAAATGTACGGCGCAGCACCGGTTTTCTGGCATTTTGGGGACCCTCGTGACCGAGAAGTCCCGGCGGCACCGCCTGTGCTTGCATCCCGGCAAAAGAGAAACTAATGTCACTTTTAGTTTTATGAGCCCGTCCCCGCGCGAGCAGACGCAAAATCGCACAATTTGGTCCGCAACCATGCGAGTTTGCGTCTGCTCGACAGAGTCTTGGAGGCCGCCGTGGAATCCTTCATTCACCTGCGCAAAGGCAGGACACCGAAACGCGTACACGCCGACCTCGACGGCCTCAAGGACGACGAACTCGGCCGCGGCGGATTCACCGGTCGCACCGCCAACATCTACCGCCGCCACGACCCCACCGCCTACCGCGCGGTGGGACCGTTGCGACCGGTGGACGTGCTGGCCGACCAGCTCAAACCCAGCGACGCCACCGATGCAGGCGGTGGACCGCTGCTGATGTTCAGCAACCCCGACTGCCGGGTGCTGCTGAGCCGCCGGCAGGAGGAGATGCCGTTCTACACCCGCCACGTCGACGGCGACCTGCTGTGCTTCGTGCACGACGGCGCCGGACTGCTGGAAACCGAGTTCGGCCCGCTGCGCTACCGGCCGGGCGACTGGGTGTACCTCCCGAAAGCGACCACCTGGCGCCAGATACCCGACGGCGAAACCACCTTGCTGATGATCGAGGCGACCGACGAGTTCCGGGTGCCGCCACCCGGTGCGCTGGGCCGGCACTTCCCGTTCGACCCGTCGCAGGCCGTGATCCCGGACCCGGTGGCGCTCGACGACGACGGCCGGGACGAGTACGAAGTGCGGCTGATCCATCGGGACATGCCGGATGCCGGGTCGACAACCACTCTTTATTACCAACACAATCCGATCGACGTCGAAGGCTGGCGCGGCGACAACTTCGCGTTCACCTTCAACATCGCCGACTACAACGTCGTCACCTCCGACAGCGTGCACCTGCCCCCGACCGTGCATCTGTTCATGCAGGCCACCGGCGTGTACGTGATGAACTTCCTGCCCAAACCCGCCGAGGGCATCCCCGGCACCGAACGAACCCCGTGGTATCACCGCAACGTCGACTACGACGAGATCGCGTTCTTCCACGGCGGCTCGCTGTACGGCATCCCGATGCCGCCGGGCCTGATCTCCCATGCGCCGCAAGGGGTTCACCACGGGGCGCCGGAGAAAGCTCGCGAACGGGCGCGCCGCAAGTTCGACGACTATCAACGGGTGGACTGGCAGGTGATCGCCATCGACACCCGGCGCCGGCTGACCCCGTCACCCGAAATACTCGCCAACGACCTAGGACAGCACCAGTGAAGTACGACTACGAGCGAATCCCCTATCTCGTTGCTTTCCAGAACCATTCGGCGGTACGAGACGTCTACGGCGGGGTGGCCGAGCTGACCGTCCTGGAGAGCTACCTGCTCAAGCCGAAGGACCGCCCGTCGGACACCGTGCTGGTCTTCATGCACCCGATCGGCGGCGGGGCCTACCTGCCGATGATCAACGCCCTGGCCCGGGCCGGTCACCATGTCATCTACTGCAACAGCCGGTTCCGCGGCACCGACTCCGCGCTACTGATGGAGAAGGTGGTCGAGGACCTCGGCGAATGCATCAAGGACGCCAAGAACCGGTTGGGTTACCAGAAAGTGGTCCTGGCCGGCTGGAGCGGCGGCGGCTCCCTGTCGGTGTTCTACCAGCAGCAGGCGCAGCACCCGACGATCACCTCCAGCCCGTCCGGGGACGGCCCCGACCTGACCAAGCTCGACCTGCCGCCCGCCGACGGAATCATGTTGCTGGCCGCGCACATCAGCCGCCACGGCACGCTGACCGAATGGCTGGATGCGTCGATCCTGGACGAATCCGATCCCAGCAACCGCGACCCCGAGCTGGACCTGTACAACCCGGACAACCCGAACCAACCGCCCTACAGCGAGGAGTTCCTGGTCCGCTACCGCAACGCGCAGATCGAACGCAACCGGCGCATCACCGCGTGGGCGAAAGACAAGCTGCAGGAGTTGAAGGCGGCGGGCCGCCCGGATGACGAGTTCGCTTTCGTTGTGCACGGCACCATGGCCGACCCGCGCTGGCTGGATCCCACCGTCGACCCCAACGAACGCACACCGGGCACCTGCTACCTGGGTGATCCGCAGGTGGTGAACATGAGCCCGGTCGGGCTGGCCCGGTTTTCCACCCTGCGCGGCTGGCTGTCGCAGTGGAGCTACGACGACGCCCGGGGCGACGGCGTGGCGTGCGGCAAGGACCTGGCGATCCCCGCATTGGTGATCGGTAACCTGGGCGACGACGCGTGCACACCCAGCCACACCCGGCGGCTTTTCGAGGCGATCGGGCACCCGGACAAGGAGATGTACGAAATCCCCGGCGCGACACACTATTACGTGGGACCCGACCAGCGTGACAAACTCCGCCAAGCCGTCGACATCGTCACCGACTGGCTGAACCGGCACGACTTCGCGAGCGCCGGATGACCTCCACCGGTCCGCTGGACGGCATCCGGGTGCTCGAACTCGGCACCTTGATCGCCGGCCCGTTCACCGGCCGCCTGCTCGGCGACATGGGCGCCGACGTCATCAAGGTGGAACCACCCGGCGCCCCCGACCCGTTGCGCACCTGGGGCCAGGCCGAAGTCGACGGACACCGCGTCTTCTGGACCGTGCACGCCCGCAACAAACGTGCCATCACCCTCGACCTGCGCAAGCCCCGCGGACGCGAGTTGTTCCTGGACCTCGTCGACAAGTCCGACATCATCGTCGAGAACTTCCGTCCGGGCACGCTGGAAAAATGGAACCTGGGCTACGACGTGCTCAGCGAACGCAATCCGGGCATCATCCTGGTCCGGGTGTCGGGTTACGGCCAGACCGGACCGGACGCCCACAAGGCGGGCTATGCCTCGGTCGCCGAGGCCGCCAGCGGGCTGCGGCACCTCAACGGCTTCCCCGGCGGTCCCCCGCCCCGGCTCGCGCTGTCCCTGGGCGACACCCTGGCCGGCATGTTCGGCGCGCAGGGCGCCCTGGCTGCGCTGCACCGCCGCGGCGTCACCGGTAAGGGTCAGGTCGTCGATGTCGCGCTGACCGAATCCTGTTTGGCCGTACAGGAATCCACGATTCCCGACTACGACGTCGGCGGCGTGGTGCGAGGGCCGTCGGGCACCCGGCTGGAAGGGATCGCCCCGTCCAACATCTACCGCAGCGCCGACGGCTCGTGGGTGGTGATCGCGGCCAACCAGGACACCGTGTTCGCCCGGTTGTGCAAGGCGATGGGACGCCCCGAACTCGTCACCGACGAACGATTCGACACCCACCGCGCCCGTGGCCGCAACCAGGACGAACTCGACGAGATCATCGGCGCCTGGGCTGCCGAGCGCCAGCCGGCTGACATCATCGAAACCCTTTCCGCCGCAGGGGTGATCGCCGGACCGATCAACACGGTCGCCGAGGTGGTCGACGACCCGCAACTGCGGGCGCGCGGCATGCTGGTGCCGCACTACGACGAGCGGGTCGGCCGGGAAGTGCTGGGCCCGGGAATCGTGCCGGTGCTCTCGGAATCCCCGGGTGCGGTCCGCAACGCCGGTCCGGCGCGGCCGGGGCAACACAACGAAGACGTCTACGCCGGCCTGCTGGGCAAGAGCGCCGACGACATCGCCCAATGGGTCGCCGAGGAGGTGTTGTGAACGCCCACATAGAGATTCGCGAAGTGGCACTGCGCGACGGCCTGCAGATCGAACAGCCGATCCCGTTGTCGGCCAAGCTGGAACTGCTGGCCGCCGTGGCGGCCACCGGGGTACGTGAGGTGGAAGCTACCGCGTTCGTCTCTCCGACGAAGGTGCCGTCGATGGCCGATGCCGCGGAGTTGGCCGCCGAACTGCACAACTTCCCCGGCATCGAATTCTCCGCCCTGGTGGCCAGTCCCAACGGCGCCAAACGCGCGATCGCGGCCGGACTGCGCTCGATCGAGTATGTGGTGGCCGCCAGCGACGCGTTCAGCCGGGCCAACGTCGGGCGCTCCAGCGCCGAGGCCACCGACCAGATCGGCGACATCGTCGCCATCGCCCACGACGGCGGCGCGGCCGTCGAGGTCATCGTCGCCACCGCGTGGGACTGCCCGTTCGACGGGCCCACCCCGGCGCAGCGCGTCCTGGACATCGGCGCTGCCGCGGTCTCGCACGGCGTGGACCGATTCTGCATCGCCGACACCATCGGCACCGCCACGCCGGGCCGGGTGAGTTCGCTGGTCGCGCAACTGAGTCCGGTCATCGCCGACCTGCCGCTGGGCGGGCACTTCCACAACACCCGCGGTTCCGGGCTGGCCAGCGCGTACGCCGCGGTCACCGCCGGCGTCACCCGCCTGGACGCGTCTGTTGGCGGCCTGGGCGGTTGCCCGTTCGCGCCGGGAGCCACCGGCAACATCGCGACCGAGGACCTGGTGTACCTGTTGACCGACAGCGGATTCGAGGTCGACGTGGACCTGGCGGCCGCCATCGCGGCGGCGGAGGTCGCGAGATCGGCTGTGGGGCATGACCTGCCCAGCGCATTGTTGCGCGCCGGAGACCGGATCCGCGGCTGATGCCCGCCGAGCTGGTGAGCGCCAAGGGGCGACAGACCCGTCAGGCCATCGAGCTGGCGGCCCGGAAGCTGTTCGCCGAGCGTGGTTTTCACGGCACCACGCTGGCTGACATCACCTCGGCGGCGGGCAGGTCCTCGGCGGTGTTCTACCGGTATTTCACCGACAAGGAAGACCTGCTGGCCGCGCTGGCGGAGTCGTTTTTGCACGACGTCGTCGAACCATCGGGATCCAGCGTCGACCTGCCCTCCTCCCCCGACGACGACACGTTCTTCACCACGACCGTCACCGGCTACTGGAACATGTTCAAACAGAACATCGGCATCATGATCGCGGTGGCCCAGCTGGCCGCGACTCAGCAGCGATTTGCCAAGGTGCAGAACGACTTCCGCCGGTTCGGCATGGATATCGTGGCGGCATCGGTCCACCGCGCCCAGGAGCAGGGGTACGGCACCGAACTGAACCCGGAACACACCGCGGCGGCCATTGCCCTGCTGTTCGAGAACTTCACCACGGTGTTCGTCGGCAAGCCAGACCCCCGAAAAGGACTCGGCGTCACGATCACCGACGAAGACGCCATCGCCCTGCTGTCGCGGATCTGGAAGAAAACCCTGTACGGAAAGTAAGGATTGCAACGTGGATTTCGCTCTGCCAGAACATCTTCCGGGACTGCTCGCGGAGATGGACGAGTTCATCGAGATCGAGATCAAACCGCTGGAACGCGAGAACATCCAGTACTTCGACCATCGCCGCGAGAACGCCCGCACCGACTGGGACAACGGTGGCATCCCCCGTCGCGAATGGGAGGACCTGCTCGGCGAGATGCGCAGACGCGCGGACCGGGCAGGCTGGCTGCGCTACGGCCTGCCCGCCCAGTTCGGCGGCCGCGACGGCAGCAACATCGACATGGCCGTCATCCGGGAACACCTGGCGCACAAGGGTCTCGGGCTGCACAACGACCTGCAGGACGAGTCGTCGATCGTCGGCAACTTCCCGCAGGTCATCATGATGGACCGGTTCGGCACCGACGCACAGAAACAGGAGTGGACCGAGGCGCTGATCACCGGCGAGCGCTCGATGGCGTTCGGGCTGACCGAACCCAGCCACGGATCCGACGCCACCTGGTTGGAGACCACCGCGGTCAAGGACGGTGACGACTGGGTCATCAACGGCGCCAAGCGATTCAACACCGGCGTGCACCGCGCCACCCACGATCTGGTGTTCGCCCGCACCTCGGGCGAGCCCGGCCAGGCCCGTGGCATCAGCGCGTTCCTGGTGCCGTGCGACTCCCCCGGCTTCACCATCCCGTACTACTGGTGGACGTTCAACATGCCCACCGACCACGCCGAGGTCGAACTCAAAGATGTCCGGGTGCCCGCCGACGCGGTGCTCGGCGAGGTGGACCGCGGTTTGGAGGTCGGCCAGACCTTCTTGCACGAGAACAGGATTCGGCAGGCAGCCAGCAGCCTGGGCGCCGCGCAGTACTGCATCGACCGCGCGGTGGCCTACGCCGGCGAACGCATCGTGTTCGGCAAGCCGCTGGCAGTGAACCAGGCCGTGCAGTGGCCGCTGGTGGAGTTGCAGACCGAAGCGCAGATGGTGCGGCTGCTGGTGTACTACGCGGCCACCCAGCTGGACGACAACCACCACATGGAGGTCTCCGACAAGGTGTCGATGGCCAACTACCGCGCCAACCGCCTGGTGTGCGACGCCGCCGACCGGGCCATGCAGGTGCTCGGCGGCATCGGCTACAGCCGCCACGAGCAACTCGAACACATCTACCGCCACCACCGCCGCTACCGGATCACCGAGGGCGCCGAGGAGATCCAGATCCGCCGAGTCGCCCAGCGGCTGTTCAAGTTCGGCAAGAAGTGACCCTCGCCGAGGACCTGGCCGCGCTGCTGGCGGAAGCAACCGGCCAGCCGGTGACCGTCGAGAACCTGCGCGTGCTCACCGGCGGCGCCAGCCGCACCACCTACGCGTTCGACGCCGTCACCGACGCCGAGAGGCGCGCGCTGATCCTGCGCAGCGGCCCGCCCGATGACGTCCACGCGGGCATGGAGCTGGAAGCCCGCACCCAAGCCGCCGCCAGAGCCGCCGGCGCACCGGTTCCGCACGTGCTGATCGCCGACGATTCGGTTGGCGCCCTGGGCAATCCGTTCCTCATCTGCGAAGAGATCAAGGGCGAGACCATCGTTCGGCGCATCTACCGGCAACTCAGCGACCCACAGCGGCTGTTGCACCAGTGCGCGCAGGCCATCGCCGCCATTCACCGGGCCGACCCCGACATACCCGGGCTCACCGAGGAAGATCCCGTCGGCCAGTGGCGCGAACGGCTCGACGAGATGGGTGACACCACCGCCACCTTCGAATGGGCGTTCCGCTGGCTGGAAGCCAACCGGCCGCCGACGCCTTCCCCCACCGTGCTGGTGCACGGCGATTTCCGGATGGGCAACCTGATCGTCGATGGATCCGAGCTGGCCGCCGTGCTGGACTGGGAGCTGGTGCACGCCGGAGAGAGCTACGAAGACCTGGCCTGGTTCTGTGTGCGCGCCTGGCGGTTCGGCGCGCCCCCCAGCCGCGCGGCGGGCGGGCTGGGCAGCATCGAAAGCTTCCTGCGCAGCTACGAGGACGCCGCCGGTTCGACCGTCGATCGCCCGACGTTCCGGTGGTGGCTGGTATTGGCCACCCTGCGCTGGGGGATCATCTGCCGTTACCAGGCCGAGCGACACCTGAGCGGGCAGACCCGCTCGGTCGAACTGGCCACCATCGGGCGGCGCGTCTGCGAGAACGAGTGGGACCTGCTGGACCTACTCGAGGAAGCGTCGTGAGTCTGCACGGCCGGCCGACGGCCGCCGAACTCGTCGCCGCCGTCGCCGAATTCCTGGAGAGCGAGGTCCGCGAGGCGACCAGCGGACCGGTCAACTTCCACGCCCGGGTGGCCGCCAACGCGTTGCGCATGGTCGAACGCGAACTGCTCGAACCCGGCGAATCCGACGTCCGGGCGGCGCTGACGGACCTGGGGTTCACGGACGAAGCCGCCCTGGCCGCCGCCATCCGGCGCGGAGACTTCGACGATCATGCCCAAGACGTCACCGCCGTGCTGCGCACCCTGGTCCGCCATCGGCTGGCCGCCGCCCATCCCGGATACGACGCACCAGAGGAGCCCGCCCCATGAGCCATGCCGTTCTCGAGGCCGCCGATCGACTGTTCGCCGCCATTGAACGCGGCGACCGCGACGCGGTGGCCGACATGTGGAGCGACGACATCGCGGTATGGCGGACGGACGGACACCGCGACACCAGAAAGTGCGATGACAAGGCCCGCGCGCTGCGGGTGATCAACTGGTTCATCTCGGCCACCACCGAGCGCAGCTACGAAATCCTCGATCGGCAGGTCTTCGACGCCGGATTCGTCCAACAGCACATCCTGCGCGCCACCGGGCACGCCGGACAGTCGATCTCGCTGCGGGTTTGCATTGTGATCAAGTTGGACAACAACGGTCTTATCGACCGTATCGACGAGTACTTCAACCCCGAAGAACTCGCCCCGCTACTGGACCGGCACGAGGACCGACGATGACGACGCTGGAGACGCTGCTCACCGATCCCGAGACCACCGGGACCTGGAACCTGGCACCCGACCGGTCGTCGGTCGGATTCAAGATCAAGAACATGTGGGGCGTGCTGCCCGTCAAGGGCGAGTTCACCAAGATCAGCGGCGACGGACGCCTCACCGACGAAGGCACCATTTCGGGCCGGCTCACCATCGTGGTCGCCTCGTTGCGCACCGGCATCCGCCGTCGGGACCGGCACCTGCTGTCCGCCGACTTCTTCGACGCCCAGCGCTTCCCGCACATCACGATCCTGGTCATCGGCTTGCAACCGACGACCGGGAAGTCCGCCGAACTGCAGACGAATTTCACCATCAAAGGCGTCAGCGAGCCGGTGCTGTTGCCGGTCCGGATCACCGAGCTGGACGACGGGTCAGTGCGGATACACGGTGAAACCCAGCTCGACCGGACCCGTTTCGACGTGGACTGGAACAAACTCGGCGTCATGGCCAACACCGTCACCGTGTCGTCAGAAGCCGTCTTCGTGCGGTCCGCCGGAATCGCGTGATCTACCATCTGGACCGTGCCCGACTCCAGCAGCCCCCTGAAGATTCTCGTCTACAGCGACAACGTCCAGACCCGGGAGCAGGTGATGCAAGCCCTGGGTAAACGGCTGCACCCCGACCTGCCCGAGTTGAGCTACATCGAGATCGCAACCGGCCCGATGGTGATCCGGACGATGGACGAAGGCGGCATCGACCTCGCCATTCTCGACGGGGAAGCGACGCCGACGGGCGGCATGGGCATCGCCAAGCAGCTGAAGGACGAGCTGTCCAGCTGCCCGCCGATCCTGGTCCTCACCGGACGGCCGGACGACGCCTGGTTGGCCAACTGGTCACGCGCCGAGGCGGCGGTGCCGCATCCCCTCGACCCGATCGTGCTGGGTCGCACGGTGCTCAGCCTGCTGCGAGCGCTCACGCACTAGCCGCGAAGCTGAACCCGCGGGGCTTCTTCCTCTTCTTCTGCCTGAGCGTGAAACTCACCGGGGGCGATCGCCGGCCGCAACGTGGCCACGTTCTCGACGGCTTCCTCGTCCTGCGACGCAGCTTCCCCGGCCGGCTTGGCTGCCGCGCGTAGACCCGCGAGCGGAATCCCGGATGCCGTCGCGGGAGCGGTTTGCGCCGGTGCCGCGCCCGGGGCCGCCTGCGCGGCGATGCCAGGTGCCGCCGTCGGCAGCACGGTCATCGCCGGCACCTCGGCCGCCGGCGTTTCGGCGGCGTCCGGTGCCTCCGCCGGCACTTCTTCCGAGGTCTGCTCGACGGCCTTCTTCTCGGACTCTTCGGGGTCCCCGTACTTGGCGAGAACCGGCACCGACGGACTGTCGCCGAGCAACCCGGCCATGGCGAGGCCGCCCATCGCCATCGGCATCATGCCCATGCCGGCAAACCCCGGACTCGTGACGCCGGTATTCGCGGTGGTGGCCGCGGCACTGGTTGCGGCCGCGGGTGCTGCCGCGCCGCCGCCGGTGTATGCCGACGGGTCACCGGCGGTGTAGCTGGCCGGCGCCAGGCCCGCGTCGGCGCTTCCGACGCCCCCAGCAGCGCTCCCACCGCCACCGCCGCCCGCCGCCGCGGCGGCACCGGCGGCGCCCACCGGGCCGGCAGCGGCCGGGGCGCCCCCGGCCGCGCCCGCCGCGGCTCCGGTCCCCGAACCCGCGTGCGCGGCTGCGCTGAGTCCGCCCGCCAGACCAGCGGTCAGCGCCGGGAAGCTCTGCAGCACCGTCTGCCACGGCACCACCTGCGCGGCCGCCGCCGCGGCGCCGGCGTAATACCCCGTCATCGCGCTCACATCCTGAGCCCACATCTCCTCGTAGATGCTCTCGGCCAGCGCGATCAGCGGTGCGTTCTGGCCGAACAGATTCGACATCACCAGCTGCACGAACGCGTTCCGGTTCTGCTCCACGGCCGAGGGATGAATGGTGGCGGCCCGAGCCGCCTCGAAAGCGCTGACGACCGATCTCGCCTGACCGGCCGCGCCCAGCGACTGCGATGCCGCCGCGGCCAGCCAGCCCGCGTACGGTGCGGCCGCGGCCGCCATCGCCGCCGCTGCCGGACCCTGCCAGGCCTGTCCCGCCAGGTTGGAGATCACCGAGCCGAACGATTCGGCGGCCGTGCTCAACTCCGCGGCCAGCCCGTCCCACGCCGCAGCCGCCTCCAGCATCGGCGCGCTACCCGCCCCGAGGAACATCCGCAAGGAGTTCAACTCCGGCGGCAGCGTGAAAAAGCTCACAGTTCCCGTCCTCCCAGATCGGCCGTCAGCGGTTGCTGCTGACCCGCAAGAACCCCGCAGCAGTCCAGTGGTAAGGGTAACAACTAGCGCTCCGCCGAGTCTGCCGGTCGAAAGAATCAGCCATATTTTGCCTGGTTAAGAGCGTCGGCAGGACCGTGCGGCTCATTTCGGGGCCATGGGACCACGTGGCTCGGTATCGACCCCGGCCACCGCGGCCGCCGGACGCCCATGACTTGTCCAAGAGCTTGACCCCGGCCACGAGCTTCGGCCGTCGCGAGACTATGTTGAAGGTCACTGTGACGGCCCACATGCCCGGTCCGTCACAACCAGCCCAGCCACCGCCCTGGCCGCTGCGGGCGGCCCATACGACGGATCGTGGAGCGAGTTGAACGTCTACATACCCATCCTGGTGCTGGCGGCCATCGCCGCAGCCTTCGCCGTCGGCTCGGTATTCCTGGCCAGCATCACCGGCCCGACCCGCTTCAACAGGTCGAAGCTGGAGGCCTACGAGTGCGGGATCGAGCCCACGGACACCTCCGCGGGCGGCCCGAACGCCAGCGGTCAACGGTTTCCGATCAAGTACTACCTGACCGCGATGTTGTTCATCGTCTTCGACATCGAGATCGTGTTCCTCTATCCGTGGGCGGTCAGCTTCGACTCGCTGGGGACTTTCGCGCTGGTCGAGATGGTGGTGTTCATGCTGACGGTGTTCGTGGCCTACGCGTACGTGTGGCGCCGCGGCGGCCTGACGTGGGATTGAGGTAGCAAAGTGGGACTGGAAGAACAGCTGCCCGGCGGGATTCTGCTGTCGACAGTCGAGAAGGTGGCGGGCTACGTCCGCAAGAACTCGCTGTGGCCGGCGACGTTCGGACTGGCCTGCTGCGCGATCGAGATGATGGCGACGGCCGGCCCCCGTTTCGACATCGCCCGGTTCGGGATGGAACGGTTCTCCGCGACGCCGCGCCAGGCCGACCTGATGATCGTCGCGGGACGGGTGAGCCAGAAGATGGCGCCGGTGCTGCGGCAGATCTATGACCAGATGGCCGAGCCCAAATGGGTTCTGGCAATGGGCGTGTGCGCCTCGTCGGGAGGAATGTTCAACAACTACGCGGTGGTTCAGGGCGTCGACCACATCGTGCCGGTGGACATCTACCTGCCCGGGTGCCCGCCGCGGCCCGAGATGCTGTTGTACGCAATCCTGAAGCTGCACGAGAAGATTCAGGAGATGCCGCTCGGCGTCAACCGGGAACGCGCAATCGCCGAAGCCGAAGAGGCGGCCATGTCGGCGCGCCCGACCATCGAAATGCGCGGACTGCTGCGATGAGCTCACCGGAAAAAGACCCGCAGGGTGCGGCGTTGACGCCCGGCGCCCCGAAGACCGATTTCCCGGCCGACGGGCAGGAAGTCATCGCAGTTCGCCACGGCATGTTCGGTGTTCGCGGCACCGGTGACACCTCCGGATACGGCCGGCTGGTGCGCGAGATCGCCCTGCCCGGCGACACCCCCCGCCCGTACGGTGGCTACTTCGACGACATCGCCGACCGACTGGGCGAGGCCCTGGCACGCGACGGCATCGAGTTCGACGACGCAATAGAGAAAGTCGTCGTCTACCGCGACGAGCTGACCCTGAACGTACGCCGGGATCTGCTGCCGCAGGTGGCCCGGCGGCTGCGCGACGAACCGGAGTTGCGGTTCGAACTGTGTCTGGGTGTCAACGGGGTGCACTACCCGAACGAGACCGGGCGGGAACTGCACGCCGTCTACCCGTTGAAGTCGATCACCCACAACCGGCGGCTGCGGCTGGAAGTGTCTGCGCCGGACAGTGATCCGCATATCCCGTCGCTGTTCGACGTCTACCCGACCAACGACTGGCACGAGCGCGAAACCTACGACTTCTTCGGGATCATCTTCGACGGACATCCGTCGCTGACCCGCATCGAGATGCCCGACGACTGGCATGGGCATCCGCAGCGCAAGGACTACCCGCTAGGCGGAATCCCGGTCGAGTACAAGGGCGCGCAGATACCTCCGCCCGACGAGCGCAGGGGTTACAACTGATGAGTACAACCGAAACGCTCGTGGTCGCCGGCGGGCAGGACTGGGACAAGGTCGTCGACGCCGCCCGTAACGCGGATCCCGGCGAACGCATCGTCGTCAACATGGGTCCCCAGCATCCGTCCACCCACGGTGTGTTGCGGCTGATCCTCGAGATCGAGGGCGAGACGGTCACCGAGGCACGCTGCGGAATCGGCTACCTGCACACCGGGATCGAGAAGAACCTCGAGTACCGCTACTGGACGCAGGGCGTCACCTTCGTGACCCGAATGGATTACCTGTCACCGTTTTTCAACGAAACGGCCTACTGCCTGGGCGTGGAGAAACTCCTCGGCATCACCGACGAGATCCCGGAGCGGGTCAACGTCATCCGGGTGATGATGATGGAACTCAACCGGATCTCCTCGCACCTGGTGGCGTTGGCGACCGGCGGCATGGAGCTGGGCGCCATGACACCGATGTTCGTCGGATTCCGGGGCCGCGAAATCATCCTCACCCTGTTCGAGCAGATCACCGGGCTGCGGATGAACAGCGCCTACATCCGTCCCGGCGGCCTGGCCCAGGATCTGCCGCCCAACGGGGTGGACGACATCGCCGAAGCGCTTCGGCAGCTCCGGCAACCGCTGCGCGAAATGGGCGACCTGCTCAACGAGAACGCGATCTGGAAAGCCCGCACCGAGGACGTCGGATACCTGGACCTGACCGGGTGCATGGCACTCGGTATCACCGGCCCGATCCTGCGTTCCACCGGGTTGCCGCACGACCTGCGCAAGAGTGAGCCGTACTGCGGCTACGAAGACTACGACTTCGACGTCATCACCGCCGACACCTGTGATGCGTACGGGCGCTACATCATTCGCGTCAAAGAGATGTGGGAGTCGATCAAGATCGTCGAACAGTGCCTGGACAAGCTCAAGCCCGGCCCGACCATGGTCGAGGACCGCAAGATCGCTTGGCCCGCAGACCTTTACGTCGGCCCCGACGGAATGGGCAACTCACCCGAGCACATCGCCAAGATCATGGGCGGTTCGATGGAAGCGTTGATCCACCATTTCAAGCTGGTCACCGAGGGCATCCGGGTGCCCGCCGGCCAGGTCTACGTGGCCGTGGAGTCACCGCGCGGGGAACTCGGCGTGCACATGGTCAGCGACGGCGGCACCCGCCCCTACCGGGTGCACTACCGGGACCCGTCTTTCACCAACCTGCAGGCAGTGGCGGCGATGTGTGAGGGCGGCATGGTCGCGGACCTGATCACCGCCGTCGCCAGCATCGACCCGGTTATGGGCGGAGTGGACCGTTGAGCGAACCCAACGTATCCGGCAGTGGCGAACGGGTTTTCATCAGACTCGGACCGCCTCCCGAAGAACCCAACCAGTTCGTCGTGGAAGGCGCGCCGCAGTCGTATCCCCCGGAGGTCGAGTCCCGGCTGGAGCTCGAAGCCAAGGAGATCATCGGCAAGTACCCGAACCAGCGTTCGGCGCTGCTGCCGTTGCTGCACCTGGTGCAGGGTGAGGATTCCTACCTGACACCGGCCGGGCTGGAGTTCTGCGCGCGGCAACTCGACCTCACCGGCGCCGAGGTTTCCGCGGTGGCCAGCTTCTACACGATGTACCGACGCGGCCCCACCGGTGACTACCTGGTCGGTGTCTGCACCAACACGCTGTGCGCGGTGATGGGGGGTGACGCGATCTTCGAGGACCTCAAGGAACACCTGGGCATCGGCAACGACGAGACCACCTCCGACGGATCGGTCACCCTGCAGCACATCGAGTGCAACGCCGCCTGCGATTTCGCGCCGGTGGTGATGGTCAACTGGGAGTTCTACGACAACCAGACCGTCGAATCTGCGCGCGGGCTGGTGGATTCGCTGCGCTCCGGTGAGCCGGTAGCGCCCACCCGAGGGGCGCCGCTGTGCAAGTTCCGCGAGACCTCGCGCATCCTGGCGGGCCTGCGCGACGAACGCCCCGACGAAGGACAGGGCGGCGCCGGTGCGGCCACCCTGGCCGGTCTGCGGGTGGCGCGCGAGAACGACATGCAGGCGCCCGCGGCCCCGGGAGCCGAGTCGTGACCACTCCGCTGACGCCGGTCATCAGCCGGTATTGGGATGACCCCGAATCGTTTTCGCTTGCGACGTACGAACGTCACGACGGCTACACAGCCATGAAGAAAGCCCTGTCCATGGATCCCGACGACGTGATCGGGACGGTCAAGGACTCCGGGCTGCGCGGTCGTGGTGGCGCGGGCTTCTCCACCGGCACCAAATGGTCGTTCATCCCGCAGGGCGACACCGGTGCCGCCGCCAAGCCGCACTACCTGGTGGTGAACGCCGACGAGTCCGAACCCGGTACGTGCAAAGACATTCCGCTGATGCTGGCGACCCCGCACGTGCTCATCGAGGGTGTCATCATCGCCTCCTACGCGATCCGCGCCAGCCACGCGTTCATCTACGTGCGCGGCGAAGTGGTCCCGGTGTTGCGGCGCCTGCAGAACGCGGTGGCCGAGGCTTACGCCGCCGGATACCTGGGCCGCGACATCGGCGGATCCGGTTTCGACCTGGAGCTGGTGGTGCACGCCGGCGCGGGCGCCTACATCTGCGGCGAGGAGACCGCGCTGCTCGACTCGCTGGAAGGTCGCCGCGGCCAGCCGAGGCTGCGGCCACCCTTTCCCGCCGTCGCCGGCCTCTACGGCTGCCCGACGGTGATCAACAACGTCGAGACCATCGCCAGTGTCCCGGCCATCATCCTCAACGGTGTCGACTGGTTCCGGTCCATGGGCAGCGAGAAATCGCCTGGCTTCACGCTGTATTCGCTGTCCGGCCATGTGACCAACCCGGGCCAGTACGAGGCGCCGCTGGGTATCACGCTGCGTGAGCTGCTCGACTATGCCGGCGGGGTCCGCGCCGGGCACCGACTCAAATTCTGGACGCCGGGCGGCTCGTCCACCCCGCTGCTCACCGACGAACACCTCGATGTGCCATTGGATTACGAGGGTGTCGGCGCGGTGGGCTCGATGCTGGGCACCAAGGCGCTGGAGATATTCGACGAAACCACTTGTGTGGTAAGGGCAGTGCGGCGCTGGACCGAGTTCTACAAGCACGAGTCGTGCGGAAAGTGCACCCCGTGCCGGGAGGGCACCTTCTGGCTGGACAAGATCTACGCGAGGCTCGAAAACGGGCAGGGCACCCGTGAAGACCTCGACAAACTTCTCGATATCTCCGACGCGATCTTGGGAAAGTCGTTCTGCGCGTTGGGCGATGGCGCCGCCAGCCCGGTGATGTCGTCGCTGCAGCACTTCCGCGACGAGTACGTCGCACACGTCGAAAGAGGCGGATGCCCGTTCGACCCCCGAGACTCGATGCTCTCGCTGGACGGAAAGGCATGAGCTCCCGATGACCACGACCTCTGATGCGACCAACAAGACCGGCGACGGCCTGGCTCAGCCGGAGATGGTGTCCCTGACCATCGACGACGTCGAAATCAGCGTCCCCAAGGGCACTTTGGTGATTCGCGCCGCCGAACTGATGGGCATCCAGATCCCCCGGTTCTGCGACCACCCGCTGCTCGACCCGGTCGGCGCGTGCCGCCAGTGCCTGGTCGAGGTGGAAGGTCAACGCAAACCGCTGGCGTCGTGCACCACCGTGTGCACCGACGACATGGTGGTGCGCACCCAGCTGACCTCGCCGGCCGCCGACAAGGCCCAGCACGGCGTGATGGAACTGCTGCTGATCAACCATCCCCTGGACTGCCCGATGTGCGACAAGGGCGGCGAGTGCCCGCTGCAAAACCAGGCAATGTCCAACGGCCGCGCGGAATCTCGGTTCACCGACCCCAAACGCACCTTCGCCAAACCGATCAACATCTCTTCCCAGGTACTGCTGGACCGCGAACGTTGCATCCTGTGCGCGCGCTGCACGCGGTTCTCCAGCCAGATCGCCGGCGACCCGTTCATCGACATGCAGGAGCGCGGCGCGCTGCAGCAGGTCGGCATCTACGCCAACGAACCGTTCGACTCCTACTTCTCCGGCAACACCGTGCAGATCTGCCCGGTGGGCGCGCTGACCGGGACCTCCTACCGGTTCCGGGCCCGGCCGTTCGACCTGGTCTCCAGCCCCAGCGTGTGCGAGCACTGCGCGGGGGGCTGCGCCGAGCGCACCGACCACCGCCGCAACAAGGTGATGCGCCGGCTGGCCGGCGACGACCCCGAGGTCAACGAGGAATGGATCTGCGACAAGGGCCGCTGGGCCTTCACCTACGCCACCCAACGCGACGTGCTCACCACGCCGCTGATCCGGGACTCCTCCGGGGAGCTGGTGCCGGCGTCGTGGTCGCACGCGATCGTCGCGGCGGTACAGGGACTGCAAGCCGCGCGCGGTAACACCGGCGTGCTGGTCGGCGGACGGGTGACCTGGGAGGACGCCTACGGCTATGCCAAGTTCGCGCGAATTGTATTGAATACCAACGACATCGACTTCCGCGCCCGGCCCTACTCGGCCGAGGAGACCGATTTCCTGGCAGCGCGCATCGCCGGGCGCCCGATCACGGTCAGCTTCTCCGACCTGGAGTCGGCGCCGGTGGTTCTGCTGGTCGGATTCGAGCCCGAAGACGAGTCGCCCTCGGTATTCCTGCGGCTGCGCAAGGGCGCGCGCAAGAACAACGTCCCGGTGTACGCCATCGCACCGTTCGCCACCCGGTCGCTGAAGAAGATGTCGGGCCGGTTGCTGCAGACCGCGCCGGGCGCCGAACCGCAGGCGCTGGACGGCCTGGCGACCGGAGAGTTGGGTGACCTGCTCAGCACGCCCGGCGCGGTCATCATGGTCGGGGAACGTCTGGCCACCGTGCCGGGCGGATTGTCTGCCGCGGCCCGACTGGCCGACGCCACCGGCGCCCGGCTGGCCTGGGTGCCGCGGCGCGCCGGGGAACGCGGCGCGCTGGAAGCCGGGGCCCTGCCAGGACTGCTGCCCGGAGGACGTCCCGTCGCCGACGACGCCGCCCGCGACCAGGTCCGCGCTGCCTGGCACGTGGACGAATTGCCTTCCACCCCAGGGCGAGACGTCGACGGCATCCTGGCGGCCGCGTCCGACGGGACACTGGGTGCCCTGCTCGTCGGCGGCATCGAACCCGGCGACTTCGCCGACCCGGCCGCGGTTTTGAACGCACTCGACGCGGCGCCGTTCGTCGTCAGCCTCGAATTGCGGCACAGCGAGGTCACCGAGCGGGCCGACGTGGTGTTCCCGGTCGCGCCCACCACGCAGAAAGCCGGCGCATTCGTCAACTGGGAAGGTCGCTACCGCGGCTTCGAACCCGTCTTCCGCGGCACCACCCTGCAGGCCGGGCAATCCGACCACCGGGTGCTCGACACCCTGGCCGACGAGATGGGCATCTACCTCGGCTGCGCCAGCGTCGAGTCGGCCCGCGAAGAACTGGCGGCACTGGGCAGCTGGGACGGTAAGCACGCCGCCGCGCCGCGCGTCGAGGCCGGCGAACCCGCACAACCCGGCGCGGGGGAAGCGGTGCTGACCGGTTGGCGGTTGCTGCTGGACGCCGGTCGAGGCCAAGACGGCGAGCCGCATCTGGCCGGAACCGCGCGCAAACCCGAGGTTCGGTTGTCGCCGGCCACCGCGGCCGAGATCGGTGCCGCCGCCGGCGAATCCGTCACCGTCAGTACCGCACGCGGCTCGATCACGTTGCCGCTCAACGTCACCGACATGCCCGACCGGGTGGTGTGGCTGCCACTGAACTCACCCGGTTCGGCGGTGCACCGAGAGCTGGGCGTGACGATCGGCAGCGTCGTCAAGATCGGAGCGGGAGAATGACCGGACTGGGCGCCTTCGGACACGACACCTGGTGGCTGGTGCTGGGCAAGGCGCTTTTCATCTTCGCGTACCTGGTGTTGACGGTGCTGGTGGGCATCCTGCTGGAACGCAAGATCCTGGGCTATATGCAGTTGCGGCCCGGGCCGAACCGGGCGGGACCGTGGGGCACGCTGCAGAGCCTGGCCGACGGCGTCAAGCTGGCACTGAAGGAAAGCATCACCCCCAAGGGCATCGACTGGTTCGTGTATTTCGCGGCACCGGCCATCTCGGCGATTCCGGCGTTCACCGCGTTCGCTTTCATTCCGATGGGTCCCGAGGTGTCGGTCTTCGGCCACTGGACTCCGTTGCAGCTGACCGATCTTCCGGTCGCGGTGCTGTTCATCCTGGGCCTGTCGGCGATCGGGGTGTACGGGATCGTGCTGGGCGGTTGGGCGTCTGGGTCGACCTATCCCCTGCTCGGTGGTGTCCGCTCGACCGCCCAGGTCATCTCCTACGAGGTGGCGATGGGGTTGTCCTTCGCGGCGGTGTTCCTGTTCGCCGGCACCATGTCGACGTCACAGATCGTCGCCGCCCAGGACCGGGTCTGGTACATCTTCCTGCTGCTGCCGTCGTTTTTGACCTACCTGATCTCGATGGTGGGCGAGACCAACCGGGCGCCGTTCGACCTGCCCGAAGCCGAGGGTGAACTCGTCGCGGGTTTCCACACCGAGTATTCGTCGCTGAAGTTCGCGATCTTCATGCTCGCCGAGTACGTGAACATGACGACGGTCTCTGCGCTGGCCGCCACCATGTTCCTGGGCGGCTGGCACGCCCCGTGGCCGATCAATCTCTGGGACGGGGCCAACCACGGTTGGTGGCCGCTGCTGTGGTTCACCGCCAAGGTGTGGTTGTTCCTGTTCATCTACTTCTGGCTGCGGGCCACGCTGCCCCGATTCCGGTACGACCAGTTCATGGCGCTGGGCTGGAAGCTGCTGATCCCGGTCTCGCTGGGCTGGATCATGATCGCAGCCGTCATCCGCTGGTCGCGTAATCAGGGATTCGAGCATTGGACCACGCTGCTGGTGGTCAGCAGCCTGGTCGTCGGGGTGGTGTTGCTGCTGACGCTGCGTAAGCCGTTCAGCGCGCCCAGTCCGCGGGCACGAGAGCGGCGCCGCCGCAGGGAACTCGACGAGAGCCCGGCCGAACCGGCGTTCCCCGTTCCGCCGCTGCCCTTGAAGAAACTCGAACAGCCAGTTGGTGCGAGCAAGGAGACGGCACGTGGCTAAAATTCTGGACGCCCTGGCCGGATTCAAGGTGACGTTCACCTCGATGTTCAAGAAGAACATCACCGAGGAATATCCGGAGAAGCCCGGCCCGGTCGCGCCGCGCTACCACGGCCGTCATCAGCTCAACCGCTATCCCGACGGGCTGGAGAAATGCATCGGCTGCGAGTTGTGCGCCTGGTCCTGCCCGGCCGACGCGATCTACGTCGAGGGGGCCGACAACACCGAGGAGGCGCGGTTCTCGCCGGGTGAACGCTACGGGCGGGTGTATCAGATCAACTATCTGCGGTGCATCGGCTGCGGCCTGTGCATCGAAGCCTGCCCCACCCGGGCGCTGACCATGACCAACGACTACGAGCTGGCCGACGACAATCGCGCCGACCTGATCTACGAAAAAGACCGCCTGCTGGCCCCGCTGTTGCAGGACATGCTGGCCCCGCCGCATCCCAGGACCGAAGGCGCCACCGACAAGGACTACTACCTGGGCAACGTGACCGCGAACGGTCTGCGGCAGAACCAGGAAGTCGGGGATGCCCGGTGATCAGCTATCTGGCGGCCGACGCGCTTGTTCGCACCTCCACCGGCGAAGCGGTGATGTTCTGGGTGCTGGGCACCGTGGCGTTGATCGGCGCACTCGGCGTGGTGCTGGCCGTCAACGCCGTGTACTCGGCGATGTATCTGGCGATGACGATGCTGATCCTGGCGGTGTTCTACATCGCCCAGGACGCGCTGTTCCTCGGCGTCGTTCAAGTCGTGGTGTACACCGGCGCGGTGATGATGTTGTTCCTGTTCGTGCTGATGCTGATCGGCGTCGACTCAGCCGAGTCGCTGAAGGAGACACTGCGCGGACAGCGGATCGCCGGCGTGGCGACCGGCGTCGGATTCGGCGTCCTGCTGATCGCGGCGATCGGCAACGTGGCGACCGGCGGCTTTTCCGGTCTGAGCGCTGCAAATTCCGGCGGCAACGTCGAAGGCCTTGCCGCACTGATCTTTTCCCGCTACCTGTGGGCGTTCGAGCTCACCAGCGCGTTGCTGATCACCGCCGCGGTCGGGGCCATGATCCTGGCGCACCGCGAGCGGTTCGAGCGCCGCAAGACCCAGCGCGAACTCGCCGAGGAACGCTTCCGTCCCGGCGGTCGCGCGACTCCGCTGCCCAACCCGGGCGTCTACGCGCGGCACAACGCCGTCGACGTGGCCGCGCTGCTACCCGACGGCTCCTACTCGGAGTTGTCGGTCTCGAAGATCCTGCGCACCCGCGGTGCCGACGGACTCGAAACCCCGTCCCCCGAATCCGTCAAGGGAACCCGATCGTGAATCCGGCCAACTACCTTTACCTTTCGGCACTGCTGTTCACCATCGGGGCTTCCGGTGTGCTGCTGCGGCGCAACGCGATCGTCATGTTCATGTGCGTCGAGCTGATGCTCAACGCGGTCAATCTCGCGTTCGTCACCTTCGCGCGCATGCACGGCAAGCTGGACGGGCAGATGATCGCGTTCTTCACGATGGTGGTCGCCGCGTGCGAGGTGGTGATCGGCCTGGCCATCATCATGACGATTTTCCGTGCCCGCAAATCGGCGTCGGTCGACGACGCGAATCTACTCAAAGGCTGACACGCCAAGATGATTCACTACACCTGGCTGCTGGTGGCGCTCCCCCTGGCAGGTGCCACCATTCTGCTGTTCGGCGGTAGGCGCACCGACGCCTGGGGACATTGGCTGGGCACCCTGGCCGCGCTTTCCTCGTTCGGTGTCGGCGTGGCGCTGCTGACCGACCTGCTGGGTCGTGCCGCCGAAGACCGCACCATCCACCAGACCGTGTTCAGCTGGATTCCCGTGGGTGGTCTGCAAGTCGACTTCGGGCTGCAGATCGACCAGCTGTCAATGTGTTTCGTACTGCTGATCTCCGGCGTCGGATCGCTGATCCACATCTATTCGGTCGCCTACATGGCCGAAGATCCCGATCGTCGCAGATTCTTCGGCTACCTCAACCTGTTCCTGGCTTCGATGCTGCTGCTGGTGGTGGCGGACAACTACATGTTGCTCTACGTCGGCTGGGAAGGCGTCGGCCTGGCGTCGTATCTGCTGATCGGCTTCTGGTACCACAAGCCGTCGGCGGCCACGGCGGCCAAGAAGGCGTTCGTGATGAACCGGGTCGGGGATGCCGGCCTGGCGCTGGCCATGTTCTTGATGTTCGCCACCTTCGGCACGGTGTCCTACAGCGGCGTGTTCGCCGACGCTCACTCGGCTAGCACCGGGGTGCTGAACGCGATGGGGTTGCTGTTGCTGCTGGGTGCCTGCGCCAAATCCGCCCAGGTTCCGCTGCAGGCCTGGCTGGGCGACGCGATGGAAGGCCCCACCCCGGTGTCGGCGCTGATCCACGCCGCCACCATGGTGACCGCCGGTGTCTACCTGATCGTGCGGTCCAACCCGGTGTTCAACCTGGCTCCCGGCGCGCAACTCGCCGTCGTCATCGTCGGCGCCGTCACCCTGATGCTGGGCGCATTCATCGGCTGCGCCAAGGACGACATCAAGCGTGCCCTGGCCGCGTCGACGATGAGCCAGATCGGCTACATGGTGCTGGCCGCCGGCCTCGGCCCGGCGGGTTACGCGTTCGCGATCATGCACCTGCTCACCCACGGCTTCTTCAAGGCCGGGCTGTTCCTCGGATCCGGCTCCATCATTCACGCCATGCACGAAGAGCAGGACATGCGTCGCTACGGCGCGCTGCGTTCGGCTCTCCCGGTCACGTTCATCACCTTCGGGCTCGGATACCTGGCCATCATCGGTGTGCCGCCGTTCGCGGGCTTCTTCTCCAAGGACGCGATTATCGAGGCCGCGCTGGGTTCCGGTGGCGTCCGCGGTTATGTCCTCGGCGGGGCGGCCCTGCTGGGCGCCGGCATCACCGCGTTCTACATGACGCGGGTGATGCTGATGACCTTCTTCGGCAAGAAGCGTTGGGCGCCTGGGTCGCACCCGCACGAAGCGCCGGCGTTGATGACGGGGCCGATGATCCTGCTGGCGTTCGGTTCGGTGTTCTCCGGCGCCTTGTTCGCCATCGGCGGCACGCTCAAGCACTGGCTCGAGCCGGTGGTCGGCGCGCACGAAGAGGCCGGGCACGCGATACCGGCTTGGGTCAGCACATCACTGGCCCTCGGTGTCGTGGTGGTCGGCATCGCGGTGGCTTACCGGAGGTACGGCGGCAAGGCCGAGATCCCGCGGGTGGCTCCGGCTCAGGTGTCGGTGTTGACGACGGCCGCGCGGGCCGACGGTTACGGCGACGCCTTCAACGAGGAGGTCTTCATGCGCCCCGGTGCGCAACTGACGCACGCGACGGTCGCCGTCGACAATGCCGGTGTGGACGGGTCGGTCAACGCGCTGGCCGCGTTGGTGGGCCGAACGTCGAATCGCCTGCGCGGCATGCAAACCGGCTTCGCCCGTAACTACGCGTTGTCGATGCTGTTGGGCGCGGCCGTGTTGGCCGGAGCGTTGTTGGCGGTGAACCTGTGGTGAACTTTCCTTGGCTGAGCGCACTGTGGCTGCTGCCGCTGGCCGGTTCGGTGCTGATCATCCTGCTCCCCCCGGGTCTGCGGCGGCTGGCCAAGTGGACGGGTTTGGTGGTCAGCATTGCGACGCTGGCGCTGTCGCTCGTCGTCGTGATCGGTTTCGAGCCGGGCGGCAAGACCTACCAGTTCGTCGAATCACATGAGTGGATACCGGCTTTCGGCGCCGGCTACACCTTGGGTGTGGACGGCATCGCGCTGATCCTGGTGCTGCTGACCACGGTGCTGATTCCGCTGCTGCTGATCGCGGGCTGGAATGACGGGGGTGACAGCCCGCGCGGCGTGCACGCCTACGCCGCGCTGACATTGGCCATCGAATCGATGGTGCTGATCTCGGTGGTGGCGCTGGACGTGTTGCTGTTCTACGTCTTCTTCGAGGCGATGCTCATCCCGATGTACTTCCTGATCGGCGGGTTCGGCCAGGGCGCCGGACGCTCCCGCGCCGCGGTGAAGTTCTTGCTGTACAACCTGTTCGGCGGGCTGATCATGCTGGCCGCGGTGATCGGGTTGTACATCGTGACCGCGCAGCACGGGGGCGGCGGCACCTTCGACTTCCGCGAGATCGTCACCGGCGTGCAGTGGGGCCGCTACAGCAACGTCGACCCCGCGGTCTTCAAGGCGCTGTTCCTGGGATTCATGTTCGCGTTCGCGGTCAAGGCGCCGCTGTGGCCGTTCCACCGCTGGCTGCCCGACGCCGCGGTCGAGTCGACCCCGGCGACCGCGGTGTTGATCACGGCGGTGATGGACAAGGTCGGCACCTTCGGAATGCTGCGCTACTGCCTGCAGTTGTTCCCGGACGCCTCAACATATTTCCGGCCGGTGATCGTGACGCTGGCCATCATCGGGGTGATCTACGGCGCCATCGCGGCGATCGGTCAGACCGACATGATGCGCCTGATCGCCTACACCTCGATCTCACACTTCGGGTTCATCATCGCCGGCATCTTCGTGATGACCAGCCAAGGCCAGAGCGGGTCCACGCTCTACATGCTCAACCACGGCATCTCCACCGCGGCGGTGTTCCTGATCGCCGGCTTCCTGGTCTCCCGTCGCGGCAGCCGGTTGATCGCCGACTACGGCGGCGTGCAGAAGGTGGCCCCGATCCTGGCGGGCACGTTCCTGGTGTCCTGCATGGCCACCCTCTCGCTACCCGGCCTGGCCCCGTTCGTCAGCGAATTCCTGGTCCTGCTGGGCACTTTCAACCGTTACTGGCTGGCCGCGGCGTTCGGCGTGACGGCGTTGGTGCTGGCGGCCATCTACATGCTGTGGCTGTATCAGCGGGTGATGACCGGCCCGGTGGCCGCGGGCAACGACAAGATCCGCGACCTGGCGGGCCGCGAAATGATCGTCGTCGCACCGCTTATCGCCCTGCTACTGGTGCTCGGGGTCTACCCCAAGCCGGTACTGGACGTCGTCAACCCCGCCGTCGACAACACCATGCGCACCATCGGCCAGCATGATCCCGCGCCCACGGTGCCCATGACCGGCGCAACCCGGCGAGCCGAAGGACCGCACCGATGATCAAGGCCCCGCACGTCGAATACTTCCTGCTGTCACCGATGTTCATCGTCTTCGGTGTGGCGATCGCCGGTGTGTTGGTAGAGGCGTTCCTGCCACGGCGCATCCGATACGGCGCCCAGGTGGCGCTCACCCTCGGCGGGCTCGTCGCGGCTCTCGTCGCCGTCGTCGCGGTGGCCAGGTCGATCCCCGCGTCCGGCCTCAGTGCGGTGGTCGACTCGATCGCCGTGGATCGACCGGCACTGTTCCTGCAAGGCACCGTGCTGTTGGTCGCGGTGTTGGCCGTCATCTTCATGGCCGAACGCAGCGCTCACGTCGCATCCAGAACCAAGGTCGCGGTGGCCGCCGGGCTGGATTCCTTTACCCCGCAGGCATCGTCGGTTCCCGGCAGCGACACCGAACGCGAAGCGGAGCGGGCCGGGGCCGCGCAGACCGAGCTGTTCCCCCTGGCAATGCTGTCGGTCGGCGGCATGATGGTGTTCCCCGCCTCCAACGACCTGCTGACGATGTTCGTCGCGCTGGAAGTCCTGTCGCTGCCGCTGTACCTGATGTGCGGGTTGGCCCGGCACCGCCGGCTGCTGTCCCAGGAATCGGCGCTGAAATACTTCCTGCTCGGGGCGTTCTCGTCGGCATTCTTCCTCTACGGGGTGGCGTTGCTGTACGGCGCCACCGGCACGCTGACCCTGACCGGTATCCGCGATTCGCTTGCCGCGCAGAGCGATACGACGATGGCGTTGGCCGGCGTCGCGCTGTTGGCGGTGGGCCTGCTGTTCAAGGTCGGTGCCGTCCCGTTCCATTCCTGGATTCCCGACGTGTACCAGGGCGCCCCCACCCCGATCACCGGGTTCATGGCGGCGGCCACCAAGGTCGCCGCGTTCGGCGCGCTGGTGCGGGTCGTGTACGTCGCGCTGCCGCCGCTGCACGCCGACTGGCGGCCGGTGCTGTGGGGCATCTCGATCCTGACCATGGCCGTCGGCACCGTCACCGCGGTGAACCAGACCGACGTCAAGCGGATGCTGGCCTATTCCTCGGTCGCACACGTGGGTTTCATCCTCACCGGTGTGATCGCCGACAACTCCGCCGGCCTGTCGGCGACGTTGTTCTATCTGGTCGCCTACAGCTTCAGCACGGTCGGTGCGTTCGCGATCGTCGGGCTGATCCGGGACGCCGACGGGATGGAGGACGCTTCGCTCGCCAGCTGGGCCGGCCTCGGTCAACGCAGTCCCATTGTGGGCGTGATGCTTTCGATGTTCCTGCTGGCGTTCGCCGGTATCCCGTTGACGAGCGGGTTCATCAGCAAGTTCGCGGTGTTCCGGGCGGCCGCAGAGGGTGGCGCGGTGCCGTTGGTGATCATCGGTGTGATCTCCAGCGGCGTGGCCGCCTACTTCTACGTGCGGGTCATCGTGTCGATGTTCTTCACCGAGCCGACCGACCACACTCCTCAGGTCGCGGAGCCCGGCATTCTGAGCAAGATCGCCATCGCGGCATGTGCTCTGGTGACCGTCGCCTTGGGCGTCTTCCCGCAGCCGGTGCTCGACCTGGCCGCGCAGGCGGGCCAGTTGCTGCACTGATTCACGTAGGCCAGGCCGGACCCCGATCGCCTGAACTCGTGAGCTCGGGCGATCGCCCCCACGGCCTGTACCCACAGACTCTAGGGTGCACGTCGGCGGATTTCCGGGCTTTGGTGATATTCGTTGCGGCGCAGCGCAACTGACTACGGCTGACCGAAGAATCCCGCTTGGTTGTCGCCGCGGTTGCCGACCCCGGAACTGTCTTGGCCCAGGTTGAAGAATCCCGATGAGAGCGAACCGGAATTTCCGATGCCGGAACTGAACGTGAGGCCCGACAGGTTGATACCGGTGTTGTTGTCGCCGCTGTTGGTGAAACCGACGTTGTAAGTACCTGTGTTGAAATACCCGACCAGCGCGGTGCCGGCGTTCATGAACCCGGACGACGGCAATGCGGCGATCCCGTTGGCGTTCTGGAATCCGGTCACGTTGTCACCGGTGTTGAAGAATCCCGAACTGCCGGTGCCGGTATTGCCGAACCCGGAGGTCGTTCCGGGCTGGTTCAGGTTACTGCCGACGGCGGTGTTGACGTCGCCGGCATTGAACAGACCGGTATTGAGGTTGCCCGCGTTGCCGTAGCCGGTGTTGAGGCTGCCCGAGTTGAACGAGCCGGTGTTGCCGCCGCCGAGTCCGGCGTTTCCGCCGGCGTTGAAGTCGCCGGTGTTGCTGGTGCCGGAGTTGCCCGAGCCTGCGTTGTAATGGCCGCCGTTTCCGATGCCCATGTTCTGGTTGCCACCATTGCCGACACCGAAGTTGTAGCTGCCCCCGTTGCCGACGCCGGTGTTGACCGAGCCACCGTTCCAGAAGCCGGTGTTGACGTCGCCCGCGTTGCCGAAACCGGTGTTGCCGTTGCCGGAGTTGAAGAACCCGAAGTTGCCGTCACCGGAGTTGAAGAAGCCGATGTTGTTGTTGCCCGAGTTTCCGAAGCCGAGGTTGCCGAGCCCCGTGTTCAAAGCACCGATGCCGAACTGGTTATTACCGGTGAGCCCTATGCCGATGTTGTTATCGCCGAAATTGCCGAAACCGAAGTTGAAGTTTCCGTTGTTTCCGAATCCGACATTGCCGAAGCCGAGATTGCCGCTGCCGAGGTTGGAACCGCCGAGGTTGCCGTTGCCGAAGTTGGAGGAGCCGGAGTTGCCGCTGCCCAGGTTGTTGCTTCCGAAACGGTTACCCATGCCGAAGTTGCCGTCACCGAAGGAGTTACCGCTGCCCAAGTTGAAGATGCCGAAACTATTGCCGCTGCCGAAATTCGTGTGACCGATATTGCCGCTACCCAGGTTGTAGAAACCGAAGTTGCCGCTGCCCAGGTTCAGGTTGCCGATGTTGCCGCTACCGAGGTTGACATTGCCGAAGTTGCCGCTGCCCAGGTTGAAGTTGCCGATGTTGCCACCACCGAGGTTCCAGTCGCCGAGATTGCCCAGGCCGGTGTTGATGGCGGGCAGCCCGAATGCGGCCGGTGCGGACACTGCACTGACGATCGGGGCCAGCGGTCCCAGGTCGAGCAGGAACGCGGGCGTACTGGCCGGACCGAAGATCCCCGCCTGGCCGTCGCCGCGGTTGAAGGCTCCGGCGCTGCCGTTGCCCCAGTTCGACAGGCCGCTGCTGAAGCTGCCGGCGTGGCCGACACCCGAACCTCCGGTACCGGAAATCAGGATGCCGCTCGAGGCCGAGCCAGTGTTGAAGACACCGACATTGTTGGTGCCCGCATTGTTGATGCCGACGTTGCCGTCACCGAAGTTATGGAACCCGGAGTTGTTGCTGGCACCGACGTTCTGAAAGCCAGACGAAAGATCACCGCTGTTGTAGAAGCCTGAGGTTCCAGACCCGGTGTTGCCGAAGCCGGACGAGGTGACGCCCGCCGGCGTGATCGAGCTACCTAGGCCGGTGTTCAGGTCACCCGAGTTGAGCAACCCGGTATTGGTCCAACCCGAATTGCCGTACCCGGTGTTGAAGTAGCCCGAGTTGGCGCTGCCCGTATTTGCGTTACCGGTGTTGAACATGCCGGTATTCGATGATCCCGCGTTGCCGAGTCCCACGTTTCCACCGCCGGCATTACCGAGACCCATGTTGAAGTCGCCCGCGTTACCCGGACCGAAGTTTTGGAAGCCGGCATTGCCGAAACTGGTGTTTAAGCTGCCCGCATTCCAGAAGCCCGTATTGATGTTTCCCGAGTTGCCGATGCCGAAGTTGCCGTCACCGGAGTTGAAGAAGCCGAAGTTGCCGTCACCAGAATTGAAGAAGCCGACATTGTTGTTGCCCGAGTTCCCGAACCCGAAGTTGGCGACACCCGAGTTGAGCGCGCCGATGCCGATCAGGTTGTCGCCGGTGAGCCCGAAGCCGATGTTGTTGTTTCCGTTGTTGCCGAAGCCGAAGTTCAGGTTTCCGTTGTTGCCGAACCCGATATTGTTGAATCCCAGGTTGCCGCTACCCAGGTTGAAAGAACCCAAATTCCCACTACCGTAATTCGTGCTACCGAGGTTCCCGCCAAGGATATTGCCGTTGCCGGAGTTCCCGAAGCCGAAAACGTTGCCGAAACCGTTATTTCCAAAACCAAGGTTGGACTGGCCAATATTTCCGAGGCCCAGGTTGATGTAACCGCTATTTCCGAAACCGAAGTTGTACGAACCGAAATTTCCGCTGCCGAAGTTCAGGTTGCCAATGTTTCCGCTGCCCAGGTTGACACTGCCGAAGTTGCCGCTCCCCAGGTTGAAGTCGCCCAGGTTGCCGCCGCCCAGGTTCCACGCACCGATATTGCCCAAGCCCGTGTTGATCGCCGGAATCGCCGCCGCCACCGCGGCCGCGGCTCCGGATGCGACCTGACCCAGACCCGGCAAGCTCGTTACCCACGAAGCCAACTGCGACGCCGCCGCAGCCGCCCCGCTGTAGTAGCCCACCATCGCCGCCACGTCGGCGGCCCAGAACTCCTCGTAGATGCTCTCGGCGGCCGCAATTGCCGGCGCATTCTGGCCGAATAGATTCGAGACCACCAACTGCACGAACGCATTTCGGTTCGCCGACACCGCCAATGGATGCACGGTCGCCGCCTGCGCGGCCTCGAATGCGCTCACCACGGCCTGGGCCGAACCGGCCGCTCCCACCGCTCGTGCCGCCGCCGCGGAGAGCCAACTCGCGTACGGAGCCGCCGCGGCAGCCATCTGCGCCGCCGCCGCACCCTGCCACGCCTGTCCAGCCAGACTCGAGGTCACCGACGCGAAAGATTGTGCCGCCGTTGCCAACTCCTCAGCCAAGCCGTTCCAGGCCGCTGCGGCCTCCAACATCGGCGCGGATCCCGCACCGGCGAAAATCCGCAACGAATTGATCTCCGGCGGCAATACGAAGAAACTCATGACCGATGTCCCCCTTCAACGGGCGAATGCAGCAGGCGAGCGAAGTGATCGCGGTTAACGCGAACACCATGAAGACTCTAGGAAAGTCGAAGGCGGGATATCGGGAATTCGGCAAATTGTTTCCGCACGCGAATCAATGGAATCTCGTCGTCCGGGTACGTCCACACCGCTTCGCTTCATGGACGAGTGCACAATGCCTGCCGCCTGACCGGCGTCAAACGAACCGGACCCTTGAAGTTGATGTTCGGTTGTGGGCGACCGCCTTTTGTTCCGCGGTGGAGCGTACTAGAACCTTTGTAATTGCGATTATTTGATACCAGCGGTGTGTCCAAACAGGATCTGGAGCAGGGAAAGGCGGCTAGCAAATTACTCCGCATGAGGTGCCGGCGCACCGGCGCTGGCTGAACATCGGCGCCGCCTGTCTGGCGCCAACATCCTGCCCCCGGCCGGTCTCAATTCAGAAATGGCCGGGTAGCCACCACGTAGATCGCCAAAACCGCGAGCGGAGCCAATAGCGGCAACCACGGCAGTTGCAGCGGGAACGACGTCGCGACCAAGCCGACGAAGGTGAACCCGACTGCACCGACGAGCGTCGCCGGCGATGTGGCCAGATGACGGCTCAGCAGGTAACCCGCCGCACACAGCCCGGACAGCGCGGCGAATACCTGCGGGGTATCGGCGCCGACGATGACCGCTACCGTCAGCAGCACGGAAATCGTTGCGGCCGAGCGATTTATCGTTCCTGCTCCCACTGCCAGCACTGCCGTAGCCGCCAACACCAGCACCGGTCCGTGCGAGCCGGCGGCGGCCAATCCCACCATCAGCAAGCCGAACGCCGCGGAAACAATGCTCTGTGCGCGCGACGGCATCTTCAGTGCCTGCCCTGCAGTTGACGCCGGATCCGGCGGCGGCGGTCGGGCAGCCCGCCCAACGACTGTTCCAGCGAGCGATCCCCGGGCCAGGACAGCACATCCACACCCACGGTGGCCATGTCGCGGTACATCGCCGAACGTTGCAACGTCCACATCTTGACCACCAGCGGGTCGAGTTCACCTTCGAACGGTGAGCCGTCGAGGACGTCCACGGCCACCACCACATGACCGCGCCGGCGCAGATCGATGAGCGCCAAAGCGAATTCGGTGTCGAGCAAGGTGGAGAACGCAAACACGATCGCACCCGCCGGGACGGCGGCGCGGGGCGCCAATGTGCCCGTGGCGTTGTCGAACTGCTCACCGGCACCGAGCACGGTATCCAGCACCCGGTAGAACTGCCGTTGCCCGATGTCGGCGCCCAGCCAGCGCGGGCGATTGCCGCCCAGCGCAACGATCCCGGCCCGGTCTCCGTTACGCAGCGCCGTCTGCACCACTTGGGCGGCGCCGCGCACCACGCGCTCGGTGGCCTCGGTCGCGGGTCCCGCCGGCTGGCGATACGTGTCGATGAGCACTACCACGTCAGCCGCGCGGTCGGTCAGCCGTTGCGTGACATGCAGTCGGCCCCGGCGTGCGCTGACCGCCCAATTCACCGCGCGCAGTTGGTCTCCGGGGACGTAAGGGCGGATGTCGGCGTATTCGACGCCCGGACCGACATGCCGGGTGAGATGGGCACCCAACCGATCGAGCAGCTCGGTCTGCGGAATCGACGTCGATTGCGGTGGTGTCAGCGGGAATACGATGACGGCGGAGACGTCAGCGGTCCCGGTCCCCCGCACCAGACCACCGCGCGCCACCATGTCCACGCGAACCGTGATCGGATAGCGCCCCCACCGATGGGCGACCGCGGTCACCGATTTTCCCTGGCTGCCATCCACCACATCGAGTTGCATGCCAGGTAGCGCCGATACCGTCAGGTCGATGACCGCGTCCTCGGAATCCGTTGTGCTCCAGACCGTTATCTTTGCGTCTTCGTCCTCGAAGCACCGTTGGGTATCCGGGTCCGCGTGTACCTGCACGTTCGGGGCCGGCCGCTGCCAACCCAGCGAGCACAGCACCCCGAGCAGCGGTGCGACGAAAGCGATCAACTGCCAGCGCCCGCTGATCACGGCGGCCGCCAGCGCCACTCCGGCGCCGGTGGCGATCGCAAGGGTCAATTGCGAAGCACGCCAGCGCAACTCGACTTCCCGAGTCTGGATCACACCGATCCACCGTTGGCCCGCGGAACCGGCAACCGCCGCAGTAGTTCGCCTACCACGTCAGCGCCCTGGATCTTGCGCACCCACATCTCCGGACGCAGCGTGATGCGGTGTGCGACAGCGGCGGTGGCGAGAGCCTTGACGTCTTCGGGGATCACGTAGTCGCGACCGAGCAGCAGCGCACGGGCGCGGGCGAGTTGAACCAGGTCCAGTTCGGCACGCGGGCTGGCCCCGACGGAAACCTGCGGGTGGTGCCGGGTCGCGGTGGCCAGCGAGACGACGTAGCGCAGAACGTCCTCGTGCACCGTGACCTGCTCGACCGATTCGCGCATCGCCAGCAGATCGTGTGCGTCGACCACTTGGTTCACCGTCGGCTGCGCCGAACCGCGATCCAGCCGTCGGCGCAGCATCGCCGCCTCGTCCTGCTCGGAGAGGTAACGCAGTTCCAGCCGGATCGAGAACCGGTCCAGTTGCGCTTCCGGCAACGGATAGGTGCCTTCGTACTCGATCGGATTGTCGGTGGCCAGGACGATGAACGGCGTGGGCAGCCGGTGGGTTTGGCCGTCGATGCTGACCTGTCCCTCGGCCATCGCCTCGAGCAGGGCGGCCTGCGTCTTGGGCGGGGTGCGGTTGATCTCGTCGGCGAGCAGCAGGTTGGTGAAGATCGGTCCGCGGCGGAAATCGAAACGGCCGGACTGCATGTCGTAGATGGTCGAGCCGAGCAGGTCGGCCGGCAGCAGATCCGGGGTGAACTGCACGCGGGTGAACTCCAGCCCCAGCGCCGAGGCGAACGAACGCGCGATCAACGTCTTGCCCAGCCCGGGTAGGTCTTCGATCAGGACGTGACCGCCGGCCAGGACTGCGGTCAAGATGAGCGTCAACGCCGGCCGCTTGCCTACCACGACGCGTTCGATCTCGTCGAGTACCGCCTCGCAATTGGCGGTGGTTGTCGCCGCGGGCATCGTCATACTTGCTCCAACCTTCGCAGGATCTCTTCGAGCGCCTCGCGACCGGGTCCCGATTGTCGGTGGCTGTCGGCATTCCCGACGTTGTTGGGATCGACCCATTCCCAAAGCTGCGGGCCGAACAGCATCTCGCCGGTTGCGCTATACGCCGTGGGATCCTTGGCGTGTCGTTGGCCGGTGGCCATTTGGTAGCGACGGGCGAGCATCGGGCGCAGGTGGCGGTCCCAGTCTGCGCGGGTGGACTCCGACCAGCGGATCGTCGTCTCGGTGTTGGACAACCAGCGGCGCAGCCCGTCCCCGGGATCGTCGGAGTCCGGTTCGGCGACAGGCTCGTTCGGGTGCCCGAGGACCCTGCGGATGTTGAGCAGGACCAAGGCCGCGCCAATTCCCGTCGCGGCGAGCACGAAACCACGATCGCGCACGATCAGGGCGAGTGCCTCGATTCCCAGGATGAGTAAAACGCCGGTTACCACAAGCCTTTTCATGCCCGCAGACCCGATCGAGGTGTTATCTCGTCGAGCACCAACTCCAGTAGCCGGACCGCGGTCTCACGGTGCCCTTCGTCCATCACGTGCGGACTGAACCGCGCTTCCTCGAACAGGTTCACCAGTTGCATCGCGTTGTCGGCACGCAGCGCATGGTGTTCGACGGCACGAGCCAGCACTTCGGTCGGAGTGTCGAACGCCTGGGGGACTGCGCCGGGCACGTTGGCCAATTCGCGTTCCATTGCCGCGTAGCAGGCGATGATCGCTTCGCGTGGTTCGCGGCTGAGATCTGCCATCTCGGCCAGTCCGACTTCTGCTGCGCGCAACAATGTTTCGGAGGCATTCTCCGGCGGCCGGGGTTCGGCGGCGTCGCCGTCGCGGACGGTGTCAACCGGTGCGACTCCTCGCCGTCGGGAAGCGACCGCACTGCCGACGAACAACATCAGCAGCACCGGCACGGTCGCAAGCAGGATGCCGAGCATGTCGCCGCTGTTCTTGTGCTGTGGATGTTGCTTGACCGGCGGGTTGGTGCCCGGACTGCCCGTCGTCGGGACATTCTTCGGTTGCGTCACTTCCAGTCCCACATCGGGCGGGGTGAAGAGGCGGGAAAGCACGATCGCGAGCACTAACCAGGCCACGATCACCGCGAGTGCGATCAGCACTATTCGCCAACTGGGCCGGGCGGTGTCCTTGCCCAGCATTTCCGACAGGTCGACGGTGCTGGGTGCGGCGGTGCGCGGGTCGCGCAGGCGGGCGATGATCGAGAACGCCAGCAGGCCGACCGTGGCTGCGATTGCCGCCGCGAGGAACATCAGCGCCGCGGGACTTCCGCCGGCTTCCCTCAGGCGCGTTCCGTGCTGGGCGGGCAGGTATCCGCGCAGTGCCGCGGCGACCACGATCAGCAGGGCGATCACCGTGAGGACGCGTCCCGTGGGCTTGTCGACTCGCCCCATAGCCCGAAGGCTAACCGCGACGAGACGCCGGGGTCCAGAGCGGTCGCCGACCAGAGTTCCTGGTGGGGTGCCGGCCGCAGACATCGGTGGTATAGTCGAACATATGTTCGAAGCACCGGTTTAAGTGATGGCGACCAGCAGGTCTTGGAGGCCGAGCTGATCGCGCGGATCACTGCGCTTGAACTCGGCAAGAGCGCTGCGGCCGCCGAACAGGCCCGCCTCACCGCCGCGCTGGCGACGTGTCGCCGCAGCGCCGAGGCCGCCGCCGGTGTACCTGCCCGCAAACAGGGCCGCGGGCTGGCCAGCGAGATCGCGCTGGCTCGCCACGACTCACCGGCCCGGGGCAGCCGGCATCTGGGTTTTGCCAACGCGTTGGTGCACGAAATGCCCCATACCCTGGCCGCCCTGGAGGCTGGGGCGCTCTCGGAGTGGCGGGCCACTCTGATCGTGCGCGAATCAGCCTGCCTGGACGTCGAGGAGCGGCGCACCCTGGACCGCGAAATGTGCTCCGATCAGGCCGGTTTGGACGGTCTGGGTGATCGGAAGATAGTGGCGGCGGCCAAAGCCATCGCCTATCGGCTCGACCCGCGTGCGGTGGTCGACCGCGCCGCAAACGCCGAGGCCGACCGCACCGTGACGATCCGGCCCGCACCCGACACCATGGTCTGCGTCAGCGCTCTCTTGCCGGTCGCCAAGGGCGTCGGGGTCTATGCCGCACTGCGCCGCGCCGCCGACACCACCTTCGACGGCCGGTCCCGAGGTCAGGTCATGGCCGACACTCTCATGGAGCGCGTCACCGGAAGTCCTGCCGAGGTACCGGCCCCGGTCGCCGTCAACCTGGTGATGTCCGCCGAGACATTGCTCGGCGACGGCGCCGCGGCGGCGCACCTGGACGGCTATGGGCCGATCCCGGCCGCGGTGGCTCGCAGCCTGCAGCGAAATCGAAGCCGCCATCACCGTCACACTGATCGACCGACATGCCGCCTAACACGTCAGACCTTGAACGGGGTGAAGCTGCCGTCGAGCACCTGGTGGTGACCGATGGTGCGTCCGGTGATCACGCGCGGGTCGACATGCGTCAATTGCACTGCGGCCTGGGCGAATTCGTCAGCCGAGCTGACGTCGTCGAAGTCGCGCGCGTAGTAGGACAGGCCGGGGGTCATGATCGGTTTGGACGGCGCCAGCGCGTTGACCGCGATGTTGTAGTCGGCGAGGTCGAAAGCCGCACACTGGGTCAGGTGTTCGAGCGCAGCCTTGGACCCGCCGTATCCAGGGAGCACTCCGACGCCGCGGTCGGAATAGGGGCCATCGCCGGGCAGCCGCGACGCGATCGAGGTGATGTTGACGATCGAGCCGCCGCCGGCGTTGATCATGTCCGGGCTGACCAATTGCATCAGTTCGTACGCCGCAAAGATCGAGATCTCGAAGTGCCGGCGATAGGCCGCCAACGGGACACTGACGAAGCCCGGCCAGTCGGGCTTGGTGTTGGGTGCTTTGGCGCGACGCTGCGCACCCGGTCGCCCCGGTGCGGTGAAGGCCGCGTTGTTGACCAGCGTGGTGATGGGCCCCAAGGCTTCCCGCGCCTCGGAGACCAGGCGGGCGACATCGTCGCGGTCGGTCAGGTCGGCGCGCACGGCCACCGCACGGCCGCCGGACGACTCGATCTCGGCGACCGTCTCGCCGATCGTTCCGGGCAGGCGCTCGTCCCAGACCTCCTCGGTGCGACCGACGACGGCCACCGCAGCGCCGTCGGCCGCCAGGGCCACGGCTATCGCCCGGCCCAGCCCGCGGCTGGCGCCCGTGACGATCGCCGTCACCTGTTGACTCCGTGCACGACGATGGCGGTCGTCTGGTCCACCCAGGCGTCGTCGAGTTCGGGGTACAACAACATTCGCAGCATCGTGGCTCCCCCTATCAACTCGATGAGACGGCCCGGTTCGACGTCCGGGTGCGCCTCTCCACGCTCAACCGCCTCACGCAGCCGGACCCGGACCGCGTCGAACAGGCCGGCGAAACGTGCCATCACGCGGGCGTTCAACGACGGGTCGGCGGTCATGTCCGCAAGAAGTCCCGGCAATGCGGCGCGCACGACAGGAGTCGTGAAAATGTCGCGCGTCGCCTCGATCATCATCCGGATGTCGGCGGCGAAGTCGCCGGCCGGGGTTTCCAACGCTGTCGGCGCGACCGGGAAGGCGGCCTCGTGAACCAACTCGGCTTTACTCGACCACCGCCGATAGAGTGCCGACTTGGTGGTCCCGGCCCGCTCGGCGACCGCGGCCAGGCTCAGGTTCGAATATCCGATCTGCACAAGCAGTTCCGACGTCGCCGCCAAGATGGCCGAGTCGATGCGCGGATCCCGCGGCCGGCCGGCGCCGGAGGCCTTGTCAAGGGATGGCACGTCTGCTTTCATAACGCTACCTACCGTATCGTAATTATCTCGCGAAGGAAGCATTCCGTGGCCAATGAACCGGCGGTCGAAGATGTCGGCCGCATGCAACGCTCGAGCCGCGACACCACGACCGTTCCGCAGCTGCTGTCGCAGTGGCTGTCGACGAAATTGCCCACGGCACCGGAGATAACCGTAGAAAGCGGCGTCGACTCCACCGGAATGTCATCGGAGACGATCATCCTGACCGCCCGCTGGGACGGGCAGGAACAGAAGCTAGTGGCCCGGGTCGCCCCCACCAACGAAGACGTTCCGGTGTTTCCGACCTATCGCCTCGATCACCAATTCGAGGTCATTCGCCAAGTCGGCGAGCTGACCGACGTGCCGGTCCCGCAGGTGCGCTGGATCGAGAACACCGGCGAGGTGCTCGGTGCGCCGTTCTTTCTGATGGATTACGTCGAGGGCGTGGTCCCGCCCGATGTGATGCCGTATACGTTCGGCGGGAACTGGTTCGCCGACGCGCCGGTCGAGCAACAACGGAAGCTGCAGGACGCGTCGGTAGGGATTCTGGCGACCCTGCACTCGATCCCCGACGCGGAGAAGACATTTGGTTTCCTCGCCGAGGGACTGACCGGTGACACCGCGCTGCGCAGGCATTTCAACTGGGTCAAGTCCTGGTACGACTTCGCCGTCCCCGACATCGGGCGTTCGCCGTTGGTGGAGCGCAGTCTCCAATGGCTGCAAGCCAATTGGCCCGCCGGAGCCGACCAGCGCGAGCCCGTCCTGCTGTGGGGGGACGCCCGGGTGGGCAACGTGCTGTACCGCGACTTCGCCCCGGTGGCGGTGCTGGACTGGGAAATGGTGACGTTGGGTCCACGTGAACTCGACGTGGCGTGGATGATATTCGCGCACAAGGTGTTCGAGGAACTTGCCGGGTTGGCGACGCTGCCGGGACTGCCGCAGGTGATGCGCGAGGAAGACGTGCGCGACACCTATCGAGGGCTCACCGGCGTGCAACTCGACGACCTGCAGTGGTTCTACGTGTATTGCGGCATCATGTGGGCCTGCGTCTTCATGCGCACCGGAGCGCGGCGCATTCACTTCGGCGAAACCGAGAAACCCGACGAGGTGGAGTCGCTGTTCTATCACGCCGGTTTGATGAAACGCCTTATCGGAGAGGAGCAATAATGCTCGGCCCACTCGACGAATACCCGGTACACCAGGTCCCGCAGCCGATCGCGTGGCCGGGCTCCTCGGACCGCAACTTCTACGACCGTTCCTACTTCAACGCCCACGACCGCACCGGCGATATCTTCGTGATCACCGGCATCGGCTACTACCCCAACCTCGGGGTCAAGGACGCCTTCCTGCTCGTCCGCCGCGGCGACACTCAAACCGCGGTGCACGTTTCGGACGCCATCGATCAGGACCGGCTGCACCAGCACGTCAACGGCTACCGGGTCGAGGTCATCGAGCCGCTACGCAAGATTCGGATCGTGCTCGACGAAACAGAAGGCGTCGCAGCCGATCTCACCTGGGAAGGCCTGTTCGACGTCGTGCAGGAGCAGCCACACATCCTGCGGACCGGTAACCGGGTGACGCTGCATGCCCAACGGTTCGCGCAGCTGGGCAGCTGGAGCGGGCACCTGGCGATCGACGGCGAAACCATCGATGTCGACCCGGCGACCTGGATCGGCAGCCGCGACCGGTCCTGGGGTATCCGCCCGATCGGGGAGGCCGAGCCGGCCGGCCGGCCGGCCGACCCGCCGTTCGAGGGCATGTGGTGGCTCTATGTCCCGATGGCGTTCGAGGACTTCGCGATCGTGCTGATCATCCAGGAGGAGCCGAACGGGTTCCGCTCGCTCAACGACTGCACCCGGGTCTGGCGCGACGGACGGGTCGAGCAGCTGGGCTGGCCGCGGGTCAAGATCCACTACCGTTCCGGCACCCGCATCCCGACCGGGGCGACCATCGACGCCACCGCCTGCGACGGCACCCCCGTCCATTTCGACGTCGAGTCCAAACTGCCGGTGCCGATTCACGTCGGCGGCGGGTACGGCGGCGACTCGGACTGGCTGCACGGCACCTGGAAGGGCGAGAAGTTCGTCGAGCGCCTGACCTACGACATGACCGACGCGGCCATCATCGGGCGGTCCGGATTCGGCGTCATCGACCACGTGGGGCGCGCGGTATGCCGGGAGGGCGACGCGGACCCGGTGGAAGGTTGGGGTCTGTACGAGCACGGGGCACTGGGCCGCCACGACCCGTCGGGATTCGCCGACTGGTTGACGGTCGCTCCCTGACGTGCGGTTCACTGACAGACGTGACGAACCCGGCGTGGAATGTCGACGTTGTCGTGGTGGGCGCCGGCTTCGCCGGGTTGACCGCAGGCCGCGAGCTGACCCGGCAGGGGCACGACGTGCTGGTGTTGGAGGGCCGAGACCGCGTCGGGGGCCGCTCGTTCACCGGCACGGTCGCGGGACTGCCGATCGACCGGGGCGGTTCGTTCGTCGGCCCCACCCAGGATGCCGTGCTGGCGTTGATCGACGAACTCGGGCTGCCGACGGTGCCGACCTATCACGACGGCAACAACGTGATCCACTGGCGCGGCGCGGCGCGCGCATACAGCGGAACCATTCCCCGGCTCTCGCTGATCGGCCTGCTCGATATCGCCCGCCTGCAATGGCAGTTCGAGCGGATCTCCCGCACGGTTCCCGTCACGTCGCCGTGGACGGCAAGACAGGCCGGGCAGTTGGACAGTGTGTCCCTCGGTCAGTGGCTACGCGCGGTACGTGCCACCGAATCCTCGCAGGATCTGATGGCGATCATGACCCGGGTCACCTGGGGCTGTGAACCCGACGACGTATCCATGCTGCACGCGGCCCGGTACGTACGCGCGGCCGGCGGCCTGAACCGACTGCTGGACACCGAAAACGGCGCACAGCAGGACCTCATCCCCGGCGGCACGCAGCAGATCGCCGACCGGGCGGCCGCCGAACTCGGCGATCGAGTGGTGCTGGACGCACCGGTGCGGCGCATCGAACGGCACGGCTCGGGTGTGACCGTCACCAGCGACCAGGGTCAGGCCGAGGCAGGGTTCGTCATCGTCGCGATCCCACCCGCCCATCGCGCCGCGATCGAATTCACTCCCCCGCTGCCCCCCGAATACACCGAGCTCGCCGAGCATTGGCCGCAGGGCCGACTCAGCAAGGCGTATGCGGCCTACGAGACGCCGTTCTGGCGGGCCAGGGGATTTTCCGGTTCGGCGCTGCTCGACAAGGGCCCGGTGTTCATCACCTTCGATGTCAGCCCGCAAGACGGGCCCGGCATCCTGTTGGGCTTCGTCGACCCGCGCGCGTTCGACTCGCTCACCTTCGAGCAGCGTCGCGGTGATGCGCTGCGGTGCTTCGCCTCGCTGTACGGCGACGAAGCTCTGACACCCATCGACTACACCGATTTCCGTTGGGGGACCGAGGAATTCGCACCGGGCGGCCCTACCGCGGCGGTGCCGCCGGGATCCTGGACGAAGTACGGTCGAGTGCTGCGCAAGCCCGTCGGCCCGATCCACTGGGCGGGCACCGAGACGGCCGACGAATGGACCGGCTATTTCGACGGAGCCGTGCGGTCCGGGCGGCGTGCGGCCGCCGAGGTGGCCGCGCTGCTATGAGCTGATCAGACGGATCCGGTCGTGCCGGGCCCGCACCGACTCGGCGAGCCCGCGCAGCTGCTGATTCACCGCTTCGGGCTGTTCCAGCATCGAGCAGTGCCCGCCGGGCAGCTCGACGAGACCCACTACGTTGGGGGCGGCGCCGGCGATCTTGCGCGACTGGCTGATCGGTGTCAGCCGGTCGCGCTTGCTGCCGATGACCAGCGTCGGCACCGTGAGCCCGTCCAGGCTCAGGTGGCGCGAACCCATCTCGTCGATGAGCATCCGCGCGCAGCCGCCGCGCCCGGCGGGCAACGTCTGGGCGAACAACTCGTAGACCAACTCGACGACGCCGGGGTCCGCCTCGGCCCCGGTCGCCATCAGCGCGACCATGTATTGGCTGGGTATCCGGACCGCGCTGGGCAGCGGCAACCCGCCGATGGCGTTGATCAGCGTTCTACCGGCGATCACGCGGACCGGGGACAGTCCCCGCGGTACCGACAGCAGCTTGATCTGGCGCAGCAGGTCACCGCTGGCCGTGTTGATCAGCGCGACGGCGTCGGCGCGTCGAGCGACCTTGTGGCGGTAACGCTGCGACCAGGCTTGGATGGTCATCCCGCCCATCGAGTGCCCGGCGATCAACGCGCGCTCGTGCGGGGCCAGCGTCGCCTCCAACACGCAATCCAGGTCCGACGCAAGGTGTTTGAGGCTGTAACCGCCGCGGCGCGGCAGGCCGCTGCGACCGTGTCCACGGTGGTCGAAGGCGATCACCCGGTATTCGCCTGCCAGATCGGCGATCTGGAAAGCCCAGGCGCGAATGGCGCAGACGAAGCCGTGCGTCAGGACGATCGGGTAGCCGTCCGGCGGACCGAATACTTGGGCGTGCAAGGGGGTTCCGTCGGCGGCGCGGACCGTCATGGCGCGGCCCGGTGGCATCAGTTCGGCCAGCGCACTGGACTTTCGAGCACTCATCGCCGCTCCCCCCTTGGCCGCGGCTCCGTTGCCGCCCTCCGGTTCAGCGAGTTTACCTGACCGTAATGTGCGGTCTGTCACATTCGCAGAACACGATCGGGTAACGGCCACGCAGGCGTGTGAGACCCTCTCGTGTCCCAGCT